>JAUYJF010000032.1 GCA_030688685.1 Candidatus Yanofskyibacteriota bacterium | reverse complement strand
GAGCCATCCCGTAGTGAGACAGGCAATCTGCCCGGGGAGGGAGCACGGCAATATCGAAAATCCAGTCCTTTGCCTTCTTCTTGACCTCTTCTACCTCAAAGGCATGCATGGCAATATCCAAAGCCACATGATCTGGCTTTGGAATATCCGGCACATACTCTTTTAGTAAGGAATAGGAGAATTTCATAGTATTAAAACTGCCTCAGGAATCTAAAGTCTCCCCCATAGAAGAGCCGGATGTCATGCACCTTATATTTCATCATGGCAAGCCGGTCCAGACCCATTCCAAAGGCGAATCCCTGCCAGTCTCCCGGCACATATCCTGCCGCCTTGAACACATTGGGATGAACCATTCCCGCTCCCATCATCTCAATCCACCCTCCTTGAGAACACGTGGAACATCCTCCTCCTTTGCATACCACACAGCTCATATCCACCTCAAAGCCCGGCTCCACAAAAGGAAAGAAGCTCGGACGGAGGCGAATAGAAACAGGAGTATGGAAAAACTCTCGGTAAAACTCCTCAAGGACCCCTTTGAAATGCGCGGCAGAAACATACTTGCCTACCATAAGGCCTTCAAGCTGGTACAGGTTGGTTTCGTGGCGAGCGTCAGTCGCCTCATTCCGAAACACGCGCCCCGGAACGATAATGCGGAAGGGAGGGACGTGCTGCTCCATGTACCTGACTTGCACAGGAGAGGTGTGGGTGCGCAAAAGGTTGCGCTCCCCTTTCCTGTGCTGCTTGAGCCAAAAAGTATCCTGCATATCGCGGGCAGGATGATCTGGGGGAAAGTTCAATGCGTCAAAGTTATAATGCTGGCTTTCAATTTCGTTTCCCTGCACGGTTGAGAATCCCATGGACTCAAAAATTCTCCGCGCCTCCCTTTGGATATGGGTCAAAGGGTGGAGATGGCCAACCGGAAGCCTTTTTCCGGGAACCGTCACATCAATCCGGTTTTGCCTTGCCTCTTCCTGTAGCTCCAGGCGCGCAAGCAGCTCCTGTTTCTTTTCCAAAGTTTCGTGGAGCTCGTCCCTGAGCGCGTTCGCCGCGGCTCCAATTTTCCTGCGCTCCCCTGCTTCCATTGCGTTCAAAGAACGCAGAAGCTGTGTGAGTTTCCCTTTTCTCCCAAGGTAGATCTTGTTTACTTCTTCCAATTCCTTGGCGTTTTTTGCCCTCTCAATAGCTTCAATTGCCTGGTCTCGTAACGCGGTAATATCCATTGGGTTATCATACTCAAAATATATATGTAAATCAACGCCCTATGTATAGGAGAAGACCGCGCTTACGATGCAGCGCGGTCTTACCATCTCTGGTCCCAGTGGTGAGCTTCCAAGACCCCATGAAAAGTGCGAACCTCTTGAGTTTTGAGATTGGGCGTAACGGTGACAATGATAGTTTGCATCCTTACCGCCGGAAGTTCCAGGAGCTTTCTCCTGCATTCCGCGCAAGGAGTAAGAGTACTGAGGAGCGCCCCGCTGTCCTCATCCAGTTGGGGCTCTCCTACAATCACAAGTCCCACAATCAGGTCAAAGCCCTTGGCGCGAGCGGCTTGTATGGCTACTGGCTCAGCGCATATAGGACGCGCGTTCACTGCCTCCTTAAAGTTTGCCCCACGAAATACTTCCCAGATTCCCTTCTGGGTATGAAAGGCGAGCGCAGCGCATCCCACACGGAAGTTGCGATAAGAAACAGCTGCTTTGCGTGCTTCTTGCGCCTCGGCCAACAGACTGGGTAAGATTTCAAAAAACAGCTCCCTCAATTGCAACCAAGAGGGAACGTTTTCCTGTGAGGTGCTCATTACTTCCTCCAGACTACAGGCTACTTTTTACTATACCAACTATTGCAAAAGTATCAAACTATTCCAATGCACCAATCTGATAACATACTGAATTTATAAGACCTATTTTATTTTCAAGCAAAATCCCCCTTCCGGGGGATATTCTGCGCGAGCACGTAAGTTATACCTTAGAAAGCGGGCCCGACCGGATTTGAACCGGCGACCTTCTCCGTGACAAGGAGACGAACACTCCAGGCTGTTCTACGGGCCCATATTATTCTTGATTGTGCCGGCGGGAAGGATCGAACTTCCGGCCTACGGCTTATGAGTCCGTCGCTCTAACCAACTGAGCTACGCCGGCCAATTTTCACTTAAACGTTCTCAGCTGCTGCCTCAATCCATCCGTGAATTCTCCTCCTCAGTTTACTTCCTCCGCATATGGTGACTCTTAGCGTTCCGTGATAGTTTTGAGGATTGAGAAATATTTTCCTTGTCTTTACCTTCACGAGACTTGTTTTCGTAAATTGCTTCAAGGAAAAACCGACAATTCTACTCCAATATTCTTTAATTTCTTCTACTCTCCCTTCGTGTTCAATATTGATTTGCACTCTAAATCGGAAGCTCTCGTCAGATACATGCCCTATATCTCTAAACCATTTAAGCATTATGAGTATAGTACGAGGATCTGTGTTTGTAAACCCGACAATCTCTCCTCCTTTATACTTGTATCCTTCTCCCCAATAGAGGCCTAATCCACAAAGGAAAAGGTCTCTCTTTGTAATTTTCCCGATCTCTTGCAACGTCTCTCTTCGAATTTCATTTATTGACTCTGCTTTTTCTTGTCTCGCTCGAGATAACAAAATACGACTGCCCTTTGTCGCTCCATCTAGCTCTTTTTTCTTGAGACGTCCTCGCTGCACCAGAGTAAGCTCAATGCCTTGACACCATTTGCTAATTACTCCGCTCTTATGCATATCTAACTCAAGAGCTATCTCACCGATACTTAGTCCCTTCTTTCGTAGCTTTTGAGCGATCGACTTCTTTGACTGCTCACCAATCATGGTTGCGGGAGCCCGAATTGCACGGGCATCACGAGGTTCTTCCGTACCTTTTGTTTCCAAAAGGAATGGACTATACCATCTTCCTTCTCAGGAAGCTCCCATTATAGTCTCTGAACCTTTCCTGCCGAAACAGGACTTGGCTGCTGATTGCCAAATTCCTTCTTTTTTTGAGCATTCACGCTTGCTCTTGCGAGCTACGTTGTTGCAAGAAGGACTCTAACGGGTTTCCAGCATGTTCGGGAGTTTTTCCACAGAATGTTGCCATTCAGGGTCACACCGCTGTATGAGCCTCGTATGCTACTGTTACACCACCCCGCGGCTGTAGTATACAGGAGAAAGGCAAAAAGAGCAAGGTAGAATCCTAAAGAATATCAAGCGCTTTGAGGGTGCGTTCGTAAATCTCCATGGCCTCCTTTGCCTGATCCGCAGAAAGCACAAAATCAGGATCATGGGCGATATTGCTTCTTATCATATGCGCGCGCTTCAACTCTTCAAGTGTTGGAATTGTTACGGGAGGAATGCGCTGGAGCTGTTCTTCCAGGGTATTTCCAAAGCCCATACGCTTGAAGATTTCTTCCAGCATACTCTCCGCCTCTAAGATAGCGAGCTTGTATTCGTCTTCTCGCTGTGATTCCAAACGCTTTATGATTTTCTTCCAGCGCAGCACTCTTTTGCGCAGCGCGAATGCCTTGTATGCCGCGAATTCCTTCCAATCCTCCATAAAAAGAAACTTGCCGTACGCGGTTTGGGTAAAGACCCAAAAGATGAATACGAGAAGAGCAAATCCAGTAAACCCGAAGATAAGCCGAAAGACAAGCAGCTTTGCCTGGAGTTCCGGTGAAACAATTTGTCTAAGAATTTCTTCCATGGAGTAATTCTACCGCTTTTCCTGCCCGGAAGGCTACATGCTCCTGGAAGGCGGGGGCTATAAACTGCATGCCGATTGGAAGCCCCGCAGAAGATGTTCCCACGGGAACCGCAAGCGCGGGAAGTCCCGCGAGATTTACGGGAACCGTATATACGTCCACCAAATACATGGCAAGAGGGTCTTTGACCCGTTCGCCAATACGAAAAGGAAGCACCGGAGAAACAGGGCCCGCGATGAGGTCAACCTGCTCAAAGGCCTGCTGGAAATCCCGCAGGAGAAGCGCCCGGATTTTTAATGCTTTTATATAGTACGCTTCGTAGTACCCCGCGGAAAGCGCGTAGGTGCCCAGCATGATCCTCCGTTTCACTTCCGATCCGAATCCTTCCCCTCTCACGCTGAGATACCAATCCAGAAGATTGCCTTGCGGCTCTTTTCCCTTGCTTCCGAACCGAAGGCCGTCATACCGCGCCAAGTTCGCTGACGCCTCAGACGTATTGATAATATAGTACGTGGATAAGGCGTATTCTGTATGCGGAAGCGTAATTTCTTGCAAGAGAGCTCCTTGTTTTTCCAGTTCGCTCAGCGTATCTGAGACGCGAGACTGAATCTCAGCATCCAGGCCTTTCGCGAAATACTCCTTTGGAATTCCAATCCGCATTCCCTTCACGCTCTGTTCTCGTTCGCTTGGGTATTCATACTCCACGGAAGTCGCGTCCAGCGGATCTTTGCCGCAAATCGCCTCAAACACTCTTTCTGTATCCTCAATAGTGGAAGCGAAAGGCCCTATCTGATCCAACGAAGAAGCGAGCGCGATTAAGCCAGATCGTGATACCGCCCCATACGTTGGCTTCAATCCCACGACCCCGCAGAAGGAGGCGGGAAGCCGGATGGATCCTCCCGTATCAGAACCGAGAGAAACCAGAGATTCTTTGGCTCCCACAGCCGCTGCTGATCCCCCGGAACTCCCTCCAGGAACCCGGCTTGTGTCGTGAGGATTGCGCGTCGGGCCAAACGCGGAGTTTTCCGTTGAAGCACCCATGGCAAACTCATCCATGTTGGTCTTGCCAACCAGCAAAGCTCCCTTTTCTTTGAGGCGCGCTACCACGGTGGCATCCATGGGAGCAACATATGATTCCAGCATCTTGGAACCTGCGGTGCACGCGATCCCCTCAACAAGGATGCAATCTTTAATCGCGCAGGGAACCGCTGCCAAAAGCGGAAGCGGTTCTTTGTTCGCGATCGCAGCGTCAAGCGCGGCAGCCTCAGAGAGCGCGAGTTCTTCAGTTACAGTTAAAAAGGCGTGAACATCTTTTTCCCGCTCTGAGATTTTTGAGAGAAACACTCGAGCGATCTCCTGCGCTGAGAACTCTCGGTTTTCCAATCCTTCCCGGATGCTTCTGATGGATATCTTATCTTCCATGATCAAAAATAGAGCGTACCTTGAGAAATCCTCCCTGGGATTCAGCCATCGCTTCCCGCAGCTTCGCGACTGTTTCTTTTGGAGCATCCTCGGGCACATCCGCTCTCATATCATGAGAAAGCGCGCCGGGATGAGTCATGGGAGCAACCCCGGAAACATCAAGGGGCGCTATTTTTTCAAAGTAATCCAGCACCTCGCTCAGCTCTTTTTGAAAACGCTCTGTCTCTTGCGCCGTAAGAGAGATCCGCGCGAGTTTTGCGATGCGCTCAACCTGGTCCTTTGAAATCATATTATTTGGGCGGTTCCAATGAGTCGGTTTCCACTAATACGTCTCGGAGCTCATCAAGGTTTTCCAAAACCAGTCCCGCCCCGCGCACCATGGCAGTAAGGGGATCTTCAACAATGTTCGTGGGAATCTTTGTTTCTTTGGTGATGAGCACGTCCAATCCGGCAAGCTGAGCTCCTCCTCCCGCGAGGTGGATGCCATTCGTCATGATATCAGCCAGGAGTTCTGGCGGAGTTTCCTCCACGGCAATCTTAATCTCGTTAATAATCTGCCGCACGGATTTCTCCATTGCCTTGCGCACCGCGTCAGCGGAAATAGTGATCTCTTCTGGAAGCCCGGTCACGATGTTTCTCCCCCGCAAAGGAAGTTCTTTTTTTTCTCGGCCGGTGGCATATGCTGACCCAATGCCAATCTTAATGGCTTCCGCGGTCCTCTCTCCAATGGCAATCTTATATTCTTCTTGGGCAAAATAGATAATATCCTCATTCAGCTTGTCTCCCGCGACGCGGAGGGACTTGGCAAATACAATGCCTCCGAGAGAGATAATGGCAACCTCGGTGGTTCCACCCCCAATATCCACAATAAAGTTTCCTCCTGCCTCCTGCACTACGAGTCTTGCTCCTATGGCAGCTGCCATAGGTTCCTCAATAAGGAACACTTCTCTCCCGCCCGCGCTGTAGGCGGCGTCCAAAACAGCTTTTTTTTCCACTTCCGTAACCCCAAAAGGAATACCCACAATGACCCGGGGACCTGGACCAATGAGAAGCTTTTTCTTGTACACCTTGTCAATGAAGTACCGGAGCATTTGCTCGGTAACCTCAAAGTCTGAGATAACACCCTTCACGAGGGGACGCGTGGCAACAATGTGCGCCGGTGTTCTGCCCACCATCTTTTTTGCCTCTTTTCCAATTGCGAGGATCTGTCCGGTCTTTTGATTGACCGCGACCACCGAGGGTTCCTGGAGTACAATTCCTCTTCCCCGAACATACACCAGGGAGTTGGCGGTTCCCAAGTCAATGGCAATGTCTTGGCCGAGATACGAGAAAAATCTGCTAAATGACTTCATACGCGAGAAGATCGTGAATCTTGATTATCTGTGAATCCGCTTCTGTTCGTTTCTTGATTTCAACACCGTCTTCCTTGAGCGTGCGTTCTGAAACAACAACTCTCAAGGGAATGCCCAAGAGGTCAGCGTCCATCAGCTTTTCTCCGGGAGATGCGGAGACCCGGTCGTCATACAGAACGTCAGTGCCCTTGCTTTGGAGATCCCCATACAGTTTCTCTGCGATTGTCTCGCCTCCCGGAAGCGCGACAAGATGCATCCGGAAAGGAGCAACGGAGGATGGCCAAATAATTCCTTTTTCATCGTGATGCTTTTCAACAATTACACCCATAAGCCGAGTAACCCCAATACCATATGAGCCGAGCCACGCGGGCACTCGCTTTCCCGCTTCGTTTGTAAATAAGAGTCCGAGCTGCTCGCATTTTGCTGTCCCGAAGTTGAAAATATTCCCGACTTCCGCGGTTTTTACCTCCACAAGCTCATCCCTTCTGATACCCAGCTCCTGAAGTACCACCTCATTCAGCACTTCTTCATTGATCGCGATTCTTTTTTCGTGATTGAGATAAATCTTATCCTCTCCGGCATCAATTATTGTTTGAAATTCATGGCTGAACTTGGTAAAGGCCCCGCCTGACGCAAAGGTCATGAAGGTATCCTCACCAATCCCGGCTCTCTCAAATACCCGTTCATACGCCTTGATCGCCTGATTGTAAAATGCCGTATGATGCTCCTCGCTTGAATCAAACGAATACATATCATTCATCAGGAACTCCCTGCCGCGCATAATGCCGCTTTTCGCTCGCAGTTCATTGCGCAACTTTGGCTGAAACTGATGCACATACACCGGAAGATCACGAAAGCTTTCCACATGACTTTTCAGCATATCCGCGATCGGTTCTTCATGCGACCACCCGAACCCGACTTCTCCTCCCGCGTGCAACGTAGATTTAAACCATACGTCCACTTCCTTATCGTCCCAACGATTGGTTGTCTCCCACAGTTCTTTGCGCTGGAGCGTGGTCATGAGAATCTCCTGCGCTCCAAGGGCATTCATTTCTTCACGAATAATTCGCTTAATATTCTCAAGAACGCGCAATCCAAGCGGAAGAAAAGCATACGCGCCTGCCATTTCCTTGTGCAAAAATCCGCCGCGGATTAAAAGTTTCGCGTTTGTGCTTTCCTCGTCTTTGGGCGCCTCCCTTCGCGTTGCTGTAAAGAGAAATGATTGCCTCATAGAACACGGGATATGTCTTGTATACTGATCAAAACAATCAAGGAAATCAACAGGAGCATGGAGACGACGATCATGCGCTGTTCCCATGCCTGGGGCAACGGTTTTCTTCTCACAGCCTCAATAAGGAGAAAGAACATGCGGCCTCCGTCCAGCGCCGGTATGGGCAATACGTTAAAGATGGCAAGGTGAATGGAAATAAGCGCTACAAACATGAAAAACTGGGGAAGATTCCCTGAGAATGCTTCCTGCATCATGGAAATAATCCCGATGGGTCCGCGCACATCATCTGTTCCTATCTCAACTTCTCGCCCTGTCACGAGATCAGCTATCAGAACTCCAAAGAATCCGACAATTCTTCCTGTCATTTCCAGGGTCATAAGAACGCCTTGCAAGGGAGCCTCGTACCACGCGTATTGGATAGTCCCGATCCGGGATAACGCAATTCCCATAGCCCCTTGCCCCGCGGGAGGGTCCACTCTTGGAATCAGAGAAACTCGCGCCTCTTCATTTCCCCGAAGAAGCGTGATTTCAACCTCTTGTCCCGCGTATGCTTCAGCAAACTCTTGAACAGCAGAAACAGTCGTCACTTCTCTGACGATCGCTTCTCCTGCCGCAAGAGCAATAATCTGGTCCCCCAGCATAATTCCCGCTTCCTGAGCGGGACTATCCTGGGCTATTCCTTGGATCTGCACCCAAGGGTTGCTGATTGGCTCTTCATCCGGGACTTGCGCCTGAATGCCGGACGTTGCCGCAAGAACACCAAGAAGGGCGGCGGCGATCATCCAAAAGACAATCACGCCTCCTGCCACCACCAGCAGCCGTTGCCATACGGGCTTTGCGGAAAATGACGTGGGACTTTTGCTCTCCCCCTCTTCTCCTTCCATACGCACAAAAGCTCCCAAAGGAAGCAGGTTGAGAGAATAGATGGTCTCCCCTATCTTCTTGCCGAACAAACGAGGAGGAAGACCAATGCCAAACTCTTCCACTTTGATGCCAAAACGCCGGGCAGTCCAAAAATGCCCCAGTTCATGAAGAATCACGAGCACAAGCAATGACACGATCGCCGCTCCAATAGGAATAACCATGGAATATATTAGAGAGAAATCTCTCGCTTCTTTCGTTCAATAAGTTCGTCAATCTTTTTATTGTACTCATCCACAATCTTCTGGAGATCCTCTTTGCCCTTGAATTTATCGTCCTCTCGCACTTCTCCAGTTCGTGCCTTTTCCTGAATCTTCCCCCATGCCTCATCCCGCAGTTTCCTGATTCCTTCTCGCGTCTCCTCAGATTTTTCCGCGATAATCTTCAGAAGCTTATCCCGGAACTCTTGCGTCATGGGAGGAAGCGTAATGCGCACAATGTCCTTGTCCACAACGGGGCTTATTCCCAACCCTGCTTGTTGGAGCGCTTTCTCAATAGGTCCGAGATAGGAACGATCCCAGGGCTGGATTACGATTTGATTGCGTTCCGGGCACGAGATTCCGGCTAACTGTTTGAGCGGCATGACGCTCTCAAAGGCGGATACCGGCACATCCTCAACCAGAGCAGGGCTTGCCTGCCCTGTGCGGATCTTTGCGAGCTCCCGGGAAAAGAAATCATACATTTTTTCTGTTTCCGGGCGAATCCCCGCGATAATTTCCTGATACATTATTCTATCATACAAAATTCTCGCTTCTTGTCCATTGCGCCCAAAAAAACACCCGCCATATGAGATAAAAAACAGGGCGGGAGATACCCACGGGCGCGCAAACCCTGTCCCCTAGAGAGCGATCAGTACTTGCTCTAACGCGAACCGAGCAGAAACCGTGGTTTTTGCAACATCAACGCGCATTTCCCCAATGAGCCCGAGAATCTTTCTTGCCTTCTGAATTTCTTCCACAGAACCATTATCCTGTACCTGCCAGAGAAGACGCGCTCTGGCGGCAAGTTCCCATTGCTCCAAAACATCTGGCACTCTTTTCGCTTCCGCAGTCTTTTTTGCAAAAGCGAAGCGTTCCGCGAATGGCGCGCTATGCAAATGCAAGAACGTCTCTGTGGCATCCTGAGAAAGCGCGTTGTCTCCAAACCGGAAGAAAGATATCACCTGCGTCCGTGATTGAATGGTATCCAAGAGAAGCGCCGGGTACTCGCAGAACAGCAGGATGAGAGCAGACCCTTTCGGCTCTTCGAGAAGTTTCAGGAAAGCGGATTGCGCCTGCGCGTTCATGGCGTGGGCCTGCTCAATCACCGCGTATTTCCTCTCTGCCATATAGGGGGCAAAACTGAGAGCTTTCGCGAGTTGGCGAATTTGCCCAATCTGGATTTCTTTTTCTTCAGGAAACACCCAAGCCAGATCAGGGAAAGAGAGGTTCTTAATATCCAAACAATTGCGACACACGAGGCATGGACCTGATTTTTCCGCGCAATTCAAGCGTTGGATAATAATTTGAGCCGTCTGCCGCTTTGCCGCAGCGTCATTACCCGCGAATAGGTACGCGTGGGCGAGCTTTCCCGCCTGAACCGCTTTCCAAAGGAATTCCTCTTGCGATGGCATGGAGATCCGCTATTTTTTCATCATGATGCTCTGCTTGTACACCTCAAGGTTGTCCAAAACAACTCCAGCCCCGCGGGCTACGCAAAAGAGAGGGTCTTCGGCGACAAAGCACGGGACCCCGATGGATTGAGAGATGAGCTGATCAATATTCTTTAAGAGAGCTCCTCCTCCGGAAATAACCATGCCCTTGTCCATAATATCCGCGGAAAGCTCGGGAGGCGTGTCCCTGAGCACGACCTTAATGGTTTGCATAATGTCGCCCAGCGGTTCTGAGATTGCCTGAGCAACCTCATTGGAAGAAATAGTAATATGCTTGGGGAGCCCCAAGAGCAGGTCTCTCCCCCGGATCTCAATCATGTTTTCTTCTTTCTCTGGTATGGCGGTTCCAATCTTTACTTTAATTTCCTCTGCCGTGTTTTCTCCAATGGCAAGGTTGTACTTTTTCTTGATGTACTCTGAAATGGCTTGGTCAAACTTGTCTCCCGCGACCCTGAGGGATGAGGAAACCACGATGCCCCCCAAGGAGATAACCGCGACCTCCGTGGTTCCCCCGCCAATATTCACGATCATGTGCCCTGAAGACGAATTAATGGGAATGCCAGCCCCAATAGCGGCGAGAATAGGCTCCTTTGCCACATAGGCCGCTTTTGCCCCTGAACTTATGGTTGCTTCAATAACCGCGCGGCGCTCAGTAGATGTAATGCCCGCTGGCACGGAAACCAATACCTCGGGCTTGAGGAATTGGAACCTGGGCATGGTCTTTCGGAGGAAATACCGAATCATAGCCAAGGTTACGCGAAAGTCCGCGATAACGCCCTCCCTCAGAGGACGATACACCCGGATGGTGTCTGGGGTGCGTCCTGTCATTTCCTTTGCTTCCTGCCCTACCGCCAAAATCTTGTTCTCATCCATGGAGACGGCAACAACAGAGGGCTCGTTGAGTACAACGCCTTTCTTGTGAACAAACACCAGCGAGTTGCAGGTTCCCAGATCAATTCCTATTTTTGTATGCAGCATGCCGTTAGTCTTGAATTCTTGTAATATCCGCCCCAAGATTCTGAAGGCGTTCTTCTATTTTCTCATACCCGCGATCAATTTGATAGATATTGGAAATAGTGCTCTTTCCCTCTGCAATAAGAGAGGCAATAATGAGCGCGGCTCCGCCCCGGAGATCAAAAGTTCCCAAATCGGTGCCATAGAGTTTGGTTGGTCCGTTAATAATTGCCCGATGGGGGTCCGCAAAGTAGATCTCAGCGCCCATGCGATTCAGTTCCTCCAAATACTTGAGGCGTCCTTCGTACAGAGGATCATGGAGAAGCGTGGAGCCGCGGGATTGGGTTGCCAGTACCCCAAACGTGCTTTGGAGATCAGAATGCACGCCAGGGTAAATCCAGCTCTGGATTGCGGCTATCTTTGGGTTCTTTACATGCTGCACCTGTACAGCCCCCTTGCCGCCTTTCTGAGATACGTCCAAAGGAATGCCCGCGTCCCGCAGTTTCTTAAGGAATAGGTGGAGATAGGCCAACTCAACATTCTCTACAGTAATCCCTCCTTTTGCCGCGGCCCCCAGAAGAATGAGTGTGCCAGCCTCAATAGGATCTGCCATAAGCTTGTGGCGCGCGCCTTTCAGTTTTTTTGCCCCTTCAATATGCAGCGTATGAAATTCAGGAGTTCTGATACGCACGCCCATCTTTTTTAAAAACGCGACAAGCTCCTGTACCTGGTAATCATAGTCGGCAATCTTCACGCGCACAGGATAGGAAGATAAGGCCGCGTACAGCAGTACGTTCTCTGTGGCGGTAACCGAGAACTCTGAAAGGATAACTTCGCGGGGGCCTTTCGCTTCTTGGTTCATGCGGATCT
>JAUYJF010000025.1 GCA_030688685.1 Candidatus Yanofskyibacteriota bacterium | reverse complement strand
AGCTGTTCTGCATTCGCCCGCCCAGAGGGAAGCTCCCGGAGTGGCTGATTTCTTCGTTACTTCTCCTCAACGTACCTAAGGGTACAGGTTTCGTCGTCGCGCCTTGAAATCATCTCATCTGGGAGCTTCTCAATCTGATTTTACTTGGGATTCTCCGTCCCTACATAAATACTACTCAATCCTTTGCTCCCGTCAATCACACAACACCTAGTATGGCAAATGGAAAGTTTTCCACAGGCCTAGTTTTCCTTGGCAATATGGGAGAGGGTGTACGCAAGGTCTCCGTTTACCTTCTTGCCTGGATTAAAGATATTGCTGGGATCAAAGATCCTTTTGGTTTCGACAAACAGCTTCAGCATCTCAGGAGAGTACATGTCTTTGAGGAACGGGGTGCGGATCAAGCCGTCATTATGCTCTGCGGTAAAGGATCCACCGTATTCAAAGACGAGAGCGTGCACTTTTTCCATGAGCTCGGGGATAATCCTCCGAGACTCCTGTTTGCTCATATCCATTAAGGGAATGATGTGAAAATTCCCGTCGCCCACGTGTCCCGCGATAGTGTAGGTCATGTACTTCTCGTAGGGCTTTAAGACCTGCTGCAGGCGCGGGAAAAACTCCGCAAGATATTGGGGATCTACCACAAGGTCATCAATAAACGGGGCTGTTCTTCTGCCTTTCACATGGTTTCGCAAAAGATTAAAGCTCTCTCTTCTCACGGTAAAGTACTTTTCCACCTCCTTTTGCGCGCGCGTAATCCTCATATTCAACTTCAGATCCTTCAAAGATTTCTGAGCCGTGAGGGCGGCAGCCCTCGTTTCTTCTTCTGAATCGCCCGCGAACTCGGCAAACAGCACAAGCTTTGGCATTCCTCCCAGAAGCAGCATTTTGAGCTCTGGGAGAAACCGCAGCCCAAGCGAAAAGATATTGCCCTTTAACAGTTTTACGAATCCTGGCAAAAAACGCAGAGCAAGCTTCAAGGTTTTGTCGTCATACGCCTCAAAGGACTCAGGACTATGCGCAAGAATACGCTCTACAATCCGGGGAAGAGGCCCCAAATCCTTGAGGAAGATTACAAGAAGCGTTGAGTACGGGTGTGGCCGCAACAGCTTGAACGTGATTTCCGTGATCAGCCCAAGCGTACCCTGAGATCCGCAAAACAGCTTGGTGAAATCAAAGATCTCCGTTTCCCTGTTCCATACATCCCAAAGGGCGTATCCCGCGGAATTCTTCGTTACCTTGGGTTTTTCCCGCGAAAGAAGGTCATAATTCGCGTCAAGAAGCTCAAACATATTCTGGTAGAGCCGGCCTTCCCAAGTATCCTGTTTCATTTTCTCTTCCAGCTCCCGCCGCGTGAGAGGTTTCACGCCATATTCATTGCCGTCAGAAAGAACACAGCGAAGCTCTCGCACAAACTTGTCTGTCTTCCCATATCGCAAGCTGTTTTCTCCTCCTCCCCCGTTTGCCACCATTCCCCCAACCGCGCAAATCTCCCGCGAAGCAGGATAAGATTGCAGCAAAAGATTTTGTTTGAGCGTTTCTTGTTCAAAATCGCGGTAGTACACGCCGGGCTCCACGACTCCATATCCCTCTCGTTCTGAGGTCTTCTTCACCTCCTTCACATGACGGAAATGCTTCGTAAAATCAAGGACGATAGATTCTGAAAGTGGCCCTCCGGTCATGCAAGTGCCAGCTGACCGGGCAGTCAGAGAAATGCCTTTCTCAGGATGTTCATGCGCAAATCGCACAAGCTTTTTCAGGTCTTGCGCGTGCTTGGGGAATACCACGAGCTTTGGCTTTACCTCAAACAGAGAAGCATCGCGGCTATACGTTTGGAGCGCCTCTTCGTCATTCAGCGCTTCTCCCTCAAGAAAATCTAACTCTTGTTTTGAGTCCATGATCCTGCCTCTTTTTTCACAAACGGTTTGCCTTGATGAGAGCAGGATGCGGCCCCGCATACCTTGGTGGGATGATCCTGGTATTCTTGTTCGGTGAGACGCGCCGAGCATTCGCCCTCGCACACATAGATGGGTTCGTGTTCCATTCCCCCATTGTATACGATCTCCAAGAGAGTTCAACAAATCCCCATGCGCATCATGAAGATTCCTTTCCGGGATATTCTAAGACCGATCTCAGGATCTGCTCTCGGATGCGTTTTTTCTCCTTTTCGGGGAGAAACATGGCACTGAGCGCAATTGCCTGAATATCCTCCAGAATGTCCTTTCCTTCTTTTGGATTTTCTATGATTCTAGAATAGTGCACAGTTTTTGAATTCCTCTGTGAATCCGTACTGAAATAGTGTTTTCTGATTCCCCCAGGATCCCCGCGATTTCCCGCACCGTGAGCTCGTCAATATAGCGCATCACAATGACATCGCGGTATTTTACGTTCAATTTTCGCAGGAGGACAAATGCCGCTTTGGCATCCATGCGCTGAATGGAAATACCGGGATCTTCAAAGCCAATATCAAATCCCTTTTCCTGAATCGCGTGAAGCGATGATACCTTGCGCTTGCGGGAAATATCCACAATGAGGTTGTTGGCGACTCGGTACAGGAACGCGCGCATATTGTGCACGGTGCCGCCTTCCGCGATGTACTTCCAGGTTCGGGTAAATGTCTCTTGGGTAACATCCCGCGCCGACTCGTATTCAAATAAACGAAAACAGCAATGCCTGAAGATTGCGTCCGCGCATCTGTCATAGAGTGCAACGAATTCTTCAGCCGTAGAGTTCATGGATGGAGAGAGAAAAATCTCAGGAAACAGAAATGAGATGCGCCCGCACAATCAGGCGCTGAGCGTCAGAAAAGATGGGGTTGCACGTAAGAAGCGTTACCATGGGATGTTCTGTGCTCTCAAGCACCTCAAGCGCGTACGGACTCACGATTTCCCTGTCCTGTACCTGATAATCATACCGCTTGCCGTTCCAAAAAACATAAAAAGAATCCCCGTATTCCAACTTATCAAGGAGATAAAATGTTTTTTCGTTGGAGAGCCCGTATTGAAAACGATGCGCGCTGAGCACGGTATTTCCTCCCTGGTCGGGCATGGAGGTTCGCGGAAGACGCCACGCCCCTTTTTCCAGGGCCGATTCTGTGTCTCCGTCTATGATAGGAATCCTCACTCCTATCTTGGGAATAATAAGAGCGTTTTCAGGATATTCGCCCGGGGACCCAGGCTGCTGCTCAGCAGCAGCCTGGTCTCCGATCAAACCGAGCGAATAGGAAAGCTGGGGAACAGCCGGGTATACGAGGAGTCCTCCGAATCCCAGCGTAAAGGCAAGGAGAAGGAGAAAGCGGGTACCTTTCAGGAAATCCAGCTTTTTCCTGACAAAGAACCCAAGGCTCCCGAGAAGTCCCAGAAGAGAGATGCTCCACAGCATAAGATCCTTTCCGGACACTCCCGTCTGAGGAAGCATCTGGACCGTTTCTCCTCTGGCCACCAATACAGATTGGGTGGTGTGCACGAATGGATGATTTTTCGCGGATGCCGTGAGCATTCCGTAATGCCTTCCGTCAGCAATATCTGTTGCGATAAGCGCGGAAAACGTTTCCTTAAATTCTTGCCCCGCGCTCAGCACGGGAATCGTCCACGTAAGCGTCTGCTTGTCGTCTGAGGAGAATCCTTTGGGAAGCAGGTAGCTTACCAGCACTTCTTCAATGGCGGCTTCCCCCTGATTGCGCACCGTGATTGTGTGCGTAACCCTGGAGCCGGGAAGCGCGATGCTGGGGTTTACGGAGATGTCCAAGGCAAGGTCAGATCGCGCTTCTTCCTGCGCGAGCTTGCCTGCGGTAATGGGGCCTGGAGCGGAAACCTCAATAGGCGTTACAGCGATCGTCTTAAACTCCCCGATCTCAATCTCTACGGTTGCCACATACGTTCCCGCCGTGTCATAGGAGCACAAGTTGCTTGCCTGCACTTCCATGGAGTTTGTGGCGGTTGTCCAGTTCCAGACGTTGTTTGTGGTGCACGCAAAGCGGTAGATGATTTCTCCCTGAGGAGATCCGGAAACCTGAGCATGCAGGCTTACGTTATTCAGAGGAGCAGTACCAGATGAAGGAGCGGCAAACAGCGCTACGGTAACATCTCCTGACACAACAATCGCAGTACTCGCTGTCGCTTTATGGCCCCCCCGTTCAACTTCTACGGTTGCCGTATGGGTTCCCGTATTCTCGTACGTGCAGAGATCGCTTGCCTGCACTTCCGTGGAGTTGGTAGCGGTTGTCCAGTTCCAGGTTCCATTGGACGTGCAGTCAAAGCGATAGATGATCTCACCGGTCGCTGATCCTGAAACCGCAGCCGCCAGGGATACATTGCTCAGGGGAGCGGCACCGGACGCGGGGGAAGCTGAGAGAGAAACATCTAAAGCAGTGCTTGTTACGGAAATCTGGGTGATTGCTGTCGCGGTTTGCCCTCCCCGTTCAACCTGCACCTTTGCGGTATAGTTTCCGGCAGAAGGGTAGGAACACAAGTTGCTTGCCTGCACTTCCGTGGAGTTGGTGGCGGTTGTCCAGTTCCAGGTTCCATTGGACGTGCAGTCAAAGCGGTAGATGATTTCACCGGTGGAAGGCCCAAATACTGACGCAAGCAGAGACACGTTGTTCAGAGGGACAACCCCAGATGAAGGAGACGCGCTTAGGGAGACCTCAGGAACAGTATTTGTTGTTTGCGCTTGGTTGTTCGCAGAAACACTCTCTGCTTCCGCCGCAGTTTGCGTAGCTGTAATTTGGGTTGTTTGCTGGGCGGTCTGACCTCCCCGTTCAACCTCTACGGTCGCCGTATATGTTCCAGCGTTTGTATAAGAGCAGAGATTGCTTGCCTGCACTTCCGTGGAGTTGGTCGCGGTTGTCCAGTTCCAAGTTCCGTTGGACGTGCAGTCAAAGCGGTAGATGATCTCGCCAGTCGCTGATCCTGAAACCGCGGCCTGGAGAGAAACATTATTACGAGGAGCGACTCCAACTGAGGGAGAAGCTGAGAGCGACGCTGTCAGTGGAGCACCAGTTGCGGAAATCTGCGTGGAAGCTGTCGCGGTCTGCCCTCCCCGTTCAACCTGCACCTTTGCGGTATAGTTTCCGGCAGAAGGGTAGGAACACAAGTTGCTTGCCTGCACTTCCGTGGAGTTGGT
>JAUYJF010000022.1 GCA_030688685.1 Candidatus Yanofskyibacteriota bacterium | reverse complement strand
TGGAGATACATTGCTGGCATAAGCGGAGCTGTTTCGGTTATCTCGTGGACCACTATTACCTTTATTGATTTTTTTCCAAACATGACCCTTTCCTATTTTCAGCTCTTGGCAGGGTACGTGTCCGCTGTTTGTATTAGCATGACCGTGAATCTCGCGCTCGCGTGGTTTGACCAACGCAGAATAGCTTTTCCGTTGATTGGCCTTTCCCATACAAAGGAACATGGTAAAATATAAGCATATGGAACAAAACGCACAACCTGCGCAGCAGGATCTTACAAAGAAAGAGAGAAAACAGCTTCGTCGCCAGCAGAAAGAGGAAACACGGGCGCAGGAGAGCAAAAAGCGCAAAGTTCAGCGTCTTGGGATGTGGCTCCTTGCCGCTCTGGCCTTTGCGGGAGCTGGGGGAGGGGTTGTGTGGCTCGTGCAGAAGTCTGTTCCGGATCTCCCTGTCGCAGGGCCCGCGGAAATTCTGGCGCAAGATCAGGTAAAAGGATCAGATCAGGCCAGGGTAGTCCTTGTTGAATATGGGGACTTTCAGTGCCCCGCGTGCGCTTCCTTCTATCCTGTGGTAAAGACGCTCACGGAAGAGTTTAGAGATGAAATTGCGATCGTATACCGCCATTTTCCTCTTACGTCTGTTCACGCCAAAGCGGTTATTACCGCGCGGGCCGCGGAAGCAGCCGCCCTGCAGGGAAAGTTCTGGGAAATGCACGATCTTTTGTTTGAACGCCAACGGGAGTGGGTTCAGGGAGATGAACAGGAGCTGCTTGTTCAGTACGCAAGAGAGCTGGAGTTGGAAGAGGAGCTCTTTCTGGAAGATTTAAACTCTCCTGCCGTGCGCGACAAGGTGGAGGCAGATAGGGTAGGGGGATTGCAGGCGCGAGTAAACTCAACGCCCACGTTCTTTCTGAATGGAGAGCGTATCCAAAACCCAAGATCATACGCTGAATTTTATGACCTTATTGTCGCAGCTTTGGAACAGGAAAATTGAAAAGGTTGTTTGGTATCTCGTGCCCGTTCTTATTTTTTCCTTTTTAGGCTTTCTTGATGCCGCATACCTTACCGCCACCCACTACCTTCAGGCGCCTGTTGGATGTTCGCTGATTGCCGAGTGCGACACGGTACTGACAAGCGCGTACGCGGAGATGTTCGGCATTCCGATCGCGCTTTTTGGAGCACTGTATTACACTGCTCTTTTTGGGATCACGCTTGCTCTTTTAGACGCCAAACGTCTTCTGGTGTTTATGGTATTAGGCCTGGCCTCTGGCACCGGCTTTCTTGTGTCTCTTGTTTTAATTGGCATTCAGATGTTCCTCCTTGAGGCATATTGCCAGTTTTGCCTTTTGTCTGCGGGCATATCCATTGCGATTTTTCTGATCCTCTTTCTCATGTTCTGGAAAAGGGTGTATTCGCGCGTGTTCTGACCTTGGTTGCGTATGCCTTTCTCCGCATGATATAGTGAAACATTATTACATAACGAACGCATTCCTATGAATAAAATACTACTGCTTCTTCTTGCGCTTGGTTCAATCGGCGCCATTCTGTATTTCATAAACGGGGAAACCCCAGAAACGCAGAACGAACAGGAGCAAAGGGAGGAATCTTCTCTGAACGGAGAAGAGGCAACGCTTTCCTCTGATGTTCCTCCTCAGATTATCATCCGCTATACGGATCAGGGATATGAACCTAATTCCGTGCGGGTGGCAACCGGAACGGAAGTTACGTTTGTGAATGAGAGCTCAGGCTCCATGTGGGTTGCTTCAGCTCCTCATCCCACGCACCATATTCTTCCTGAGTTTGACGCGAGGATGGGATTGCCACAAGGAGAACAGTACTCTTTCACGTTTACGCAGTCTGGCACCTGGCAATACCACGACCATCTGAGGCCCCAAATGAACGGAGAGGTAATCGCTGAATAGTCCAATTCCTTTGAGTGCTCTCACGCTTCTGCTGAATAAAGTGAGCATGTATCGGCTCATGCTCTATGCGCTGATTTTCTTTCTTGGTGCAGCCGCCCTTTTGAGCGCGCTCGGTTTCCTGCCGTATCGTCCGCAAGATATCATAGCGCAGGCACTGCTTTTTGCCGCGCTTTGTTTTGGGCTCAATCTTTTTCTCGCGCGTGTTGCGCGGACAGACCCAAATCCTGAATCCTCCCTTATCACCGGGCTTATTCTCGCGTGTATCGCGGGGCCCCTGTCGTTGCCCGGCGAATGGGCGGTTCTTTTGGTGATGGCGGCAGGCGCCATGGTTTCAAAGTACGTATTTGTTTGGAACCGCAGCCACATCTTTAATCCCGCGGCTTTTGGAGCGGTGGCTTCAGCGCTTTTGCTTTCCTATCCCGCTTCCTGGTGGATTGGAAGCATGGTGATGATGCCTGTCATTCTCGCGGGAGGATTGATCATTTCACGCAAGATCCGGCGCGCCCATCTGGTGCTGAGCTTTCTGGGAGTCTACGCGGGCCTGCTCGCGCTGGACGCTTTGGTTTTTCAGGGCACTCCATTTCAGGGAATCTTTCTGTTTCTCACGAACATCCTGGCATATTCTCCAATCCTCTTCTTCTCTTTTGTGATGCTTGTGGAGCCTTTGACTTCGCCTCAGACGCGGCAAGCTCGCGTGTCGTACGGCATGCTCGTGGGTGCTGTGCTGTTTCTATTGCAGAGGTTTGCGGCTTCCGTGCCTTTTTCTCTGGAGGCGGCCTTGCTCATGGGAAATGTGTTCGCGCGTGTTCTTAATCCTGATTTCCGGCAGGCATTTGTACTGCAAAAAAAAGAACGCGCCGATTCTGTGATTGGCAGTTTCTGGTTTGACCCAACCCGGACGTTCTCTTTTTTGCCGGGCCAGTTTCTTGAATATACGTTAGCTCATCCAAATCCTGATTCCCGCGGGGTGAGGCGGTATTTCACGATTGCGTCTTCTCCTACCGAACCGCGCATCCTTCTCGCCACAAAGTTTGCCGAAAAAGGAAGCACATTCAAGCGAGCGCTCGCTGGTATGCGAGAAGGAAGCAGTATTAAAGCTTCAAAAGTAGCGGGGAATTTTATTCTGCCCCCAGATCCTGCCAAGAAACTCGCGTTCATCGCCGGAGGGATTGGCATTACTCCGTTCCGAAGCATGGTCCAATATCTTCTGGATACCAAACAGGTGCGGGATATTGTGCTGCTGTACGGAGAAAAGCAGGAAGAAAATTTTGTGTTTCAGGATGTGTTTCAGAAAGCAAAAGCGCAGTTTGGCATGAAGATTGTGTATCATGCGGGACTTCTTGACGCGCGATTAATTCAGCGGGAGATTCCTGATATTCAAGACAGGGTATTCTACGTGTCAGGGCCTGAATCTATGGTGGAAAGTCTGGGAGGTGTTCTGTCAGGCTTGGGTGTTCCCAAGGAGCGCATCAAGCAGGATTTTTTCCCGGGATACGAGTGAGGTATTTGTTCTCTGGGCCAGGATATGGGAACATAAAATCATGGGAATAGGCATGAAGGTGGGGAAAGATGATCTTTGGGGCTTTTTTATGATTCTTCTGGGAACGGGAGCATTCTCGGTTTTTGCTGCTGTCCTGGAACATGTTGCGTTTGGCGCTGGCATTTGGGCAATCGCTCTTCTCTCTCTGTTCGTATTTTTTTCCGCTCTCGGCGTTTGGATGGTATTTGCCCCTTCTTCAAAGAAAACATATGGTGTGTGCGCCAGCATCGGTCTCTCATCTCTCGTGTTCTTGTTTGTCAACGCTTGGGCTGTCGCGGGGAGTTTCTTTTTCGCGGCTTTCCTGATATGGGCATTTTCTTCTGTGAAAGATGAGCTTGCTCTTTTAAAAAAAGTGAAGGTTTTTCGGGTTCTTCGCCGCGGCATATTTAAAGCAGTGTTTGGGCTGAGCATTCTCCTTGCGATTGTGTATGGAGCCGCCATCGCCGCGGTTCTCCAAGAACAAGGGGAGCTTATTCCCGAGCCTATGATTGAAGGAATGGTTCCCGCCGTAACTGTGGAGGAATTTCAGCATGCGGTCAATGCCACTATTCTGCGCACGTTTCAGGGAGAAATTGAGTTTGCAAACAATGTGCGGGCAGAAGAGCAGCTTTCCGTGTTTCTCCATCGTCTGATCAATGAACGGTTCCAGGAGATTCTTGAGCCGTACCGGGGCATTACTCCGCTGTTCCTGGTATTTGGCGCGTTTCTGATCCTCAGGGTGCTGAGTATCCCGTTTCTCTGGATTGCTCTGGGGGGAGCTTGGCTCTGCGTGCGTATTCTGTTTGCCGCAGGGAGGGTGGGAATTGAGCGCGAGCAGACCCTGACGGAAGAATTGGTGTGGAATGCGCGGAGACATACAGCAACGAGGCAATTTGACACGAAGCAGAATTCTTGAGAACATGAACTAAGAGAGATGAGCAAGGGATGGTCTCCTTGCACATACATCTCTCCATATGGCGGGTTCCCAAGTCCTGGGCGTCGTATGAATGCCTCAGGGCAAAACGGAGCTTGCATCCAAATGAAAGGAGAAGAGAAGAAGAAATAGTTTTCTGGAAAGTGCCGCTCGAGCGGCACTTTCTTCACATTCATGGAGACCCCAAAAAACGCGAGGACGGAACTTCTCAGGCAAATCAAAGAAGAGGTCGTGCATCTCCTCGATTCTCCCTTGGTTCTTGAGCGAAAGAAAAATAGGGTGTTCCCGGTTATCGGCGAGGGAAATCACAATGCTGGAATTATGTTCATTGGAGAAGCCCCCGGAAAAAATGAAGCTGCGACGGGACGTCCCTTTTGCGGCGCAGCGGGGAAGGTGTTAGACGACCTTCTGCAATCCGCGGGGATTGAACGGAAAGACGTGTATATTACGAATATTGTGAAAGACAGGCCTCCTCTGAATCGCGATCCTTCTCCCGATGAAATTGCTCTCTATGCTCCATTTCTTGAACGGCAGATCAATATCATCCAGCCAAGCGTTATTGTAACCCTTGGCCGGTTTTCCATGCGGTATATCATGGAAAAGTTTGGATTATCAGAATATCAGGAAGGCATAAGCAGAATTCACGGAAAGGTGTTTCCCGCGAAAGCGGAATACGGGAACATTACTATTGTGCCTCTTCTCCATCCCGCGGTCGCAACCTATAACGCGGACACCAAGTCTCTCCTTACAAAAGACATTCAGGTTCTCGCGTCTCTCAGTCTCCCAAAAAAATAAAAAATACTTTATAATACAAGCATATGAATGAACAAATAAAAAATGCTCTAGGAATTGCGCTGATTGGATTTCTGGTAGTTATCGCGTATTCAGGAATGCGTTTTGCGGGAGCTATCGCAGAAGAAGCATACCCTGCGAGAACGCTTCCGGTGCACGGAGAAGGGAAAGTTGTCGCGATCCCGGATACCGCGCGCTTCTCTTTTAGCGTTATAACGGAAGGGAAAGAAGTTGCCCGAATTCAGGAGCAGAATACCCGGGCCATGAATCAAGCCATTGATTTTCTCAAGACAAAAGGCATCTCAGAGCAGGATATACGAACAACGCGCTACTCCATTGACCCTCAGTATCAATATTTCAGGTGTCCCGCGGACGGGGGCCTTTGTCCTCCTCCCCAGATTGTAGGGTACGTGGTGACGCAGTCAGCGCAGGCTACCCTCAGAGATTTTGAACTCATCGGCGAGGCGCTTGCTGGGGTAGTAGAGAACGGAGCAAACTCTGTTTCCAGCATTTCTTTTACCGTTGAGGACCAGGAGGCGCTTCAACAAGAAGCACGGAGCTTAGCTCTCATCCAGGCAAAGGAAAAAGCGGATGCGATTGCCCAGCAAGCGGGGCTGAAATTAGGAAAACTGGTATCTGTGCAGGATAGCTTTTCTCCGGTCCAGCCCATGTTCCGCGAGGGATTTGGAGGAGCTCAGGATATTGTTGCTCCATCTCCTCAAATTGAGCCAGGATCTCAGGAAATTTCTGTGACAGTAACCCTCGTGTACGAAATTCGCTAGCGAAAAGTACGCAAAAGCCGGGTCCTCAAAGCCCGGTTTTTGTTTATATCTGATGCTCTGCTTTGAGATAGTGGGATTTCCAGAGAAGCATTCCAATCAGAAGCGTTACAAAGATTCCTGAGAATACAAAAGGACCCGCGTACCAGAAAGAAAAGAGAACGCCTCCCACAAACGGGCCCACAAGGCGCCCCGCGCTTTCAAACATGCTCGCGGTTCCCATGGTAATTCCTTGTCCTTCGCTGGTTTCCTGCGAGATGAGGGCGGTAATAACAGGGCGCGCCACGGCTGCTCCCAGCCCGGCAAGAGAAGCTACAAGAAAAAGAGCGGCGGTGACAGGAGCAAAGGGGAGAAGGGCGAAAGAAACAGCGCTTGCGAGAAGGCCGACGGCTATGGTGAGGTGGCTGCCGATAGCGCGGGTGATTTTCTCAATGAGAAAGAACTGCACGAACGCGGAGAGTATTCCCATAACCGCAAACAAAAACCCGATCGCGGCCACATCAAGGGAAAAGTGCTCAGCTCCCAGGAGCGGAAGGGCAACCTGCTTATTGGCGATGAGAAAGGACCACGCGAACGCGAGCAAAAAGAGCGGGGCAAGAGAACTGTGAAGGGCAAGCCAAGATTCCTTAAAACGAAACCCGGAGATTCCGCGAAAGGGAGTTTTTTTCCGGACCGCGCGGGGAAGGGATTCGGGGAGGAAGAAGGCAATAAAGAAGAAGTTCAAGAACGCGATAGCCGATCCAACGAAAAACGGAAGGGACATATCGTTTCCCGCGAGGAGCCCTCCAATGGCAGGCCCGAACACAGCTCCCAGCATGAGCATAGCCCCCAGGCGCCCCAAGGCTTTCACTCGCTCCTCTTTTTTGGTGACATCCGCAACGTACGCGCGCGCGGAAGGGAGAACGGCTGCGGCAAACGCGCCCTGGAGAAAGCGCGAGGCGAACAGCATGAAGATGGATGTTGAAACCGCAAACAATAAAAAAGCACAGCTCATGCCCAGCAGTCCGGCCGCTATAACCGGCTTTCTTCCAAAGCGATCCGTGAGCGCTCCCCAAAGAGGAGAAAAAAACATTTGGGCAAGCGCGAAAGAAGCGGCGATGGATCCTATGACCGCGTCTGATGCCTGAAATGTCTTTGCGTAGAGCGGCAGCAGGGGAAACACCATGGAAAAAGCAGCGATGCTGACGAACACCGCAATGTAAATAGAGAAAAGGGAAGGTCGCGCGTCCATAACGTTCTCAGTATATTTCATGATGAGCTGTTTCTCAAGGGGTTTGACGAGACGGGTCTTTTTCCCCTACACTGGAGGAATGAAAAAGAAGCGGGTTTCTTCCCAGAAAAAGAAGGTTTCTCTTTCCCCAAAGAGGAAAAAGAAAGCAGTGGTGCCCCAGCGCCAGGAGCAAACTCCCGAGGTCTCCGAAGGGGTGCATAGAATCAGGATGAAAACGATTGGAATTGGGGGAGGAGGGTCAGCCATTGTGGGGGAAATCGCAAAACTTGTGTCTCGCGTGGATTTTGTTGTTGCGAATACCGATCTCCAAGCTCTGAAAGGAGCGTCTTCAAAAGTAAAAACATTTGCGTTCGGAAAAGAACTCACGCGGGGGTTGGGATGCGGCATGGACGCTGAATTAGGGGAACGAGCGGCAAAAGAGGAAAAAGAAAGAATCAAGCATCTGTTCGCGGAACAGGATCTCTGCCTTCTCGTAGCTTCCCTGGGCGGAGGATCAGGGTCGGGAGCTGCTCCTGTGTTTGCCCAAGCGGCCCAGGAAGCGAAGTGCTTAACGATTGGAGTTTTCACCATGCCCTTTGCGTTTGAAGGGGAGAAGAGGATTGCCGCGGCCAGCCAGGCTCTTGATCGCCTGCGCCCTCTCGTAAACGCGTACCTGGTAATTCCAAACGAGCACATCTTCCATCTGATTGAGCGCAACACTCCGCTTAAGGAAGCGTTTTCCGCGATAAACAGGAGGTTGGCTGAATCTCTGGAGGGTTTGGTGGAAACAGTGTATCTTCCGGGCGTGATTAATATTGATTTTGCGGACTTGCGCTCCATGCTTGAAGGCAAAGGAAAGCTCGCCTATTTGTACAGCGCCAAGTCCTCAGGTCCTCTCAAGGCTCAAGAAGTGGCAAAGCACGTTCTTGCCAACCCTCTGGTAGAATATGGGCTGGAGGGAGTGGAGCGCATCTTATTCACCGTGAGCTCAGACAAAAACATGAAGATGCAGGAGGTGTCAGAAGTCAGTCAGGCCATTTCTTCCGCGAATCCCAAGGCCAGGATCATCTTTGGACTTTCTCATGACCCAGGCTTGAAAGAAAAGATGCGCGTTATGCTCTTTGGGGTTGGCTGCAAGGGCAAAGACGCGAAAGGCGAGCGCCCTATTCAAAAAGAACAGGTCCAGCATCTTTCCCAAAAGAAACAAAAGATAGCGGGAGTATTCAAAAAACCGGTGAAAAAACAGAAAACCGCCAAGGAACCATCCTCCGATGAGGCGCGCGTTCCTGTTGCTCTATCCCGTCAAGATCGCGCGTTTGAGCCTGCCCGCCGGAACGGATTGGACGTCAAGGAAGCAATGGATCGGGAAATGAAGATCTTAGAGGAAAAAGAGCTTGAATGGGATACTCCCGCGTTCCTGCGCAAACACTTGAAGAGTGATTCATAGGATTAGATATGGCGGAAATCACAAAAGCAATTATTCCGGTAGCGGGACGAGGAACGCGCTTCCTCCCGCTTTCCAAGGTGGTTCCCAAAGAATTTTTCCCTCTTGGGTATGTGCCTCTTGTCTCATATGCGGTCGCGGAAGCCAAGGCCGCGGGGGCTTGCGAGATCATCTTTGTGTGTTCAACAAACCACAAGCTCATTGAAGAGTATTTCAGGAGAACGCCGAAGATTGAAGCGCTTTTGCAGGAACGCAAAGAGAAGCGGCTCCTGGAAGACCTGGCGTCTTTGGAGGAACTTGCGGACGGGCTCTCTTTTTCCACTGTCACCGATAAGCCCTTCGGTGACGGGCATGCTATTCTCCAGGCGCGCAAGCTCATCGGTGAGGATCCCTGTTTTGTACTATATCCCGATGATGTCATTGAAGCCAAAGTGCCGTGTGCCCTGCAGCTCGCCCAGGCGTTCCGCACTTCCAAACGCCCGGTGATCGGGCTTTTTGAACTCCCCAAGGATCGCCTCTCCTCCTATGGGGTTGTTGACTCAGAACGTCTGGCACGCCGCCTTCATAAGATCAAGAAAATTGTGCAGAAGCCTGACCCGGGTCAGGAACCGTCCAGCCTCGCGCTTGCGGGCAGGTCCATTCTTACGCCGGAAGTCTTTGCGTATCTGCGCAAACAAAAAGCAAATAAGAACGGAGAGATCTCGCTTACAGAAACCTTTGCGGAAATTGTAAAGGCAGGAAAAATTATATACGGAGTGGAATGTGAGGGGAGGTGGTGGGAATGCGGCAGTAAGGAAGCGTGGATGAAATCGTTCTTGTACTTTGCTCTTTCAAATCCTGACTACGGCAAAGAACTTCAAAAATTTATAAAGGAAGAGAAACTCATATAATGGTATGCAAAAAATAACAAAAGATATACTCAAACAGATATATACCAAGCGCCCTGAGAACGCGCATAAATATGATTATGGGCTCCTCGTTGTAATTGGGGGATCGGAATTTTATTCGGGAGCGCCCGCTCTTGCCGCTCTTGCCGCGCAGCGTGCGGGAGTAGATATGGTGCGCGTCATAGCGCCCAAACGGGCCGCGGATATTATTGCTTCCTTTTCGCCCATTCTTGCTGCCTATCCTCTTGAGGACGGCAAAGTGCACGAGGGAAACGTATCCACACTCTTGTTCCTCGCGGAGGGAGCGGCGCATACTGCTCCAGGAAAGTCATGCGCGGTGATTGGAGAGGGAATGGGAAGATCAGAAGAAACGCAGAAGGCGATTCGCTTGTTCCTTGAGCAAACCTCATTGCCGGTTGTTATTGATTCTGATGCCATTCACGCTACCGCAAAACAGCATCCGGAACTCGTGGCTCAGAAGCCATTCCTGTTTACTCCCCATGCCCACGAGTTTCTCGTGCTGACGGGGCGGGATGTCAGAGAGGCGTCATTGGAAGAACGGGTGAAGGCTGTGAGAGAGGCGGCTCAAGAATTCCAGACGACTATTCTGTTCAAGGGTCCTCAAGACATTATCTCTGATGGGGCGACAACATTGGTGAATGAAACAGGAAACGCGTATATGACAAGTGGGGGTACCGGGGATGTGCTCGCAGGCATTGCGGGAGCCCTGATCGCAAGAGGGGAGAGTATCCTGACCGCGGCCGCCGGAGCCGCTTACATCTGTGGAGCCGCGGGGGAGCTTGCTTCTGAAAGGATGCGAGATGGGCTCGTAGCCACGGACGTGATTGAAAAGATTCCCGATGTTATCTACAATAGCTCCATATGAGCACACGAATAGCGATCAACGGGTTTGGCCGCATAGGGCGTTTGTTTTTCCGACAAGCATTGGAGCATAAAGAACTTGAGATTGTTGCCATAAATGATTTGGGAGATCCAGAGCAGCTCGCGTATCTTCTGAAATACGACAGCGTGTACGGCCGCCTTGAACATGAAGTTTCCCTTGAGGGCGCGGAATTGAGAGTAGGAAAGAACAAGATCCGGATGCTTTCTGAGAAAGATCCCGCGCGCCTTCCCTGGAAACAGTTGGGTATAGACATTGTGGTGGAAGCAACCGGAGTATTTGAAACGTATACCAAGGCTGCAGCTCACGTGGAGGCGGGGGCAAAGAGGGTGATTATTACCGCTCCCTCCAAGGAAGAGGATGGGGAGCAGGGGAGAACCGTGCTGGTTGGGGTGAACGAGCAGGATTTGGCAACATGCAGGATCTCTTCGAATGGGTCATGCACCACAAACGCCGCTTCCCCGGTTATCCGCATTCTTTCTGAGGATCCTGGGATCCTCAAAGCGGTGCTGAATACCGCTCATGGATATACGGCAACCCAGGGGCTGGTGGACGGTCCCACGCGAGGCAAAGATCCAAGAAGGGGGAGGGCCGCGGCGCACAACATTATTCCTTCAACAACGGGGGCGGCCATCGCGGTCTCTCGGGTCATCCCGGAACTTGAAGGCAAGTTTGACGGCATTGCCCTTCGGGTCCCCGTGATCGCCGGATCTGTCGCGGATATTACATTTTTAGCAAAGCGCAAGACCTCAGCTGAGGAGATAAACGAGATCCTTACAAAAGCTGCGGATTCTCCCGCCATGCGGGGAATCTTGAAGGTAACCTCTGACCCCATTGTTTCTTCAGACATACTCGGGGAACCCTATGGAGCGATCGTGGACCTTTCTTTTACCCGTGTGGTGGACGGGGACTTGGTAAAGGTTCTTTCCTGGTATGACAATGAATGGGGGTACGGAACAACATTAGTAAAACACGTACAGGCTGCGGCCCAAACACTATGACTATAAAAATATTTGTTGAGATTCCAAAGGGTTCAAGAAATAAATACGAAAGAGATGAAGGAACAGGGGAGATTGTTCTGGACAGAACTCTGTACGGCAATGAAGTGTTTCCCTTTGACTATGGATTTATTCAAGGCACCCAAGGAGAGGATGGCGATCCTTTGGATGCGGTACTCTTGGTGACGAACCCAACATTTCCCGGATGCGTAGTAAAAGCGGAGGTTATTGGATATTTGGAAATGGAAGACGAAAGCGGTATTGACCACAAGGTATTGCTTGTGCCTACGGCAAAGCTTGATCCGCGCTGGGCGCATGTGCAGGATATAAACGATCTCACGGAACATCAAAGAGCAGAGGTGAAGGATTTCTTTGAAACCTATAAGCGCTTGGAGCCCAACAAATGGGTGAAGATAAAGGATTTCAAGTCAAAGAAAGAGGCAGAAACAATCATAGAAGAGGCACAGAAGCGCCATGTCAGCTGATTTTCTCCAGTACACTCTCCTTTATAACCCAGTTCATGCATACGTGTATGCCTTGGGGACCGGCCTTACGGTGTGGGTTGGGCTTTGGGTGTTCCGGAATATCATATTGCGCCGCCTCAGGATATGGGCAAAACGCACAGAATCCGAGTTAGATGATCTTCTGATAGAAATCTTCCGTTCCTTTAATCTTCCCTTCTACCTGCTCTTGTCCGTGGGAGCGGGGGCGCAGTTCATTCAGTGGCCTCCTCTGGTGGGTGTCGCGGGGTATTGGGCAGCTCTCATCGTACTCTTTTATATTGGGGTTCGCGCGCTCACCAAAGTCCTGGACTACTTGTTTAAGAAAGTAATCAGAAAGCGTCTTCAGGAGGAAACAACTTTTGACCCGTCAGTCATTCAGCTGCTGAGGCAGGGCCTCAAGGGAGTTATATGGGCGGTTGCCGGACTTCTTGTCCTCCAGAATCTCGGGGTGAATATTTCAGCGCTTATTGCCGGACTGGGAATTGGAGGTTTGGCAATCGCATTCGCGCTCCAAAACGTGCTTTCTGACGTGTTTGCTTCCTTCTCTATTTACTTTGACAAGCCTTTCCAGACCGGGGATTTCATTATCGTGGGGGAAGACATGGGAACGGTGAAACGAATCGGCATTAAGTCCACGCGCATTGAGTCTCTTTGGGGAGAGGAAATTGTATTGCCCAACAAGGCGCTCACCGAATCCCGCATCCGCAACTACAAGCGCATGGAGAGCAGAAGAATCGTGTTCTCCTTTGGGGTTACGTATCAGACTCCCTCAGAGAAAGCGAGGATCATTCCGCAGATGATAAAAGAAATCATGGATGGACTTGAGCTTGCCTCCCTTGACCGGGCGCATTTTAAAAAGTTTGGGGATTCTTCCCTGGATTTTGAGGTGATGTATACCCTCAAGACAAGCGACTACAACAAATACATGGACGTGCAGCAGGACATAAATCTTCAGCTCAAGGAACGCTTTGAAAAAGAGGGAATTGAGTTTGCCTATCCTACCCGTACTGTCTTTCTCCAGAAATGAACAAAAAATCACTCCAATACTATTACCAGAAAGCGAGAAAGGAGGGATGGGCGTTGGCCCAATTTAACTTTTCTTCGGCAGAACAGCTGAAAGGCATTGTGGAAGCAGCGGTCGCTCTGCATTCTCCTTTGCTGTTGGGAACCTCAGAGGGGGACAGCGGGTTTGTGGGAATGGGGCAGGCGGTCGCCATGGTTCAGCAATATCGCCGCGAAACAAAGCTCCCCATCTTTTTGAACTTTGATCATGGAAAATCCGTAGAATCCGTAAGAGCTGCCATGGAGGCAGGGTATGACGCTCTGCATTTTGACGGTTCCCATTTGGGATTTGAGGAAAATATTACCGTTACGAAAAAGATTGTCAGGGCTGCGCGCAAGAAGGGAATTACGGTGATAGAAGGGGAATTTGGAGAGATTCCAGGCAAGCATTCCGCTTACCATAGGGAGCGCACGATTGAGATTACTCCGGACCAGCTCACGGATCCCGGACAGGCAAAGGAATTTGCCAAACAGACAGGGGTGGATAGCTTAGCTGTGGTGATCGGAAACGTGCACGGCATGTACCAGGAAAACCCCCGACTGGATCTTGCGCGGTTGCAAAATATCAGAAAAGAGGTACAATGCTTCTTGGTGCTCCATGGAGGTTCTGGAACGCCGGAACGAGATTTGCTTTCTGCGATTAAGATTGGGATTGTCAAGATCAACATTAGCACAGAGCTCAGGGGAGCGTTTACTCAGGGTCTTCGCTCAACTCTCGAAAAGAATCCAGAGGAGATAACTCCTTATAAGTTGTTCCCAGAAGCGGTAGCGGCGACTCGGAAAGTCGCAGAGCAGAAGATATCATTTTTTGGATCAGCAAACAGACTATAACCTATGTTGTCACTCAGCGTACAACCAAGAGGGGAAGGGAAGGTGCAGCGCGATAACGGCATGATTCCCGGAGTAGTATACGGCCCAAAACGCGCCAGTGTTTCTGTGTTGGTTTCAGAAAAAGAATTTGCTAAAATATATGAAGAGGCGGGTGAGAACTCCTTGGTATCCTTGAAACTTCAGGATGAGGAAACGCCTATCCTTGTGCACGAGGTGCAATTAGATCCTCTTTCCGGTCGTTTTCTTCATGTGGATTTCTATCAGCCCGCTTTAGATGAGAAGATTGAAATTGCTATTCCTCTCGCATTTGAGGGAGAAGCCCCCGCTGTTCTGGAGCTGGGCGGAACGTTCCTGCGCAATATTGATGAGGTTCGGGTGCGCGCTCTTCCCCAGAATCTTCCTCATGAAATCCCAGTGCAGGTGGAGCGACTGGCCACCTTTGAAGATAGAATTCTTGTGCAAGACCTCATTGTGCCCAGTGATGTTGAGATTGTGAATGACCCTCAAGAAACAGTTGCTCAGGTGGTTCCGCCCGAGCGCGTAGAAGAGGAACTGGCAGCTCCGGTTGAAGAGAACGTTGAACAGGTGGAGCGTATCGTAGAGGAAAAGAAGGTGGAAGAAGAGGAAAAGGAATAAAGATCATTGGTGCCTGAAAAACGATGAAGTTTTCTCTCCAGCGCGCATTCGTTGCCGTATTCCTTGTGGCGTTTCTCCTGCCTCAATTTGGCATGGCTCTTACTCCCCAGCAAGAGCGCGATGCCCTGGAAGAAGAATTAAAGCGCATTGAAGAAGAAATTGCGCAGTTTGAAGGGAGTATAGCTGAGACCCAGGCGAGACAGCGCACGCTCCAAAACCAGATCGCTACCATCCAGAGTCAGATCAGGAAGCTTGATTTGGAGATCCAGCGAAGTAATATACTTATCCAGGATCTCTCAGGGCAGATTCAGGATACGTCAGCTTCCATTGAAAATACCGAGCGGGGTATTGAACAAACCAAGGAACAATTAGGGGAGCTTTTACAAAAAATATATCAGGAAAGCCAGAAGCCTCTTCTTGAGGTTGTGCTTTCCGGCCCCACTATCTCTGATTTCTTTGACAATGTCGCGGCGCTTCAAATTGTGAACGGACGCAACCGGGAGCTGTTAGAGCAGTTCCAGGATCTTACCCGATATCTTGTATCCCAAAAAGAATCTTTGGAAGGAGAAAAGACCGAGCAGCAAAATTACGCGAGGATTCAGCTCTTACAACAGCAGCAAAGCAGAAATGCCCAAGTAGAACAGCAGCGAATTTTGAATATTACAAGAGGACAGGAATCGGAGTACCAGAAACTTTTGGCAGACAGACAAAAACAGGCTCAAGAGATACGATCGCGGATCTTTGAACTTTTTGGCGTCCCGGATGCTCCCACCTTTGGAGAAGCTCTGGAAATCGCAAAGCATGTGTCTGTCCAAACCGGGGTGCGTCCCGCCCTGCTTCTCGCGGTACTTACGCAGGAGTCAAATCTTGGGAAAAATGTGGGACAGTGCTATTTAACAAACGCGCAAACGGCGGTAGGGGTTAATATTAGGACGGGAGCTGTCGTAAGAAATGTCATGAAGCCCATGGGGCTTGCGGGAAGGAAAGGAGATGTTGATGATTTTCTCATCATAACCCGCGAGCTTGGGCGCGATCCTTTCCAAACTCCTGTTTCGTGCCCCATTCCGAGCGTTGGAGGATACGGGGGAGCGATGGGTCCTGCCCAGTTTATTCCCACAACTTGGATGGCGTATCGGAACCGTCTTGCGGCAATGCTTGGACGTCCGGCAGATCCATGGCGCATAACAGATGCCTTTTGGGCTGCTGCCCTCTATCTTGGGGATTATGGAGCAAAACAGCAGACCTACAGCGGGGAATGGCGGGCTGCCATGATCTACTTCTCTGGCTCAACAAATCCCGCCTATCGGTTTTACGGGGATTCTGTAATGGCTATTGCAGAGCGCTATCAGAAGGATATTGACGCTCTTGAAGGATATTAAAGCTGTTCCTGAAGGGTCTCTGCGATCTCATCAAGATCTCCCTCTTTCATGATCCGCTCAATGCCGTGCCACGATTCTTTGACGCGGTGATCGGTAATCCGGTCCTGAGGGAAGTTATACGTCCTAATCTTCTCTGAGCGTTCAGCTGTTCCAATCTGCGCTTTTCTTTGGCCTGAGATTTCCTGCTGCTGCTTTTGCTGTTCTTGCGCGAGCAATCGTGCCTGGAGAATAGCCATGGCATGTTCTTTGTTGCCCTGGAGGTTCCGTTCCACGTCAGATACAATCATGATTCCTGAGGGGATATGGATAAGCCGGGCTGCGGTTTGCCGTTTGTTTACGTTCTGGCCCCCGGGGCCTGAAGACGTGGTGGTTTCTATCTTTATATCAGCGGGGTTGATGTGGAATTCCTCTTTTTTTGGCTTTGGGAGAACCGCGACGGAAACCGTGGAAGTGTGAATGCGCCCTTGCTTCTCTGTTTCTGGAATGCGCTGAACGCGGTGCACTCCTCCTTCATGTCTGAGTTTCGCGAACGCGCCGTCTCCCGCTACCTCAAAGATTGCTTCCTTGAGTCCACCCAGCTCTGATTCATGGGAGCTCAGGAGCACCAGCTTCCATCTGTTTTTTTCTGCGAACCTGCGGTACATCAAGAGGAGCTCTGCGGCAAACAAGGCAGCTTCATCTCCTCCCGTGCCTGCCCGTATTTCCATGATAAGCGCGCTTGGGCTCGCGGGAGAATCCCCGGAAAGCAAAACGTCCAATTCTTTCTCAAGTTTTGTTTCCGCGTCTTTGAGAGAGGTGAGTTCTTGCTCAGCTAAGGAAGAGAGCTCCGGCTCTTCATAGGAAGAAAGGATCTGCTTGTTTTCTTCAATTCTGGCTCGGATATTCTCCAACTCTTCCGCTTTTTTGACGATTTTCTCAAAGGCAGCTCGCTTTTTTGATACTTCCTGGAACTTTTCCCAGTCGGAAATGAGCTCAGGATTCATGAGCTCTTCTGTAAGCTGATTGTACTCTTCTCTGATCTTGTTGAGATCCTGCATCTAGGAAGACTTGCTCTTCTTTGCTTTTGGAGCTTGACGAAGAGCCTGCTTTTTCGCTGTTTTTCCACGGGGAGCGGTACTCTTTCTTGACGCGCGCTCGCGGAATTTCTGCACTTGCCCCACAGATTCTATGATCTTCTCTTGTCCTGTATAAAAGGGATGGCAGGCAGAGCACACTTCTACGTTCATGGTTTCTTTTGCGGCTCCCATGGTAAAGACATTTCCGCACACGCAGGAAATCTTTGCTTCAGGATAATAGGTTGGATGGATATCCTTTTTCATACAGCGTGAGTGTAGCAGATTGAGGCGCATATGACAAGTCCTTGATTCTTCTCTGGTTTTCCTGTATACAGAAAGTTGTATGATAGAAGAACCACAGAATACCCAGGAAACGGTTTCTCCAGAGGTCCCGACTGAGCCTCTCTCCCCTGAAGTGGAGGAGATGATGGCAGCCGGGGTTCATTTTGGGCACAAGACCTCAAAAACCCACCCCAAGATGCGCCCGTATATTGCGGGAGTCAGAAATACGGTGCACATTATTGATCTGGAAAGAACCCAGGAAAAACTGAAGGAAGCGTTAGAATTCCTTTCAAAAAATGCAGCGGAGAACAAGAAGATCCTGTTCGTGGGAACAAAGGTGCAGATTCGTTCTCTTGTGAAAGAAGCGGCGCAGGCCTGCGGGGTTTCCTTTGTAACAGAACGGTGGATCGGAGGGACGATCACGAATTTTGAGGTTATCTCAAAGCGTATTGACCGGTTTAAGGATTTGGAACGGCAGAAAGCGGAAGGAGAGTTTGAAAAGTATACGAAAAGAGAACAGCTGGATTTTACTCGCGAGCTTCAGGATTTCGAGGTGAAGTTCGGAGGAATCAAGAATCTGAACGGGCTGCCTGATGTCGTGGTAATTTTTGACATGGATGAGAACGAGACCGCGGTCCGCGAAGCGCGTAAAAAAGGCATTTCTGTGGTGGGGATCGTGGACACGAATATTGATCCTGAGCACGCAGATTATCCTATCCCCGCGAATGACGACGCGATCAGCTCTGTGAAATATATTCTGGACCGGGTTCAAGAAACGCTTCTGAAGGCAAAACAATAATCCATGGTGGACATTGATCAGCTGAAACAGCTTCGCGAAGAAACAGGCATCTCCTTTGCCGAATGCAAAAAGGCGCTGGAAGAAGCGCAGGGAGAATACGGGAAGGCACTTGAAGTGCTGAAAGCCCGGGGTGTTGCCCTTGCCAAGAAAAAGGAAGATCGCCAAACTGGGGAGGGAATTGTAAAAGCATATGCTCACTCCACAGGAAAGATCGGTGTTCTTGTTGATCTTCGCTGCGAGACGGATTTTGTCGCTCGCGCGGAACACTTTCAAAGCTTAGCTCATGAAATTGCTCTTCAGGTCGCAGGTATGGATCCTGAATCCATGGAAGATCTGCTTTCGCAGCCCTATGTTAAGGATTCTTCTAAGACGGTTGCGGATTTAATTCAAGAAGCCATAGCTACGCTCGGAGAAAATATTCTGGTCAAGAGGTTTGTGCGCTACCAGATTTGATCGCATGGATATTTCTATTGCCTTTGCTATATTCATAACAAGTTTCGCGGGATTGGCATACATTATCGGAAGAAAGCTTTCCTTTCTCCGCGTGCTTCCGCGTAACGATGAGGCGATGGAACGCATGAAACAAGAGCTCCGGGAGCGCTTGAAGAATTCAGCTCCGGCCCGTTACTTGCACAGTCCCGACCTCCTTCTCCAGACGATCTTGTCAAAAACACGGATTATTTCGCTGAAGGCAGAAACCAAAACGAGCAAATGGCTGGAACAGCTTCGCCAGAAATCTCAAAAGGAGCGCACTGAGCTTGAAGGGGACGGATATTGGGAACAGCTCAAGGGAAAGAAAAAAGGAGGAAAAAAGAAAAAAGAAGACACGCCAGCGTAGCTCAGTGGTAGAGCAACACTTTTGTAAAGTGAAGGTCGTGAGTTCGAATCTCACCGCTGGCCCTCTTATTTTATGAGAACGTACGGCTTCTTTTTTGTTTTCGGATTATTCCTCGCTACTTTGGTTTTTCTTTCTTTACAATACCCTCTTGCATTTGGGAGGGGAGTGGAAGAGGCAAAAACGAGGATTGAGCAGGCAGAGGAAGTGTTTATTCCGGGATCCGCCCTCTTTATTTCAGATCTTCATCTAAAAGCGCTCCAGAAACGCGAAATTTCTCTTGATGCAATGGGAGCTGAGACCATAGTTATTCTTGGGGACTTCTTTGACTCTGAGTGGGATTTCAGAGGATTTGGAGATACGAACGAGGAACGCGTATGGAATGGATTGAAGGAATTTCTTCCGGAAGGCTACCAAGGGAGGGTGTACTTTATTTCAGCTCATACCCATGACCCTGACCTTGAGCAATTTTCTTTTGAAAGAGAAGGGATTTCTTTTATATATGGAGGAAAAATGGGAAAGTTTACGGTCGCGGGAACTCCGGTGATTGGATTTCATGGAAATGAATTGGCGCAAGGATGGGCCGGTGGGGGAATCGCTTGGTCTTCACGGCAGATAGGGATTCCTCTTCCGTTAGAGCGTTTGGCGAAAAAGGCACTCGGCATTGACGAAGATACCTGGCTTATCGCGGGGCACAGCCATGTCCCCGCTTTTCATGAGGGAAGCAGAACCGCCAATACCGGTTCTTTTGCCGGCGTTCCTTTTAATGTGTTTTTTCAAATCCATGTGGGAACAGGGATTTTGGTGGATGCGCAAGGAGCCCAAATGGTGCTCTTTCAAGACCATCCTTCCCAATATATATTTAGTCATTGACAGTCTCTTCTCTGCTTGCTATATTGGACATTGCTGAGAACTTTGACAAATATCCTCACAGGAGGATCAGTGTTTATTTCTGTGAGTTGTTTCGTTCTTATTTCTTTTTGAGAGTTTGATCCTAGCTCAGGATGAACGCTGGCGACGTGAATGAGGCATGCAAGTCGAGCGTCGCTTTATTAGGTGCTTGCACCTGATGAAGTGTAGCGGCAGACGAGTTAGTAACACGTGGGTAACCTACCCTGTTCACTGGAACAACCCCGCGAAAGCGGGGCTAATACCGGATACACTCTGTGAGACGCAAGTTTTGCAGAGGAAAGGCGCAAGCCGGAATAGGAAGGACCTGCGGCTTATCAGCTAGTTGGTGAGGTAATGGCTCACCAAGGCGATGACGGGTAGGCGGAGTGAGAGCTTGACCGCCAACGAGGGCACTGAGACACGGGCCCTACTCCTACGGGAGGCAGCAGTCGAGAATCTTGGACAATGGGGGAAACCCTGATCCAGCGACGTCGCGTGCGGGATGAAGGCCTTCGGGTTGTAAACCGCTTTTATGGAGGAAGAATCCGCAAGGATGACGGTACTCCATGAATAAGGGGGTGCTAACTCTGTGATCCCGCAAAGGGATGGCGCAGAGCTCCTTAGGTAACTAAGGAAAGGAAAACTTGGCTTATATGCGGGAAGTTTAGAGTGTACCGCTCTCCATAACGGAGAAACGCTCTCAATAATCCGCAGGGAAGTTGGTTTGTGGTATAGTGGGGATATGAATTCCCCAAAACTCTCTCTTGATAAAGCGCAGGAAGAATTGGTATTAGGAAGTTTGCTCGGAGATGGGTCACTTGAGTTTAATGGGTACATTGGAACAAGACTGCAAATTAAGCAGTCGGACGAGCATCAGCAATATGCGCAATGGACCTATACGAGGCTCAAGCAATTGTGCCGAACTCCTATCCAGCAAAGAAGGGATACCAATCAATGGTATTTTAGTACCAGGGCGCTTAAAGAGCTTACGGATTGGTGGAGGGTATTCTATAGGAATGGCCAAAAGCGCGTTCCAGAGAATATTGCCGAACTCGGTATTACTCCACTTAGTCTAGCAGTTTGGTACATGGACGATGGTTCTTTAGACTATCGTGCCAAAAGTCACCATTCAGTAATTCTTCATACAGATTCCTTTCACTCGCGTGAAGTGGATATCTTGCGGAGTATGCTTTGGGACAAGTTCCAAATATCAGCAAGGAGATTTCAATCTTCTTGTCGAGGCAAGACGTACCAAAAGCTTTATATCGGGAGTGAGGGAAGAGAAAGATTCTTTAAACTAGTTTCTCCATATGTACAGGAGGGATTTCCTTTAAAGCTTTCTCCGGTCTATACCAAGATTTAACCCCTCAGAGACTGATCCCTATTCGATTTTTTCGAAAACGGGTGAGATAGAAAGGATTCGGGAAACCGATTAAGTTTCTATCAGACGCCGAGCCCCAGGATACTGGGTGGTGATATAGTCCAACATCATACATACAACATACATATATGTGTGGCCAGCAGCAGCGGTAATACAGAGCCCCCGAGCGTTATCCGGATTGATTGGGCGTAAAGTGTCCGTAGCCGGTTTGGAAAGTCGCAGGTTAAATACCAAGGGCTCAACCTTTGGGATGCTTGCGAAACTTCCAGACTAGAGGGTGTCAGAGGGTGATAGAACGCACGGTGGAGGGGTGAAATCCGTTGATATCGTGCGGAATACCAAAAGCGAAGGCATTCACCTGGGGCAACCCTGACGGTGAGGGACGAAAGCGTGGGGCGAGAAAAGGATTAGATACCCTTGTATTCCACGCTGTAAACGATGGATACTGGCCATGTGAAGTGTCGACCCTTTACGTGGCGAAGCTAACGCGTTAAGTATCCCGCCTGGGAAGTACGGCCGCAAGGCTAAAACTCAAAGGAATAGACGGGGACCCACACAAGCGGTGGATCATGCGGCTTAATTCGTAACTAACCGAGGAACCTCACCAGGGTTTGACACTCTAATGCAACCCCGATGAAAGTCGGGGCCTCCGCAAGGACATTAGAGCAGGTGATGCACGGCTGTCGTCAGCATGTACCTTGAGGCGCTCCGTTAAATCGGGCAACATGCGCAACCCCTATCCTGTGTTTTACGTGTCACAGGAAACTGCCTGGGACAACCAGGAGGAAGGTGGGGATGACGCCAAGTCAGCGTGTCCTTTTGATACCCTGGGCTGCACGCATGATACAATGGAGCCGACAACGGGTTGCGAAGCCGCAAGGCGGAGCTAATCCCTAAACGGCCCCCCAGTTCGGATTGAGGTCTGCAATTCGACCTCATGAAGCCGGAATCGCTAGTAATCGCCAATCAGCTATGTGGCGATGAATATGTTCCTGGGTCTTGTACTCACCGCCTGTCACGCCAAGCGAGCTGGGAATGCCCAAAGTCCTTCTTCGGAAGGCCTAAGGCAGGCTCAGTGAGAGGGGCGAAGTCATAACAAGGCACGCGTAGGGGAACCTTCGCTTGTAATTTTTCTTTTTTCGGTTTGGTTTATCCAAACCAGTGTCGATCGGGATCTGTTTGCGAGAATTCTCAAACTGATCCTGGGGTATTGATCGAGAGACCTTAACCTTCGATTCGCTCGCAAGAGTGTACTTGGAAATAACGAACGGAACAACTCAGAGAAATAAACGCTCAGTGCAGAGATTCCTCCTTTGACGGGAGGTTTCTTTGTGTGTATAAAAGAAAAGAGAAACGGGCGCGTAGTTCAGTGGCTAGAACGCTATCCTGATAAGATAGAGGCCGATGGTTCGATTCCATCCGCGCCCACCGTTGACTTATAGAGGGCCCGTAGCTTAGCTGGTAGAGCGCCTCATTTGCAATGAGGAGGTCACCGGTTCGAATCCGGTCGGGTCCACTCCTATTGACGCTGTTCCTCTCGGGGCGGTACACTAAAGGTATAACCTTTCTTTCTATGGTGTATCGTCTTTTTCAGTTTCTTAACAGATTTTTCCCCGCAAAGCCGGTCTATGCTCATTGCGATATCCCGTGCGGAGTATATGATCCCGCGTCAGCTCACATCGCTGCTCGCGGAGTCTACGCGATGCTTGAAAAGATGCAGCCCCTCAAGAGTTTGGAGACCGTCCACGACCAGCACGACTTTATTCGCATGGTGAAGGTCAAAGAAGAACAGGCAGATGTCTGCAAGAAAGAATTACTGATTCTCTGGACGGACTACTTTAAGCAAGAACACCTTGAAATGTTCCCAGACCTCCACGAAATCTTTTGGAAGGCTGCCAAGCAATGCAGTGCAGTTAAGCGCACAACAGAGATTGAAGAAGGAAAAAAACTTCTGGAACTCGTGAAGCAGATCTCAGACATGTTTCGCAAGGCGGAAGAAGCAAAGCATTCTCATTAATGTTTTCTTACTTTCACGTACAAGGACAAAGCATGGAGCCTTTTTGCAGAGAAGGGGATTTCGTTCTGGTAAATAGGATGTCCTACCTTTTGTCCCATCCCTGTGTAGGCGATGTGGTCGTATTCTCTGATCCCGCAAGAAAGGATTTCCTTTTAGTGAAACGCGTTGCAAGGATTTCTCGGGGAGGGCTTGTTTGGGTAGAGGGAGATAATACTCAAGGAAGCTATGATAGCAGGACATTCGGATGGATCCCCAGAAAAGCGATTCTTGGAAAGGGAAAAGTTATCCACAGGTCCCTTCCTCTTGCCTATGATATAATGACCCAATCATTAGAAAGGTCGCTTATTAATAAAGTTTAAATATATTCACTCATATGCCAACAGGTCCCTTTGATTGGTACGCAGTAACTTTTGAAGCGCTTATGGATCTTTGGATAGGATTTATCGGGTTTCTCCCTCAACTCGTTGGAGCGTTGGTTGTGTTCTCGCTGGGTTGGTTTGTTTCCGTTGGAGTGGGAAAATTGGTTGCCGAAGTTTTAAGGCGGATCCGCTTTAACCAGATTTTTGAACGAGGCAACTGGAAGCAAGCATTCGGGAAAGCCGGTATGGATGTAGATCCATCCGAGTTCATAGGATCAATCTTTAAGTGGGTGCTTGTGATTGTGTTCCTTCTCGCAGCTGTGGATATACTCGGTCTTCAAGGATTCAGTGCCTGGCTGAAGGATGACGTACTCACGTACCTTCCGAACGTACTGGCCGCGGCTCTCATCCTTGTAGTTGCCGCTATCATCGCAGACATATTGGAGAAGGTGGTAAGAACTGGCGTTGAAGGGGTACAGGCGGGATATGGAAGTTTGGCAGGCGGAGTTATAAAGTGGTTTATCTGGATTTTTGCCATTTTTTCTGCCCTGCTCCAACTCAATATCGCCGTGCTTCCTATCGCGGTACTTATTGAGTCGTTTGTGCAGGCCTCTGCCTATGGTTTTGCCCTTGCTGTGGCAATTGCCTTTGGGCTTGGAGGAAAGGACGCGGCAGCGGATTTCATCGCCGAATTTCGGAAACGAATGGTGAAATAGTGCCATCCCTGAACCACCCCGCTTCGGTGGGGTGGTTTTGGTTTACGGGGCTTCTTGACAGAGGATTTCACAGTTGATATAAAGGATAGGCAGCATGAGAAACAGAAATCTAACCCAACAAAGAAGCGGCTGAAAAACCAGATGCTTTTGCATGCTGGAACCCGCTTCTGGAAAGCGGTTTTCTTTTTCCCATGAGAACTTTGATAAACAATCCCGAGAGGGATTCATATGAATTGTTTGGGGTCAAATAGTCCTCTCACTCACCATATTTCATCAACTGAGCGGCGCGTCTGTTGAAGACAGATTCGCGGCGCGAGGAGTGACGCGTATCAGGCGATACGCGAACGACGAGCAACAAAGAAGATGGCCAACAGCGCGCCGCCCCACAGGGGAAGCGCAATACCAAGCCAATCTCTTCGTTACTCCTCCTCAACGTACCTATGGGTACAGTTTCGTTGTCGCGCCTTGAGCTTGTCTTGCTCTTGCGCTTCTCAGAATGATGACATATGGCGAGTGAGAGGACCAAGTAGGTAGTAATGTGCAGTGAGAGTAGTGGCTATAAATTGCCGGCTACTCCGATATTGCATTTCTTACAGGCAGGTGGTGGATGCCTAGGGATGTGAAGGCGATGAAGGACGTGGCGTGCCTGCGATAAACTTCGGGGAGGTGGCTAGCAACCTTTGATCCGGAGGTTTCCGAATGGGGCAACCTAACACTGCGAAAACAGTGTTGCGTACCGCTGAGCGGTACGGGCGAACCCGCTGAAGTGAAACATCTCAGTAAGCGGAGGAAAAGATAATGAATTTTATTCCCTTAGTAGCGGCGAGCGAAAAGGGAAGAGCCCAAACCATTTCTGCGTGCAGAAATGGGGTTGTAAGGTAGTAACGCACCGCAAGGTGGGAAGTCAAAAAATCAAAGCTTCCGTAGTGGAACGTTCCTGGAAAGGACGGCCAAAGAAGGTGATAGCCCTGTACGCGAAACGGGTTTTGATACTTCTCGTTATTATTCTTGAGTACCTCGAGACACGAAAATCTCGTGGGAAGCAGGCCAAACTATTTGGCCAAGGCTAAATACTTCACATCACCGATAGTGAACCAGTACCGTGAGGGAAAGGTGAAAAGCAGCCCGATGAGGGCGGTGAAATAGAATCTGAAACCATCTTGCCTACAATGAATCGAAGCCTCGCAAGAGGTGACGGTGTGCTTTTTGCAGAACGAGCCAACGAGTTTGAGTACATAGCTTGTCTAAGTCCTTACGGGACGGAGGCACAGCGAAAGCGAGTGCGAATAGCGCGTAGACCTTTTAGTACTCTCGCTCATTGTATTCCATCGTTTGAGCGGCGCGTATTTTGAGACAGATTCGCGACGCGAGGAACGAAGTGTGCCGACTGGCACACGAGAGATGAGCAACAAAGAAGATGGCCAAATACGCGCCGCCCCTCCGGGGAAGCGCGCTGCCGGCCAATCGCTTCGTTGCTCCTTCTCAACGTACCATAGGTACAGTTTCGTCGTCGCGCCTTGCGTTTGTCTCGGTAGTGCGCTTCTCAAATCGATGTAATTCAGTGAGCGAGAGTACAAGGTCAAGCTTTGTGCTCAAGACCCGAAGCCAGACGAGCTTGCCATGACCAGGGTGAACCCCGCAGAAATGCGGGGGGAGGCCCGAACCCGTGAGTCGTGCAATACTTTGGGATGAGTTGTGGCAAGGAGTGAAAAGCTAATCGAGTCTGGTAATAGCTGGTTCTCCCCGAAATAGCTCTAGGGCTAGCGTCTATCGCAGGATTCGGAGGTAGAGCTCTGGAAGGGACAGTGCGGGAGCAATCCTAACTGTTCCTACCAAACTGCGAATGCCGAATCTGTCGGATAGGCAGTCAGAACATGGGGGCTAAGCTCCATGCTCAAGAGGGAAACAGCCCGGATCTTCATCTAAGGTCCCT
>JAUYJF010000019.1 GCA_030688685.1 Candidatus Yanofskyibacteriota bacterium | reverse complement strand
TAAGTTAGTATGTATTATGAAGTGGTGCCCAGGGTGGGACTCGCCCCGTCATCCGACGGGGCGCCCTATCGAATGATAGGGCGAACCCTTTTGCAACTTTTTGGTGCCTGGGGCGAGACTCGAACTCGCAAGCCATTGCTGGCACTAGCTCCTGAAGCTAGCGTGTCTGCCAATTTCACCACCCAGGCTTATTTCCACCCTCTTTTTGTTTCTATATACCACTGCGAAATTCCGTCAAATCTTCGGGAGGGGTCCGCTACCCTATGCTCTTGAACTCCCTTCACTTTTTTGGGAAGCGTATATTCGTAGGGAGTATCATAGAGGGGAATCGCGGGGATATCCTGCAGGAGAATATCCTGAAGCCGCGTGAGCGCTTCTTTTTTTGTTTCTTCGTTTGTTGTTTGGCGGATAGTCAGGAGCACCGTATCTGCTGTCCTGTTTTCATACAAAGAGAGGTTCAGGCCAGGAGCGAATCGCTGAGAGGAGTGCCAGAAAGGAAAGGGATCCGGAAGCATGCCGAGGATCTCTCCAAACAAGAGAACTTCATATTCTCTGGGACGGATCACGGCCCGTTCAAATTCTTCCGCGGGATAAGGCCGGAGCGTGACGCCCAACCCAAGGGTTTCCCATTGGCTCCTGAGGTTTTCCGCGACTGCCTGGAACGAAGGGCGGCTGGGGTAGGAAAGGGCGATGGTGATCCGGTCGGTTGCTTCCTGGGTTCCGCACAATTCATTCAGCTTTGCCCGTGTTGCTACAGCTACCAGTCCCGTCCCTCTGGTAAATCCGGAGGGAGCGAGCACGTCTTGCGCGTATTTTTCCTGAAAGCGAATGACAGCTCGCTTGGTGGCAGGTCCGAAGAAGCCAGATACGGTGCCTTCAGGGTATACGGCAGAATCTTGCGCCAAACATTCCTGCAGCAAGCGGACTTCCGGCGATGTCATTCCTTCCCTCAGTTCTGATTGAAACGTGCCGGAAGACGTCCTGCTCCTCTGTAAGGCGGCAATGGACTCCTGGGCTTTTTCTTTGTCCAGCTGGTGCGTTGGGGCGGGAAGATCAAAGATGGAAGGAAGAAGGAGGGAGAAGACGGGTTCAGCGCCAGGTCCCGCGGCTTCCGCCACAGAGGCCTTGTCTGTTCCAAGCATGAGCGCTTCGCGCAGCCGTTTGTCTTTTACGGCATCCTGCTGGAGATTAAAGAACAAGGCAAAGTATCGCGGCATAAAGAATGGGTACGAATCGCGTCCAGATAGGAGACGAGAACGATTCGGGGACGCAGAGTCAAGAGAAAAGCTTTCCACGGATCCTCGCTGAATCGCGGAAACCAGATCTTCTTCCCGATCAAAGAAGCGAAACACGAGCTTGGAAATGTAGGGAACGTCTTGGTGATATGTTGTGTTCACGCGCAATTCAATTTCTTTGATTGATCCTGACGCCTGGTCCTGGTGAACGGATGCTATCCTATAGGGTCCCGCTCCGATGGGCTTGAGGTTGTACACAGAGAGCGGAAAGTTCTCAGGGGAAACTTCTTGCCACAAATGGGCGGGAAGGATGTGAACCGTCAGGCGCTCAAGAAAAGGCGTGAATGGATCCTGGAGGGTGAAACTCACGCGATAGTCGGAAATCTTTCTCACTTCCACCCCGATCCAGTTTGCCTGGAGCGGACTTTTTGCTTTTGGGTTCTTGATTGCTTCAATCGTAAAGGCGACATCATCAGCGGTTACGGGGTATCCGTCGTGCCACCGGGCTTTTTCCTTGATGGTTACCTCATAGACTCGCCCCCCTGCCTCTACGGTCCAGTCCTGGGCAAGATCAGGAACAATGTCTCCTTCCGTCGTAAACGTGAAAAGCCCCGCGTATATCAAGTTTGCCAGATCCCGATCTCCGTCAGAAGCATCCGCGTATAATGGATTAAGGAAACGCGGGGACCCCACCATTCCTTCAATCAGCGTGCCCCCGCGGGCCGGCGCTGATTCTGTGCTCCGGATGTACAGGGAGTTCGCAAGATAGAAGAGCGACCCAAAGAAGAGGACCACAGAAATACCCAAGATGGCCTTCTCTCGGGGTGAGAGGATTTTGGGCAATTGCTGCCATTGGGAAATTGATGGAAGTTCCCGTTTGAATTTCAAAAATATTTCTCGCACAAGTCGTGAGACGAAATCAGGCAAGAGTGAGGCGAAGAACGGCAAGGGCAACAAAAAGGCCCGCCAGCACAATGGTCGCGAGATACAGCTTTCGCTCAGCTCCTCTTCGTGATGTATAGGTTCCTGTTCCTCCTCCAAAGGCTGATCCAAGAGCTGTTCCTCTCTGTTGGAGAAGAATAGAGGCAATAAGGAGAAGGGAGACCGCAATCTGTACTATGGGAAGAATGTCCATGTCTTTGGTTATTGTTTTGTTTTTCCCGCAAAGGAGAGCACCGTTCCGATCCCCCATACCAGAAGGGTTGTCCAGAACAAGGCAAGGATGCCGGAAATCGTGAGCTCGGGGAACAGGATATCTATTCCCAATACGAGCGCCATGTTCACTAAGATTCCGGAAAGCCCGAGCGTCAGCACTCGGAGGGGGAGCGTAATCAGATTCAGGATGGGCTTGAGCAGAATATTCGCCGCCGCCAGAACCGCTCCCGCAAGAGCCAGCGCCTGGAGAGAACCGGTAAATGTTACGTTTTCAAGGAATCGGTCAGCTAACCAGAGCCCTCCGATCCCCGCGGTGAGCTGAATAAGAACAGATCGGAACATTACAACACTATACCAAACTCAAGCGGGCAAGTCAATCCGTTTGAACAGCCAGGTACCTCAGAGCGCTTTGAACGTAGTATTGCTGGGCCGCTTGGGCTGAAACAGCGCGGTTGTAGAATCGTATATCATCCACCGTTCCCTGGAAATCGCTCCTGCTAAAGCAAGCGGTTGACTCGCTTCCGATGCGAAAGGCATTGGCAATAAATGGCTGCGTTGGACTGCCCTCATTCAGCCAGTTCGCGGGAAGGTTTTTTGAAACAGAGGTGCCATTCACATACAGGGTTGCCGTGTTTGCCTGCAGGTTTACCGTAGCTGCCACAAAGTTCCACGCGTTCAGCTTGAGATTGGAAATACTCATGGTGACATTGTCGCTTGAGTGGTCAGCTCTTTTGATGTCCAAGATAACACTGTTTGCGTTATAGCTTATCCCATCGCAATGCGCCCGCCACAGCACGGCTCTGTTTCCAGTCGCGGTTGGGTATACCCATCCCGCGAGCGTGTACTCATAGGTGGGGGTCGGAGGGCTTGCGGAAATATAATCTCCGCTCCCGTTCAGTTGATACGCCCTCCCGTCCTGATTCCATCTGTCTTGCGTGGGGCTCGGGTTTCCCGTAAGACTTCCATGGTTTCCATACCCTGAAGAATCCCGAGCGGTGCCGCTGGCAGCGTCAGCAAGCGTCCATATCCCTATGGCGTCAGCTCCCAGGGCGCCGTGGAGAGAAGAGGCAAACTGCTCAGCTGCCGCAATGCGGGCTTTATCCTGCGCTCCCCGCAGGCTTATCATTACGATGGCGGCGAGGAGTCCTACAACCGCTATGACCACGAGGAGCTCAATGAGGGTAAACCCAGCCCCACGGCGCTGGGGCTGGGTAAAGCCCCTCCTTTTCATAAGTAACGGGCTGTGCTTGCCCAAGGTAAGCACAAGGGCCTTATTCATACGCAAGATGGTAATTGGGAGCGGTTTGGGCATAGTGCTGCTGTATTTCATAAGCGGTGATGGCGCGGTTGTATATGCGGACGTCGTCTATAGTGCCCTTGATAGCTCTATCATTTCCAGTGCTTGGGTCACGTCCGATATTTACATTATGACCAGTCAAGACCATATCATTAGTGTAGGTGGCGTTATTTGCTACCCTCAAGCCATCCAAATAAAGCTCCATTCCAACAGCAGGGTCAGAACTCTTGACGGCCACCAGATGATGCCAACGGTCGTTGAACAAATTAAACCCAAAATTCAGATTATATAAACTCGCACCATTATTGCTCATAAGAACAGCAGTTCCGAGAGCGCCTAGAGTATGGTTGAATTGAAATACCCAGCCCTGGGTACTCGTATGACCGTGGGAAATGGGGTTGGCAAATTGAGCGGACACTTGAATTGGATCAAGCTTTACCCACAAGGCGATAGTAAGATTGTTGACCATCTGCAAAATAGCGGGATCGCCAATATCCACATAATCATCCACCCCGTCAAATAAATATGCCCTGTTCGCCTGATCATTCCGATCCGCGGTGAGAGTTGCTCCTATAACGGTCCCGTGATTATTGTACCCGGAGGAATCGTTCGCGTTGCCATTGAAATCCCACACTCCCACAGCGTCTATGCCTGCGACCCGATGGATCTGAGAAGCAAAGTGTTCTGCCTGCGCTCTCGTAGCTTCCTCTCTTGCTCCCCGCAGGGTTACGAGAACAATGGAGGATAAAACTCCAACGATCGCAATTACAACCAGGAGTTCAACAAGGGTAAACCCAGCCCCACGGCGCTGGGGCTGGGTAAAGCCTCTCCTTATTTTACTGCCATGCGGGTGCCTGTCTGGAGACACTATTCTACCGTGCATATTCTCTGATTATAGCGTATTTTCACGCTTTGACATAAGTTTTCTGTGATAGCTAATCGCGAAGCGATGCGCTTCGTCCCGCACACGCATCAGCAGGTTCCGTATCTCAGGAGACACGGAAGAGAGCAGGATGGACGTCGCCCTTCCCGGAAGGAATATTTCATTCTGTTGCTTTGCGAGGGCCGCAATGTGCGTCTTCGTGAGGCGAAGTTTAGCTCCGTTGAACGCTTTCAGGGCGGAAGAGAGTTGTCCCTTGCCCCCATCAATGAGAAACAGGTCAGGATACGGCCACTCGGTATGCTTCATTCTCCTGGAAAGCAATTCTTCCATCATGGCAAAGTCGTCAGGATGGCCGGTGATTTTGATCTTGAATTTCCGATAAGAGACCTTTTCTGGATTTCCGTCCTGGAATACTACCATGGATCCTGTTGCCTGATTCCCTTGAATGTTTGAAATGTCATACCCTTCAATTCTTCGGATCTCTTTTTTGGTTCCGAGTGTTTCTTTGAGTTTTTGCGCGAGCGCTGAAAGAGTTGGAGTTTCAAATTCTTCGCGATTCCGATCTTGCCGGGAAAGGATGAAAGAGTGGGCGAATATACGTTCTAAGGCCTCAATCTGATCTCGGATCCTTGCTGCTTGTTCGTATTCTTGGTTCTTTGCGGCCTTTTGCATGGACGCGTTCAGTGTTTTGAGGACCGTGGTCTTTTTTCCTTTGAGAACAGCGATGAGATTCTTGATATCTCTTCGGTATTTCTTTTCGTCAGGATCAGGCCCGGGGCACAAGCCCAAATGGCAGTAGGGACAGGCAAGGCGGGGGTGAGTCCTCTGTGTGTACCCAGCCCCACGGCGCTGGGGCTGGGTGTAATATGGAAAAGCGGAGCGAAGAACACGGAGAGCGCGGCGCAGGGCCGATCCGTCCACAAAAGGACCAATGGTCTCTTCCTGCTCTTTTAATTGCCTCTGGTGCACGATGGAAACGCGCGGAAGGGGGTCCTTGGAAATGGCCACCGAAAGATAGCTCTTGTTGTCTTTCCACATGACGTTGTATCTGGGCTGGTGTTTCTGGATCAGCTCTGACTCCAGCAGGAGCGCGTCAATATCCGAGGAGGTTTCCTTCCAGCAGATTGTTTCCGCCTGATCGATGAACAGGGTGTCTCGCCAGGATGCGCGTTGAAAATGATTTTTTACGCGTGTTCTCAAGTTGGATGCCTTTCCTATATAGAGAAGCTCCTTTCCCTTGAGAAACGCGTATACCCCAGCTCCCTTGGGAAGGGCGCTCATATGCTCTTTTGGCGCGCGGGAGAATCCTTTCATGTCTCTATTATACTCTGGTTGTCAAGAAGGGTTGAAAACTGTTGACATTCAATATATAATGGGATTCTCCTATGCATGAGCCTGTTATCAAAATACGGGGCGCCCGAATGCATAACTTGAAGAATATCAATATTGATATTCCCAAGGATAAGCTTGTTGTTATTACCGGCCTTTCAGGGTCGGGGAAGAGTTCTCTCGCCTTTGACACCCTGTACGCGGAAGGCCAGCGGAGATACGTGGAAAGCTTGTCTGCCTACGCCCGCCAGTTTCTCGGAGTTATGGACAAGCCTGACGTGGACAGTATTGAAGGGATTTCTCCCGCCATCGCCATTGACCAGAGAAAAGGGGCGCATAACCCCCGCTCCACAGTTGGCACGACCACGGAGATTTACGACTATCTTCGGCTTTTGTTCGCGCGCATTGGGATTCCGCACTGCCCAACATGCGGCCGGGAAATAAAACGGCAGTCTCCCTCCCAGATTGCAGAAATCGTGGCCAAGAATCCCGCGGGAACAGAAATCCTCATCATGGGGCCGCAGGTTCGGGGAAAAAAAGGAGAGTGGCGGGGAACACTGGAGGAAATCGCGCGCGCCGGATTCGTGCGGGTTCGCATTGATGGAATTATATACCGCATTGAGGAGGCGCTTGAAAAAGAACTGGACAAGCAGAAGAAGCATTTCATTGAGGTGGTGGTGGACCGCATGAAAATTGAAAAGGACTTGGACAGGCCGCGGCTCGCAGATTCCATTGAGACGGCTCTCAAGCTCGGCAAAGGGCTGGTAATGGTAAACGAGGAGCTGTATTCTGAACGGTTCGCCTGCGAGGTGTGCGGTATCTCTTTGCCGGAATTGGAGCCTAGGATCTTTTCGTTCAACTCCCCCCATGGAGCGTGTCCCGCGTGCCAAGGGCTTGGGGAGCGGTTGGAGGTGGCGGAAGAGCGCGTAATCCCAAATCCCAAACTCTCGCTCGCGGAAGGCGCCATTTTCCCCTGGGCGCGCGCTTCTCACAAGATCGGAAGGCAGGGATACTTCTGGTGGAAATTGGAGAATCTCGCGAAAGAAAAGAAGTTCTCTGTTTCTGTTCCCGTAAAAGACTTGCCCAAGGGTGTTCTCGGTCTTATCCTGCGCGGGAGCGAGGATTTTGAAGGCGTCATTCCCTGGCTGGAGCAGCGATGGCGGGAAACAGATTCAGAATACGCGCGGGCGGAAATTGAGCAGTACATGACAGAAACGATATGCGAGCAGTGCATGGGCAAGCGTCTGCGTCCGGAAGTGCTTGCGGTAACGGTCGCGGGAATGTCCCTTGACCGAATCGCGGATATGGAACTGAGTTCCGCGAAAGCATTCTTTGAATCTCTGGAAACAGGAGACAAACTGCAGGATCATGAGCGGAAAATCGCCCAGTCCATCGTGAAAGAAATTGGAAATCGTCTCCAGTTCCTCTTGGATGTGGGATTGGAATATCTCACCTTGGGGCGCAAGGCAACCACGCTCTCAGGAGGAGAAGAGCAGAGGATTCGGCTTGCCACCCAGATCGGGTCAAAGCTCACCGGGATTCTCTATATTTTAGATGAGCCGTCCATCGGCCTCCATGCCAGGGATCAGAGCAGGCTTGTGGCGACACTCAAGAAACTTCGCGACATTGGAAATACGGTCATTGTAGTGGAGCACGACCCCCAAACCATACGTGCCGCAGACTGGGTGATTGACATCGGGCCGGGAGCGGGCAAGCACGGAGGGAAGCTCACGTTCCAGGGCACGCCAAAGCAGCTTCTGAAGTCCTCTACTCTTACCGGGCAGTATCTTTCCGGCCGATTACAAGGAGGGGTGAAAAGTAAGGATCGCAAAAAGTCCAGAGAGCGTCTTCTGGTAAAAGGAGTGACCGAGCACAATCTCAAGAACATTGACGTGAAGATTCCACTCCGGATGTTCGTGTGCGTGAGCGGAGTTTCAGGATCAGGGAAGTCCTCTCTGGTGAACGATGTGATCGCGAAAGCTCTCCTTAAGAAATTCTTTCAGGCAAAAGATGAGCCGGGAAAGCACAAGGGAATGGAGGGAATAGAATACCTGAATAAAGTGGTGCTTGTGGATCAGGCTCCCATTGGGAGGACCCCAAGATCAAATCCCGCCACCTACACGGGAGCCTTCTCTTCCATCCGGGATTTGTTTTGCCAAACGAAAGAAGCGAAAATCCGGGGGTACGGCCCGGGGAAATTCTCCTTTAACGTGAAAGGGGGGAGGTGCGAGCAGTGCGAAGGACAAGGAGTGAAAAAGATTGAGATGTATTTTCTTCCCGACATCTATGTGGAATGCGAGGAATGCCACGGCACAAGGTATACGGAAGAAGTGCTCCAGGTGAAGTACAAGGGAAAGAGCGTATCTGAAGTTCTTTCCATGACAACAGAGGACGCGCTGGAGTTTTTCAAGAACATTCCCTCGCTTGCCGCAAAGCTCAAAACGCTCAATGACGTGGGATTAGGATACGTTGAATTAGGACAGCCCGCGCCCTCTCTGTCTGGCGGGGAGGCCCAGCGCATCAAGCTGGCGACCGAGTTGTCTCGCAAGGCAACCGGACGAACACTGTATATTTTAGATGAGCCCACCACCGGGCTTCATCCCGATGACGTGCGCAAGCTTCTTTCGGTTCTGCAGGAATTAGTGAACAAGCAGAATACCGTGCTGGTGATTGAGCACCATTCAGAATTCCTAAAAAGCGCCGATTGGATCATTGATCTTGGTCCGGAGGGGGGCGAGCAGGGAGGATATATTGTAGCGGAAGGCGCCCCGGAGGATATCATGAAGGAAAAGAAAAGCTACACCGGGCAGTTTCTCGCCCAAGGATAGCCTACCATTCTCTTGACATTTTCCGGCAAGGTGCCTAGTATTGAAATTGCGAATTAGCAATCAGTTCACGAGAGTGCCAGTAATCAATAACTATACTTAACAGTCGCTAACCATATATGAATATTAAGCCAACAGCAGATCACGTGGTGATTGAGCCTCTGAAGCAAGAGGAAAAGACAAAGTCGGGCATTGTGCTTCCGGAAACAGCTTCCAAGGAGCGCCCTGAACAGGGAAAGGTTGTCGCCGTAGGACCGGGACGCCGAACGGAAGACGGGAAGGTCATTCCCATGGAAGTAAAAGAAGGGGACGTGGTGCTGTTTACCAAGTACGGTCCCAATGAGGTAACAGTCGCGGAAAAAGAATACCTGATCGCAAAGGAAGATGATATCCTTGCGGTTCTTGAATAACCTATGCCAAAACAAATCTACTATTCAGAAGAAGCAAGAAAGAAGGTGAAAGCAGGGGTGGATAAGGTTGCGAATACCGTGAAGGTGACCCTCGGTCCCAAAGGAAGAAATGTTGTTTTGGAGGAAGGATACGGATCCCCGACGATTACCAATGACGGGGTAACCATCGCAAAGAAAATTGAGCTTGAAGACAAGGCAGAAAACGTGGGAGCGGAGATTATCAAGGAAGCGGCGTCCAAGGCGAATGACGTCGCGGGAGACGGAACCACCACCACCACGGTTCTTGCCCAGGCAATCGTAACAGAAGGGTTAAAGAACGTAACGGCAGGAGCAAATCCCATTGCGCTGCGCCGCGGTCTGGAAAAAGCCGCAGCTTACGTTGCAGAGTATCTCAAGACGCTCTCAAAGCCGGTTTCCTCCAAAGAAGAGATGGCGCAGGTTGCCACTATTTCCGCTGAAGATCCGGAACTCGGGCGCCTTATCGCTGAAGTCATGGAAGAAGTGGGGAAGGATGGAGTAATCACGGTGGAAGAGTCCCAGACATTCGGAATTGAGAAGGAGATCGTGAAGGGGCTTCAGTTTGACCGCGGATATATCTCCCCCTACATGATCACCAACCCAGAGCGCATGGAGGCTGTCATGGAAGACGCGTACATTCTCGTTACCGACAAGAAGATTTCCTCAGTGCAGGAAATTCTTCCCGCCATTGAGCAGGTTGCCGGCGTGGGAAAGAAGAACCTCGTCATTATCGCAGACGACGTGGAGGGAGACGCGCTTGCTACTCTCGTGGTGAATAAACTCCGAGGCATCTTTTCCGCGCTTGCGGTCAAAGCCCCGGGGTTTGGAGACCGGAAAAAGGAAATGCTTCAGGACATTGCCGCAGTCACGGGAGCTCAGGTTATTTCAGAAGAGCTCGGACTCAAACTTGATAAGATTGAACTGAGCCAGTTGGGTTCCGCGCGCCGCGTGGTTGCCACAAAAGAAAACATGACCATTGTGGAAGGCAAGGGGGACAAAGGAGCGATTGAAGACAGGGTTAAGCAGCTACGCACGCTTATCGCGGATTCCACCTCTGATTTTGATAAAGAAAAGCTCCAGGAACGGCTCGCAAAATTAGCGGGAGGGGTAGCGGTTATTCGCGTGGGAGCCGCCACGGAAGTGGAGCAGAAGGCAAAACAGCACAAGACAGAAGACGCGCTTGCCGCAACCAAGGCTGCCGTGGAAGAGGGAATTGTTCCTGGCGGGGGAATAGCGCTCTTGCGTGCCGCCCGCAATCTGGAAGCCCTGAAACTGGAAGATCCGGAAGAGCAGCTCTCCGTGAATATTCTCCGACGGGCCTTGGAGGAACCCATTCGGCAGATTGCGACAAACGCGGGAAAGGACGGATCCGTGGTTGCCGCGGAAGTGGCAAAGCACGAGGGGTCTTACGGATACAATGCCGCTACCGATGTGTACGAAGACCTTGTTCAGGTAGGAGTTGTTGATCCCACAAAAGTGGTGAGATCCGCTCTCCAGAACGCGATCTCCGCTTCTTCCATGCTCCTTACTACAGAAGCGCTTGTGGTGGATATTCCTGAGAAGCAGGAGAAACCGGGTCCTGGCGGTATGCCCGGCATGGGAGGAATGGATTACTAAAAACGATTGCAACAGCAATTGCGAGCGAAAAGGACCCTTGCTGAGAGGGTTCTTTTCGTTTTTGACGTATTGATTTGCGTGTCCCTATTTGGTATGATGATGCAAAAGATCAAAACTCTAATTTCTTTATTCTATGGACACTCCAATTATTGCAGGGATTCTCGGTGCCGTACTTGTCTTGTGGGTTGTGTTTAGCTACAACCGGTTGGTAAGTTTGCGCAATCGCGCAAAGGAAGCGTTTTCAGATATCGATGTCCAGCTCAAGCGCAGGTATAACCTGGTGCCAAACCTCGTGGAGACCGTAAAGGGATATGCCGCCCATGAAAAAGGGGTGCTGGAGGAAGTAACAAAAGCCCGTGCCCAGGCCATGGGAGCCCGCGGCGTGGAAGATCGGACAAAAGCGGAAAATATGCTTTCTGAGACCTTAAAGAGCTTGTTCGCGGTAGCAGAAAACTACCCTGACCTCAAGGCATCGGCGAACTTCCTGGAACTCCAGCGCGAGCTCCGGGACACAGAAGACAAGATCATGGCTGCGCGTCGGTTCCACAACACCACGGTCATGTCGCTAAACACTTCTCTTGAGAGTTTCCCAACGAATATTCTCGCGAATATGTTCGGATTTAAGCAGGCCGCGTTCTTTGAGGTTGAGACAGAGACTGAGAAGGAGGCGCCTTCCGTGAAGTTTTAATTCATGAAACTTTTAGACACTCTTTTAGAACAAGCCAAAAAGATGGGCGCTACTGATGTGCACGTTGGGGAAGGATACCGCCCTTTTTTTCGTATTGACGGGGAAATCTTTGAGCAGAAAAATCTTCCGGAGGGAACTCAAGAAGACATGGAAGATCTCGCCCGATTTATTTTTCCTTCAGAGCAGATGGAAATGCTGGAAATTCGCGTTGATATTGATGTTTCGTGCACGCATTCAAGCACGGGGCTGCGCGTCCGGGCTCACGGATATTGGGAGCGGAAGCGCTTGAACATAGCGTTTCGTCTTCTGCCTCTGGAGATTCCCTCTCTGGAAGAACTCGGGATTCCATCCGCTGCGCAAGATCGCATCTTGGAGCTGCGAGACGGATTGGTGCTTGTTTCGGGACCCACAGGATCCGGAAAGAGCACAACCATTGCTTCGTTCCTCCACGCGATCAACCGAGAACAGAGAAAGCATATCATTACTATTGAAGATCCTGTTGAATATGCGCACGAAAATATCCGGTCTCTGGTGAAGCACCGGGAGGTGGGAAGGGGGGAAGGAGATGTTGCCCAGTTCCCGCTTGCGCTGAGGTCAGCGCTCCGTGAGGATCCGGACGTCATTTTTGTGGGCGAAATGCGGGAGGTGGAAACCATGCGGCTGGCGCTCCGGGCAGCGGAAACCGGGCACCTCGTGTTTTCAACGCTCCATACTTCTTTTGTGTCCCAGATTCCCGCGCGTATCGTAAGCATGTTCTCTTCGGGAGAGCAGGAACGCGTCCAGTCCCAGCTGGCGCATGTGCTGCGCGTGGCGATTGCCCAGCGTCTCTTGGTAAAGCAGGAAGGAGGAAAAGTCGCGGCCTATGAAATTTTGGTGAACAACCCCGCGATCCGCTCTCTGATCATAGAGGGGAAGTCTCAGGGGATCCGCGATACCATAAAAGCGTCTCGCCAGGAAGGCATGATTCTCATGGAAGACGCTCTGGCGGAATTGGAAGAGTCGAACCCCGCTGCCCTTCTCAAGATTGAAGAAAAAGCCGCGTATGGCTAATCTTTATACGCACGCAGAATCCAATAACCGAAAAACCATCCTGTACCTCACGGGATTTTTCCTTTTGGTCATTGCGTTGGGGTGGGTGTTTTCCACGGTTCTCCAGAGCCAGATTATTCTCTGGGTCGCCGTGGTTCTGAGTATTGCAATGAGCTTCGGATCCTATTGGTATTCTGATAAGCTGGTTCTTTCCATGAGCCGGGCAAAAGAAATTAAGAAAGACGATGCTCCGGAACTCTACCGTATCGTGGAGAATCTTTCTATTACCGCTGGCCTCCCTGTTCCCCGGATCTATATCATAGAAGATGCCCAGCCGAACGCCTTCGCGACCGGGCGCAACGCAAAGCATGGGGTTGTTGCGGTGACCACAGGACTTCTCCAACGTCTTGATCGTACGGAATTGGAAGGGGTTATGGCGCACGAACTTTCACATATCGGCAACAAGGATATGCTTATTTCCACCGTTGTGGTGGTGCTCGTGGGCATGGTGGTGCTCTTAGCTGACCTCTTCTTTCGCATGGCGTTCTTTGGGGGAATGGGAAGGGATGACCGGGGAGGGCAGGCGCGCATTATTTTGATTCTGGTCGCGGTTGTTTTTCTGATCCTCGCTCCTCTTCTGGCAAACGCGATGAAGATGGCTATTTCCCGCAAGCGCGAGTTTCTCGCGGATGCCTCAGGCGCCTTGCTTACGCGCTATCCCGATGGCTTGGCCCGGGCTTTGGAAAAGATTGCGGCTGATCCCAACCAGCTGAGAACCGCGAATGACGCCACCGCTCACCTGTATATTGCCAACCCGTTTCGGGGAAAGGAGAAAAAGAGCTGGCTGCATAAGCTTTTCATGTCTCACCCTCCCACGGAGGAGAGGGTCGCCGCTCTCCGGGGAATGGGGGTATAATGCGACTATGAATAAAAAGTGTCCTCATCACCTCGTTTCCTTAGAGCAAGCATTGCTCTCTGGGGTTGAGGTAGATTACTGTCCCACGTGTTATGGTCTTTGGTTTGACCAGGAAGAGTTACGGTGGGCGAAAGACGAAAAAGATAAGGATCTCCGCTGGCTGGATATTGACCTCTGGAGGAATCAGGAGAAACTTCGCATTTCTCCTGGAAACAAACTTTGTCCGGTGCATCGTCTTCCGCTCTATGAAGTACAGTATGGAGACTCAAATATTAAGGTTGACGTATGCAACGTAAGCCATGGAGTTTGGCTTGACCGCGGAGAATTCAAGGAAATTCTCGCCTATCTGAAAGAAAAGGGAAGGGATGAAATATACTTTCATCATTTGAGAAATCTCAGGAATCAGTTGTGGGAAGTGTTTGTTGGCCCAGAACTTCTCAAAGAAGAACTCCTGGACGTGCTCGCGGTACTTAAGCTCATGCAGTACAAGTTTGCGGCTCAGCATCCCAGAATTGTGGAGCTTGCTTCTCGTCTGCCCGCTTGAAAAAAGAGGAGAAAGAGCATACACTCACAGTGTTGGAGGAGTCGCCTAGTGGCCTAGTGGAAACTTCCATAGAAGCCTGCTAGCATATTAAGTATGTCACGTATAAAGTTCGGGAAAGGAGCCCAGACTCGGTTTCTTTTTGCCTCAAGGGCTTGCTTGGGATTGCGCTGGAGTGAGTTTGCTGCAAAACTTGAGGCGCATCCTCGTTGTCTTTCGGATTGGCGTAGGGAAAAATGCACGTTACCTGAATCTGTATTTGGGCGTTTATTGAATCTCACTGGGGAAAAAGTTCAAATTCCGCCACACAAAACTCTCCCTGACTTTTGGAGTATTGAAAAAGCAGCTCGGAAGGGGGGACAAGCTGTTGCGGCGAAATATGGAGGGCCAGGGACTCCAGAAGGACGAAGGAAGGGCGGTACCAATTCTCAAATTCAGAGGAAGCTTCACCCAGATCTGTACCAGCACTGTAATCTTCGGAAGGAGATTACTAGGCCGCGCAATAGCGCAGAACTCTCAGAATTCATTGGTATTATATTGGGCGATGGAGGAATGAATAGCGACAATCAAGTTGTCATCTCTTTACATAGAGAAAACGATCGAAGGTACTCAAAGATTGTTGCCAAACTTGCAAAGAAACTGTTTGCTATTGAGTCAGCGCTTTATAATCGTACTAGTATTGGAAAGGAAAAAGTAGTAGAGGTAGTTTTAACTGGCGTCAATGTTATTGAATTTCTAACATCGAAGGGCCTCATAAGAGGAAATAAAGTAGCGCACCAGGTAGATGTTCCAGCGTGGATTCAAGCAAGGGCAAAACTTTCAACACATTGTATGAGGGGGCTTATTGATACTGACGGAGGGGTATTCTATCACCGTCATAAGAATGGGGGATATGATTCCCTTAACGTCGGTTTGCAGTTCTCGAACAGATCAAAACCGTTGTTGCGTTTTGTGCATCACACCCTGGCAGAATTGGGGTTTACGCCAAAGATTGACTCTCGTTGCGTCAACCTATATAAAGAAGACGAAGTATTCCGGTACGCCGAAGAAATACAATTTCACAACCCATATCATGCTCAAAGAGTTGAGCAATTTCGGAGGATCAAAAAAGAATTTTCAAGGAGAGGTGCGTGAGTGGTTTAAACGGCAGTCCTGGAAAGACTGTGTGCCCAAAAGGTACCGAGGGTTCGAATCCCTCCCTCTCCGCAGGAACGTGAGACCGTGTTTTGCGACCGTCCTACAATATGAAAGACAATCCTAAATGGAAAAAGTTTGAAGCGCTTGCCGCGGAGATCCAGAAAGAACTTTCGCCTCAAGCTAAAGTTGAACATGATGTAAAAATCAAAGGAGAGGACAGCAAGGTGGACCGGCAGATTGATATCTCGGTGAGACAAAATATCGGTCAGTACTCACTCCTCATTGTCATCCAATGTAAAGACGAGAAAGCACCTCTCGATGTAAACGTGGTGGGAGAGTTTGCATCAGTCGTAAATGATGTACGAGCCCAGAAGGGAGCATTGGTATCAAGCAGTGGATTTACAGCCGCGGCTGTAAACTTGGCAAAGCAGAAAGGCATCGATTTATTTAGGTTGGTGGATGTTGAAAATAAAGACTGGCGTACTTATGCTTCTTTGCCTGCCGCTGCAGTTTTTGATGAGATGGAGGGTTATCAGTTACGATTTGCTAATAACCCCATTTTTCCTCCTGAGAGATTTACTATCCCGATCAAGTTGCTTGAAGACATACCAAATCTCCCTCTTCATAGAGAGGACGGTACACTTATTGACACCGCCATAAACGCTATTGGGGCCGCATGGAATAGCGGCAAGTTGCCAAAAAAGAGCGGTGAATATTTTGATCTTAAATTTATTGACGAGCCCGTATTTCTTAAAGATGGAGAGAATCTTATTCCTGTAGTTTTGACCGCTAACATCATCACGAGACAGAGAATATTCTTCGGTCACATCCCGATTCTCTCAATGAGGGGGTTCCAAGATGTTGCAACAGGGGGTGTGCATATGCGCTCCTTCACCACAGACTGGCTTAACTTGGAAGCAATAGAAAAAGGATGGCAACTAGTCGAAAGTCTGGAACAACTTGCAGTACAACCAGTATTAGTCCTACACGGAAGTAATTCTCATGACCTCCTTAAACCCCAAGCAAATACTTCGACTGTTCCTCCTAAAACTGACTAGTCATAAACTTACCAAAGAACCTTTGCCCTGATTGGAACGGCTGGGTTCTAGATCGAGCCACACCGCCAGATTGGCAACTTTGAACCGAAGCAAAATAAGGGTTCTTGGGTATTATAAATAATATTAACTATTGTATAGGATACTGTGTCTTTCAAAGAAAAAATAGGTAAACTTTTCCGAAATTCATCAAATGTTAAACAAACCGATGATGCCAACACTTCTGACTTTATGAAAGAATACGATGAAAGAGTCTTCCGAGGTGCGACCTCTGGTAAAAGCTACAGCATAGAAACATTTGAAAAAATTTGGAAGTTGGTAAATTTTTCTGATAAGGAAATTTTAGGTGTCAGATGGGATGAAAAAGATAGGTCAAAAATAGAAAAACAACTTGTAAGTTTAGATCTAAAATTAACCGACGGGAAAAGTCCTGCGATTATTGGGGTTAGGAGTTTTGAATTTGTTCCCGGCGATACTGTAGATTGTCATATTACCCTATTAGATAATCGGAACCTTCGGTGCGGTTTTGGTTTTATTGACAGAAAAGCCGATAAGCTTGTTGAGTGGATAGAAAAGAAGTACGGAAAATCTCTAAAGCTGCGAGATGATACACAGAGTGAGTATCATTACGATTGGCTTATTGGGGATGTTTTAATTACAGCAAATATTGTGAAACTCTCTAGTCTTGGCGATATAACATTTGAAAATATGCCTGGTTATGCAAAAGTGATTCGCGGAGAAATAACTGCAGAAGAATTTTTCAAAAAGTATCCTAAATGAAGATTTATAGTTTTATTGAATAATCTACTTCATTCATACCTTTAGCTGACTTAGGTTCGGTACCTCAAACCACTCAGGGTGAACTTTGTAGATAGCTCTTAATTTCTGTATACTTTTATCAAGATCCTCGAATTTGAGCCGTGCTTTCGGTTCAAAGTTCCGGGCATCATCCCCGCCGGTAGTTTTGAAAAGTAGCGATAAAATCCCCTTATTTTGTGCTACATTTCAAAACCGAAAAGTGATAAAATGAGTGAACCCTAAAGGGATTCGAACTATGGCAAAAAGGATAATTATTCTCATAGGTGGCGCACCAACGACTGGCAAATCAACCATGGCTTCTTTGGTCGCTAAACATTTAAATCTTCCATGGATTTCTACTGATCAAATATGAGAAACTATGCGCCTTGTTGCTCGACGGGAAGATCATCCCAAGCTGTTTAATCCCGAGGGTTACGACGCACAGAAATTTTTGACTGAATTCTCTGCTCCACAAATAGCAGATATGGAGCTTGCGCAAGGAGAATCAGTATGGCCGGGTATCAAAAATTTTATTGAGGATGATTACACTTGGAAAGAGGGTTTTGTAATGGAGGGCGTGAATATACTACCACACCTCGTAGCACAGGATTTCGTGCGGATAGAATAAAGGACGTTGTATATAATCGCGGACTTTGGGATGATGCTTGGGAATATTCAGACGATCTGAAACCAAAGGAAATAGAGTGGGTACTAGACTTCAGTCATAAACTTAAGGCAGAAGCAGAAAAGTACGGATACCCAACTATTGAGGTACGGAAGAAAGATGACGATCTACATACAGCTCTTTCTGCAATGGGGTTATAATTATTTCTATGGCAAAGGCTAAACACATTAAAAAGCAATTTGCTATCTCGCCGGAACGCCTGGCGGAGCTTCAGCGCGCGACTCTAATAGCATCTGCCGGTGCATCCACTTGTCTGGCGGGCTCAAAGCTCTCTGATAAAGAAGTGAAGAAAGTGGTTAATACTGTTTTCGGGCAAAAGTAGGTATGTCAAATAAGCCAGGGTTATCTTGGTAAATTCGCCTTAGATTCTGTATAATTTTATCTACCTGCCTTAAATTGAGCCGTTCTGTTCGTTCAAAGCTGTGGACATCGCCACCGCCAGTTGCCACCTGATCGAACTAATGGAGAGCAAAATCAGTCAAGTTTTAGGTGAAATATAGGGTATGTATAATCTATTTACATTGCTATTGACAAGAAATCCTACATCGCTTACAATGGAGATGAACTTATTCAACGCCTTTAAGCGATAATATTATGTCTGAAGAAAAAAATAACACAATTCTCTCTATCACTTCTGATGGAGTAAATAGTAAAATTAAAATCAGCACTCCTCCAGGGGCATCTGTAAGCACTAACGCTACCAAAACTCATATGCAAAATGTAGAGCAAGAATCATCAGGTGGAAAAATCTCTCACAATGCGGTAAATCTTACTCAGATTGGTGGTAGCCAAAGCGCGAAAAATAAGGGCAAGATTACAAATCGTGTTGAAGGTGGAACTCTGTATCAGGAGAACCTTGATCAGTCCGCTGAAAATGAAGGAGAGGTGCTTAATGAAGTAAAAAAACTAAAAATCCCGCTCATTATCATAATTATAGCAGTCGGAGCTGACTTAGTCTCTTATTATTTCTTCGGCCTACATTTTTGGGAAATATTTTTAAAATAATTATGTTTGGTAAATTTATCCAACAGCAACGTGCCAAGCGTAGTATGACGCAAGAGTATCTTGCGTCAGAGCTTGGCATTTCTCGCCCAACCTACATGCAAGTTGAGCGCGGGGAGCGGGAGCTTACTATATCTGAGGCCAAGAAACTCGCGGCTCTTTTTGATATGTCGCTCGAGAGCTTTCTCGCAGAAGATAAATTAGAACCGGATATGAAGATTGTCGGCAAAAAGAAAGTGTCGCGAAAAGTGAATGAAAATATGCGCATTAATATACCGCAAGAAAAAGCGGAAAAATTTGAACAGACATTGCTGTATATTCTCGCAAAAATCGGCGGTAAGCCAAACATAGGGCAGACCGTACTCTACAAGCTGCTCTATTTTATTGATTTTGATTATTATGAAAAATTCGAGGATCAGCTTATCGGCGCCAAATATATAAAAAATCATTTTGGACCTACTCCCGTGATGTTTGCCAAGTTTATTGAACGGCTAGAAAAAGAAGGCAAAGTTGAGAAGATAAAGAGCAAGTTTTATAAACATGAGCAAACCAAGTATCTCGTGAATCCGAACGAAGCACTTGATTTGTCTGCGCTTTCCGCGCAAGAACTTGCCCACATTGATTGGGAAATCGACCGACTTGGCGACTTAACCGCGACGCAAATTTCCGCATTGTCTCACCTTGATACGCCATGGGTTGCCGCAAAAGACAGGGAACCGCTGGAGTATGAGCATGTATTCTATCGGCCCGAAGAAACATCAGTAAGAGAATATGAACCGCTTTGATGCTACCGCAGACTTTGAAAAAGAATTTAAGCGGCTTTTCAAAAAATACAAAACGCTTGATGACGATTTTGAAAAGTTTAAGAAAATTCTTGTTACTGCTCCAGCCGGTGTTGGGAGAAACTTCGTTATTATTCATTCAGCCGAAAACATTAAAGTGCTGAAAGCCCGTATGGCATGTCGAACGCTTCGCGACCGCTCGCTTCGCGTTGTGTATTCTTATTTTGAGCAAGAACAACGCATTGAATTCATTGAATTGTATTTCAAGGGTGACAAGGAAACTGAAGATCACGGGAGAGTCAAAGAGTATCTAAGCAATCATCAAAACTAACCCCGTCCACTGCCCAATTTGAGGCCCCGCCGTTTGACCCTCCCTCTCCGCCAGATTGGCAACTTTGAACCGAAGCAAAATAAGGGTTTAAAGGGACTTATCGAGGTAAAATAATTCGACACTCGTAAAGCCCACCATGAGCGACAGAGAGAAGAAAAAAGTTGAAGATATTACTATTGGAGGCAAGAGTTTTGCCTATGTTAAAGATCGTCTGATCGGCGGAAGGGTTTTTGTTAATCAAGAGAGGAGCGAATATTTGCGAACAGCCAACTCTGCGGAAATCGCCGGAGAGATAAATCTTACGGAAGATCTTTACGAGCGAGGCTTTCCTGTACCCGAAGTAGTGGCTAAGGGAACACTTGAGAATGACACTGCATATTACATCGAGAAGTCGATCGGCGAGCGCGTCTTTGGCGATATTTTTATGGAAGAGACCAGGGCTCAAGGTCAGGTGAGCAGTGAGTCCTTTGAAGCCTTCGTAGAAGTCATCAAGAAATATTCCGCTGCACAATTTGATCCCAAGAATTTTGTGCCTCGCGATAAAGACTCTCTTGCTGGCATTACCGCTCTTGCGAACGTGATGCGTAACAATCCGCCACCACCTGAAATGCAGCCAATGTTCACGGAGGCTTACGAGAAAGCCACCGAAAGAATATGTGCATTGCCATGGGGCTATATTCAAGCCGACCTCAACGCTTTCAATATTCTGCACGACGGCATTATTGACTTTGAACTTGCTGGATTCGGCCCCGTGGGATATGACGTGCTCACAAATGTTCACTTTGGTCGCATGTGGCCGAAAGACAGGGTCGCTTATCGATTTAGCGAGGAACAGGTTGCCAAATATATTGGGGCAGTAGACATAATTGCACAGGAAAATAATTTGCTGCCCGCCATAAGTTCTTACGCGAATGATTTTCTAGTATTGAAAGCTATTTGGGCTTCTGGCAAAGATAAGGAATCCGAAGACAATCCGGAAAGCAATCCTGACTTTTGGAAATGGCGCGTGAATATGCGCGATTGGTGCATCAGACAATATCTCAAGGGTGAAAGTATTGATTCAAATCAGTTTGAGGAAGCTGGAACAAACGAAAAATTATGAGCAATCCGTACCCAAAAGGATCGGAGTGGCGCAAATGGGATCTCCACGTTCACACTCCGAAATCAATGATCCAACGCTACGGAGGTGACACTTGACAAGGTTTTACGATTTGATAAAATGTAAAGTGAAAGAAAAAACGTAAAACAGTATGGATAAGGCAAAACTTTCTAAAAAATATCAGATTGTAGTGCCCAAAGAGGTGCGTAAAAAAATGGGACTTCGCGTTGGCGAAAGCGTTTCTGTTTACTCGGTGGATAAGGAACGCGCCATGCTCGTGAAGCATCCTAAAAGCTATGCTGACGCGCTCCAGGGACTCGGCAAAGAAGTTTGGGAAGCTCTTGGGGGAGCAGACAAATATATCAAAGAGGAGCGCGGCTCATGGGAGAAAAAATCGGTTTAGATACGTCTTTTTGGGTTTACTTTTTGGAGGAAAACCCCGAGTACTTGCGTAAAACCAGATCGCTTGTGGACGCAATTGAGGCGGGACGAGTAGAAGCAGTGTTTTCCAGTATTGGTTTGATTGAAATTCTTACCGGGCCAAAGAGATCTGGAAATTTTGCGTTAGCAAGAAGATACCGAGAGTTATTCGCTCATTTTCCCAACCTGTCCATTTGGGGGATGCATGAACGCATTGTTGAAATCGCCTCTGGCTTGCGCGCGCAGTACGGGATTGCCACGCCTGACGCAATTCATATTGCCACAGCGATTGACTTTGGTGCCTCAAGATTTATTACCAATGATAAGGGACTTCGCAGGGTAAAAGAAATATCCGTTGAGCTTCTTTCTAAAAAGTAGTGCGCATGTAGTTCTCTTATCGGTTTTTCTCTTGGTATTGCTTGTTTGCTTTGCTATAATGCTTGAATGCAAAACCGTCAGATCAGAGCACGCTTGTCGTCCATGAAAGAATGAAAAAGCAGCATAAGCAAGCACTCTTTCTGCGTCTTGGTTTAGCGCTTCCGTTTCTCTACGCCGGCATTGCTTCTGTTATAGTCCCTCACAACTGGATTGGATATCTTCCCGCGGAAGCCAGCAGGTTTGGGTCTCCGGAAGCCATGCTATTTCTTTTTTCTCTTT
>JAUYJF010000016.1 GCA_030688685.1 Candidatus Yanofskyibacteriota bacterium | reverse complement strand
ATAGAGCGAACCAAACATCTCGCCTTGAAACAAAAAGCGCAGTGGACCCGCAAAGGAACATTGCCGGCATTTCAGGTAAATCTCCAGACAGACCTGGTGCATCGCTACACGGCTTTTGTGGTGGAGAATGTGCGCATTCTTCCTTCTCCCAAATGGGTGCAAGAGCGCCTTCAGTCTTTGGGGGTGAACTCTATAAACAACGTGGTGGATGTAACCAACCTGGTCATGCTGGAGCTTGGTCAGCCCCTTCACGCGTTTGATTATGACAAGATCAGAAATCACGGGTTCAGTATTCGTGAAGCAAAGGGCGGCGAAAAGGTTACAACCCTTGACGGCCAAACCTTTTCTCTCCCTCAGGGGGCGCTTGTTATTGAGGATGAAAAGCGCCTCATTGATCTTGCGGGGATAAAAGGGGGGGATGTTTCCGCGATTGATGAAACCACCAAGCACGTGATTTACCAAGCGGCCGTGTTTGATCCCCGCCGCATCTATACCACAAAGAAGGCGCTTAACTACCGCACGCCAGCGTCAGACATCTATGCCCATGGAGTGGATTGGGAAGGAACTGAACGCGCGTTAGAGAGAGCGCTTGTCCTTCTCGCGGAACTGAAAGGCAAGGGAACTCTCGTGCAGAAAATTGATATCTACCCACGCCCATGGCAAAGGCGCGCCATTCCTTTTGAACCCGCAAAGGCTCATAACTTGCTCGGTATCCAAATACGGGAATCTGAAATGATAGGCATTTTAAAGAGTTTAGGGTGTCAGGTGGAGCGCGCGAAAGGAAAGTATAGGGTTATTCCTCCATCCTGGCGCCATGATCTGGAGATTCAGGAAGATTGCACTGAAGAGGTAGGGAGGATTTTTGGGTTTCATAACATTCCAGCCCAGCTGCCCGCAGAAACAATCGCGGTTCCAGAACGCAACGACGCCCTCTTCTGGCAGGACATCATTCAGGATACCCTGAAAGAGGCGGGATTCACCGAACTCTATACCTATTCGTTCATTGGAGAGCGAGATCGGGAGCTCCTGAACTACACTTCAGAGGAAAAGGAGAAATTGGTTGAGCTTGAGAACCCCTTAAGCGAGGACGCGAAATATCTTCGCCCGACTCTTTTAGATAATCTCCTGAAACACGCAGCGTTCAGCTCGCGCTTGGAACCTGCCCAGGAGCTTTGTCTCTTTGAGACAGGCACGGTGTTTGCTCAGGGAGAAAAGGGTCCAGAAGAAACGCGCATGCTTGCCGCGCTCATGGCAAGTCATTCAACATCCGGGGAAGAATTATTTTATTCCCTCAAAGGGGTGCTTGATACCGTATTTTCGCGCATTGGCATTCCAAACTTTTGGTATGACGACTTTGGGCAAACGCCTGATATCGGGGGCCGTCCTTCCCTTTGGCGTGAAAAACGGTCAGCAGAAGTAAAAGGAGGGAATAAGGAAATCGGATTCTTGGGTGAGATTGCCTCGCGCCCCCTTGTTTCGCTGAAGCTGGAACGAAATGTGGTTGCCTTTGAGCTGAACTTGAATGAGCTTACCGAGTTGGCAACAGAGGAGCGGGAGTATGCTCCCATTTCGCGGTATCCTGCCGCAATGCGCGATATCGCCGTGCTGGTTCCAGCTCATACGCGCGTCGCGGAAGTCATGAACATTATTGTGGCGGCTGGAGGCAAACTCCTGATGGATGTTGATCTCTTTGATCTCTATGAGGGGGACAAAATTCCCAAAGGAATGAAAAGCATGGCGTTCCGCCTGGTGTATCAAGCGCAAGACAGAACCTTGACGTCAGAGGAAGTAGATCTTGTCCATACAAAGATTACAGAAGCTTTGCTGGGGAATCCGGAGTGGGAAGTTCGCTAAATATGTGCTAAAATAAAGAGGTTATGGCAAAGAAAACAGCTGCACAAAGCGATTATGGCGCAAAAGATATCCAGGTGCTGGAGGGGCTTGATCCTGTCCGCAAGCGTCCTGGCATGTATATTGGGTCCACAGGCGTGGACGGCCTTCACCACCTTATTTGGGAGGTGGTGGACAACTCCATTGATGAGGCGATTGCGGGATACGCTACCAACATTGAGATTACTCTCCATCCGGACACGCGCGTGAGCGTGCGGGATAACGGCCGGGGAATTCCCGTAGACAGACACCCCCATACCAAGAAATCTGCCCTTGAGACGGTGCTTACTACTTTACATGCGGGAGGAAAATTTGACAGCAAGGCCTATAAGGTTTCCGGGGGTTTGCACGGGGTGGGTGTCTCTGTGGTGAACGCGCTTTCTATCTATTTGAAGGCGGAAGTATGCCGTGAGGGTTTTCTCTATGAACAGGAATATAAGCTGGGTGTTCCCAAGGCCGCGTTAAAAAAAGGGGGGAAGTGCAGTGAAAGAGGAACCACCATTACCTTTGAGCCGGATCCTTCTATCTTTAAGGAAATCAAGTACGATGCGAAACGGATTCTCAACCGCATCCGCCAGCAGGCATACCTGACCTCTGGCGTGCATATCACGTTCCTAGATTCCCGGGAAGGAAAAGGCACGCCCTACTCGTTCTATTTTGAGGGGGGACTTGCTTCCTACGTGAAATATCTTACTCGGGAAACAACGCCAAAGCATGAGACGCCTTTTTACGTAAAAACCCAAAAGGACGATATGCTCATTGAAGTTGCCTTCCGCTATACCGAGGAATTTGAGGTATACGAGGAAGGGTTCGCGAACAACATTCACACCAAAGAAGGAGGCATGCATATCACCGGGTTCCGTTCAGCGCTCACGCGGACACTGAACGAGTACGCCAAGAAGAATAATTTTATTAAGTCAGAAGAAGACACCCTTACGGGAGACGATGTTCGCGAAGGACTCACTGCCATTGTCTCCGTAAAACTCCCTGAGCCGCAATTTGAAGGCCAAACCAAGGAAAAGCTTGGAAATCCCGAGGCAAAGACCGCCGTTGAAGCAGTGGTCGCGGAGGGCCTGACCGATTATCTGGAGCGCAATCCTCAGGACGCGCGCGCTATTCTGGAAAAATGCTTTTTATCTTCAAAGGCGCGCAAGGCAGCCCGTGCCGCGCGGCAGACCGTGCTTCGCAAGGGACTACTGGAGGGATTGGCGCTCCCGGGAAAATTGGCGGACTGTAATTCAAGGGATCCGGAACAGTCAGAATTATATATCGTAGAGGGAGATTCGGCAGGCGGCAGCAGCAAGATGGCCAGAGACCGAAGGTTTCAAGCGATTCTTCCGCTCCGCGGAAAAATCTTGAATGTGGAGCGCGCCCGCCTTGATAAGATTCTGGCGTCCAAGGAAATCAAATCTCTGGTGATTGCCTTGGGAGCCGCAATCGCGGAGGATTTTAATATAGAAAAACTCAGGTATCAGCGGATTATCATCATGACAGACGCTGATACGGACGGATCCCATATTCGCACGCTTTTGCTTACGTTGTTCTACCGGTATTTCCGTCCGATTATTGAGCAGGGATACTTGTATATTGCCCAGCCCCCGCTCTACAAAATTCAGGCGGGAAAACGAGTAGAATACGCGTACACGGAAACTGGAAAGGACGAACTGGTCCAAAGGCTTCGTTCTGAGTCAAAAAAGAAGGAGACCACCGCTCGCGCTGAAAAGGAAGAAAAGATTGTCGGGTTAAATCTTCAGAGGTATAAAGGATTGGGCGAGATGAATCCTGACGAACTCTGGGAAACAACACTGGATCCTGCCCATAGAATTCTTCTCCGGGTCACCATTGACGATGCCAAGAGCGCGGACCGCATCTTTGATATTCTGATGGGGGATGAAGTCTTGCCCAGGAAGAAGTACATTCAGACCCACGCGAAATCCGTCCAAAACCTTGACGTATAAGGCGATTTCTGGTAAGCTCCAGAATAGGCCACAGGCCTCTTTTTTCAAATGAAATCTATTTCCATTCTCTTCCAGCAAGTATTTCAATTTTTCAGGGAATCCCGGCAGGAAGCAAAAAAAGTGAACTGGCCGACAAAGCGCGAAACCATGGTCAATACCGCTCTGGTTATTATCTTTACGGTGTTTGTAGCCGCTCTTCTTGGCGCTTTTGACGCGGTGCTCGTGCGTATCGTGGAACGGATTGTTCTCTAACGTATGGCAAAACAACAGATATCCCAAGGAAGAAACTGGTACGTCATTCATACCTATTCAGGATATGAGGATGCGGTCGCGAGAAACCTGCGCCAGCGCATTGAATCCCTTGGCATGGAAGACAAGATTTATAACGTTCTTGTCCCCAAGGAAAAGAAGATTAAGATTAAAAACGGGAAACGAAAGGCTGTAGAGGAGAAAATCTATCCCGGATACGTGCTTGTGGAAATGACCGTGACCGACGATTCCTGGTATGTCGTGCGCAACACCCCAAACGTAACAGGATTTGTGGGATCAGGCACTACTCCGATCCCCGTGTCCGCCCAGGAGATTGATTACCTTAAGAAACGTATGGGGGCAGAGCAGCCCGAATACCAGATTGAAGTGGAGATCGGAGACGCAGTAAAAATCATTGACGGCCCCTTCCGCGACTTTGACGGAAAAGTGTCAGAAGTAGACCGGGAGCGGGGGAAGATTAAGGTATTCGTGAACATGTTCGGTCGCGATACTCCCGTTGAACTTGATTCCCTCCAAATTAAAAAGTTATAGAATACCATGGCAAAGAAAATAACAGCAATTATAAAACTCCATATTGCGGCAGGCGCGGCAACCCCGGCGCCTCCGGTAGGACCGGCCTTAGCTCAACGCGGAGTGAATATTGGGGAGTTTACCAGGACATTCAACGAAAAAACAAAAGATCGCATGGGATTTAAGATTCCTGTGGATATTACGGTGTACGAGGACAAGTCCTTCAGCGTTGTTTACCACGAGCCCCCCACGGCCCAGTTACTCAAGAAGGCGGCAGGCATTGAAAAGGGGTCTGGCCAGCCCAACAAGAAAAAAGTAGGGAAGGTAACAAAGGAGCAGGTACGTCAGATCGCGGAGCAGAAGATGAAAGATCTGAACACAGAAGGCGTCAATCAGGCAATAAAGACAGTAGAAGGTACGGCAAAAAGTCTCGGGGTAGAGGTAGAATAGTTAGTCCCCAAACTCCCCATATTTCATTGTCTGAGCAAGATGAATGTTGAACCAGATTCAAGGCGCGAGGAGTGATGCGTATCAGGCGATACGTGAACGACGAGCAACAAAGAAGGTGGTTCAAATTCACTTGCCCGCAGGGAAGCTCAATAATAGAGCTATCCTCTTCCTCGCTCCTCCTCAACGTACCTACGGGTACAGGTCTCGTCGTCGCTCGTTGAATCTATCTCATTCTTGAGCTTCTCAGAGAATGAAATATGGGGAGTTTGGGGACTTGCCCGCCGCAAGGCGGGTTTTTGGTATCTGGACGCCCCAAGAAACCTGCTCTATACTGAACTCATATATAAACTTCTAATTCTTATTCTATGGTGCTTTCTGACGCAGAAATACGAGACTATCAGGAGAAGTACAAGATGATAGAACCTTTTCAGGATTCTCAGGTGCGGGAAGGAGTAATTTCCTACGGAGTTTCTTCGTACGGATATGATTTCCGGGTCGCGGACGAATTCAAGATCTTCACAAATGTGAATATGGCGGTTGTGGATCCAAAGAACTTCATGAAAGAATCTTTTGTGGATTTCAAGGGAGAGGCATGCGTTATTCCTCCGAACTCTTTTGCTCTCGCGCGATCTCTTGAGTATATCCGCATTCCACGGGATGTCTTGGGAATCTGCATCGGAAAATCCACGTACGCAAGGTGCGGAATCGTGCTGAATATCACTCCATTGGAACCGGAGTGGGAGGGATACGTGACCTTGGAGATTAGCAACACCACTCCTTTGCCAGCAAAGATATACGCGAATGAGGGTATCTGCCAGCTCGTATTTGTAAAAGGGAGTCAGGTATGTCAAACCTCCTACGCGGATAAAAAGGGGAAATATCAGGGACAAAAAACGCTTACTCTCCCAAAAATCTAACGTATGCGCCAGTATCTTAATCTTCTCAGCGATGTTCTGGATCATGGAGTAGACAGGCCTGACAGAACCGGAGTGGGGACGCGCGCGGTATTTGGGCGCCAGATGCGTTTTCATATGGCAGATGGGTTTCCTGCTGTTACTACCAAAAAACTGGCTTTTAAGTCTATGGCAGCAGAACTTCTTTGGTTTTTACGTGGAAGCTCCGATGTAAAGGAGCTGCAACAAATGGGGTGCCATATTTGGGACGCGAACGCGGAAGCCGACTATTGGAAACCGAAGGCTCGCTTTGAGGGAGATCTTGGAAGGATATACGGGGTGCAGTGGCGTTCATGGATAAAACCAGACGGCACAACCATTGATCAACTGAACGATGTTATTGAGCGCATCAGAAAAAATCCTTCTGACCGACGGCTTATTGTCACCGCATGGAATCCAGGCGAACTTGATCAAATGGCTCTTCCTCCATGTCATATATTTTTCCAGTTCTTTGCGGTAAACGATGAGCTCTCTGTTCTCATGTACCAGCGCAGTTGTGATACTTTTCTCGGTGTTCCCTTTAATATCGCTTCCTACGCCCTCCTTCTTCATATGGTAGCTCAAGTAACAGGATTAAAACCGGGAGAATTTATTCACGTGCTGGGAGATACCCATATCTATATGAACCACTTTGAGCAGGTAAAGCAACAGCTTTCCAGAGAACCCTATTCTTGCCCAAAATTATGGCTGAACCCGGAGATTAAAAACCTGGAAGACTTCACAATGGAGGACATAAAGCTCTTGGATTATCAGTGTCATCCACCCATTCAAGCTGAAATGGCAGTATGAAAACCTTTTTAATCGCGGCATTAACGGCAGACGGATTCATTGCCAAGAATTCAGATCACTCTCCTCTCATCTGGAGAAGCGAAGCAGATAGGCGGTTTTTTATTGGGCGCACCAAAGAAGCAGGGCTTGTGATTATGGGATTGAACACCGCGAAGGCTTCAAAAAAGCCTCTTCCCGGCCGCCGCAATGTTATCTACGCAAAGAGTGCCGAGGAGCTTCCTCATTGGAAGGAATATGGGGAGTGGGAAGTCACCCAAGAGAACCCGCATGACCTTCTCCTGCGATTGGAGAAAGATGGGCATAGAGAGGCTGCAATCTGCGGGGGGGCGACAATTTATACCATGTTCCTGGAAGCGGGACTTATTGACACCATGTACCTTTCAGTTGAGCCCTGGATATTCGGCCAGGGTATCCATCTGTTCCAGAATCCGCGAGAGCAAAAGTTGAAACTTCTTTCTGTACGGCAGGAGGAAGAAACCGTCTTTCTTGAATATTCCGTACTCCACTCATGAAAGGAAAACTTATTACATTTGAAGGAATAGACGGTTCTGGGAAATCCACCCAGACCAAGCTTTTACTAGAGCATCTTGAAAAAGAGGGGATTGCCAACGCGTTTCTTTCTTTTCCCCAGTATGGGAAGAAATCAGCGGGTCTCATTGAAGAGTACTTAGCTGGCTCTTATGGTTCTGGCGCTGAAATTGGGCCATACCGCGCCTCTATCTTTTACGCGTGCGATCGGTACGACGCCAGCTTTGCTATTCAAGAATGGCTCCAGGAAGGCCGGATCGTTGTTACAGACCGCTATATAGGATCTAATGTTGGGCATCAGGGAGGGAAGATCCAGGATGCGAACGAGCGCAAGAAGTTTCTTGCGTGGCTGTTTCATCTTGAATATGAGATATTCGGAATTCCAAAGCCAGACAAAACGTTTTTCCTCCAAGTTCCTCCGGAGCTTGCCGCAAAATTGTGTGAAAACCCTGAGCGAAGAAGGGTGAAAAAAAATGATATCCATGAAAATGACAGAGAGCATTTGTCCGCTACATTTCGGGTGTATCAGGAAGCTGCCGCTTTATCTCCTCAGGAGATCATACGCATTGAATGCGTGAACGGGGACCATCTATTGGCTCCCGAGGAGATTCACCGGCAAATCTGGGCAAGCCTTCTCCCAACCTTATGAACTATCTTCCTACCATTGGGCTGGAAATACACGCGGAGCTCAAGACAAAGAGCAAGATGTTTTGCGCCTCACCGAATATCTCATTAGAACAGGAGCCGAATGTGCATGTCTGCCCTGTGTGTATGGGGCATCCCGGCACTCTTCCTGTCGCCAACGCCGTAGCTATTCAAAAGGTTCTGAGTGTAGGATTAGCCCTCGGCTGTGCCGTAGCTCCCTATTCTAAATTTGACCGCAAGAGCTACTTTTACCCAGATCTTCCCAAGGGATATCAGATTTCCCAGTATGACATGCCGTTAACCAGTAAGGGAATCCTGGAGATACAAACCCCAGAGCATGGAGCGAAAAAGATTCGGATTACCCGCATTCATCTTGAAGAAGACACTGGCAAGCTCATCCATCTCTTCAAGACTGAAGGCTCTTCAGGGCCTGAACGGCCTGAGGGAGCAAACTACTCTCTTGTGGATTTTAATCGGGCTGGAGTGCCGCTCATGGAGTTAGTAACAGAACCGGACATCACTTCAGGGCCGGAAGCACGCGTATTCGCCCAGGAGCTCCAGCTTATTCTTCGGTACCTGGACGCGTCTGACGCTGATATGGAAAAAGGGCAGATGCGCATTGAAGCGAACGTATCAGTGCGTCCTGAGGGCACAGAAACCTTGGGAACAAAAGTTGAGGTAAAGAATCTAAACTCGTTCCGTTCCGTAGAGCGCGCCATAGCGTATGAGATTGCCCGGCAGTCCACATTACTCCAAGCAGGAGGGAAGGTAATCCAGGAAACCCGCGGATGGAATGACAGTAAGGGGGAAACCTTTTCGCAGCGAGAAAAAGAGGAGGCCTTTGAGTATCGGTATTTCCCGGAACCTGACCTTCTGCCCATGGAATTTTCAGGAACCGATATTGAACAAATTCGCGCGCGCCTCCCTGAACTTCCCCAGCAGCGGCGGGAACGACTCTTCCGCGAGTATGAGCTTACTACAAAGGAAGTTGAGGTGCTTGTCTCCAATAAGCACGTGGGCGAGTTCTTTGAGGACACCGTGTCAGAACTTGGCCCAAGATTGCAGGAAAGCCAGCTCAAGAAACTTATCCGGCTCTCCGTAAATTACCTTTGCTCTGATCTTCTTGGCCTTTTGGCAGGAACGCCAATCAAGGAAGAGGGAAAGTTTAAAGTCTCCCCGGAAAACTTCGCGGAGCTCATGGTCCTCATTCATGAACAAAAAATTTCCAGTCCCGCGGCAAAAGCAACACTCCGGGAAATGGTAGCCACGGGAGCTGATCCCGATCATATCATTGAAGAAAAAGGATACGCTCAGCTTTTCGATGAATCTACAATAGAAGAAGCAGCGCGTCGTGTGATCACAGAGCATCCGCAGGCTGTTGAAGATTTTAAAAAAGGAAAAGGAGCTTCTCTTCAGTTTCTTGTTGGAAAACTCATGGGTGCGACAAAAGGGGCTGCCAATCCGGAACTTGCTCGGGAGATTCTCTTAAAGCTCCTCAGTGAGGAATAGAGAGATTAACCTCCTTGCTTCTCGGAGCGAAGAGATCCAATGAATGCGTGAATCCCGCTTAAACCATGTCATCTGGTGGCGGATGAGATTTTCACTCCCTTTCTGAATCCGTTCAGTCATTTCTTGTTTGGATATTTTCCCTTGGAGGAAGAGGGCGCCAAAACGGTATTCCAGCCCAAAATCTTCAAGGCGTTCCCAAGAGATATGATCATCATGAAGCTTTTGAATTTCTTTCAGCATGCCCTGTTTGAGCCGTTTTTGAAGTCGTTTTCCAATGCGCAGAGAAAGCTCCTCTTTTGATCTTTTGATTCCCAGAAAAAAAACTGGGTAGCAGAGAGAGCTTTTCTGAAAAGAGGGGACTGGTTGCCGCGTTTTTATCACGATTTCCAAGGCCCGCACAAGCCGGCGGGGATTTTTCCGCTCAATAGTCGCCGCCCGCGCTGGGTCCAGCTTTTGAAGTTTCTCATAGAGCTCTTCTGCTGAGTACTGTTCCAGCTCTTTGCGAAGTTTGGGATCTGGTTTTACCTCAGGGAAGAAAATGCCGTCTGTGACCGCATAGACGTAGAGTGGGGATCCTCCCACGAGAAGGGGGAGCTTGCCGCGTTTTTGGATGCCCGCTATCGCTTTGAGCGCGAGTTTTTGATACTGCGCCACGGTAAACTTTCGCTTTGGGGAAGCAACATCCAGCAAATGGTGAGGAACTCCTCGCATCTCTTGTTTTGTTATCTTGCCTGCTCCAAGATCCATTCCCTTGTAAACCTGGCGGGAGTCAGCTGAGATGATTTCCCCTCCAAATTCAAGAGCGAGCTCAACCCCAAGCTCGCTTTTCCCGGAGGCAGTTGGGCCAACAAGAGCAACTAATGCTTTCATACCATTTCTCCCTGTGGATAACTAAACCTGGTTTAGGCAAGAGGGGAGAGTTCGCTCTGAAGCCTCTCTAAAAGTTGAGCTACTGGCATGGATCCAAGATCTCCCTCGCCTCGTTTGCGCGCGCTCACCGAGTTCGCCTGCGCTTCTTTATCTCCCACGACAAGTAAGTAGGGAATCTTTTCTTTTTCGCCCGCTCGGATCTTCTTGCCGAGGGTTTCATTTTCACCCCGCAGAGAAACCCGGAATTGCTTTTCTTGTAATTGCGCTGCCACCTGCTGGGCGTATTCATTAAACTTATCTGATACAGGAACGATCCAAACTTGCTCAGGACTCAGCCAGAGGGGAAATGCTCCCGCGTAGTGCTCAATAAGTACACCCAAGAAACGCTCTGGGGATCCTACGATGGCCGAATGGATCATGACAGGAGATTGTTTATTCCCGTCAGCGGCAGCATACACGAGGCCGAAACGTTTTGGCATATTGAGATCCAATTGGATAGTGGAAAGTTGCCATTCCCGGCCAATGGAATCTGTGGCTACCAGGTCCATCTTCGGTCCATAGAAAGCTGCTTCTCCGGGAGCTTCCTTGAATTCCACTCCACGTTTTTGGAGCAGGCCCCTCATGGTTTGCTGGGCCTTTTCCCATGTGGCATCGTCTCCCAGGTAGTTCTCTTTCGCATCCTCATTGCGCAGTGAGAGGCGGATCCAGTAGTTCATCTCATAGCGTTTCATGGCAAGGGAGATGGCATCAAGGACCCGGTTGAACTCGTCCTCTATCTGATCCTCTGCACAGAAGCAGTGGCCGTCATCTTGTGAGAATGAGCGCAAACGCACAAGGCCTCCCAATTCTCCCGGCTTCTCGTCGCGGTAGAGGAGCGAAAAATCGGCGAAGCGTACGGGGAGATCCCGATAACTCCGCGACTCGGAAGCATAGAGCTGAGTATGCTGAGGGCAGTTCATGGGTTTTAAGAAATATTCCTCCTCTGTGTAATTTGAGCGCACCCTGAACATGCTGTCCTGATACTTATCATAGTGTCCGGAGATCTTAAAGAGTTCCGCCTTGTTCACCTGCGGGGTCTGGACAAGCTGGTATCCCATTCCCGCGCGCAATTCCCTTGAATATTCTTTGATCTGATTCAGAATCCAGGTTCCTTTGGGAGTGAAGAGGGGGAGTCCGGGGCCTACAAGATCAGAAAAAACAAAAAGTCCGAGGGCTTTTCCCAGTTTCTTATGATCCCGTTTTTCTGCTTCCTCCTGCCTCTTGAGATACTCCTGAAGCTCTTCTGCGGTTTCAAAGGCAATGCCATACACGCGGGTGAGCATGGGGCGCTTCTCGTCTCCCCGCCAGTAGGCGCCCGCAACCTTGGTGAGCTTGAAGGCGTCCAGAGGAAGCTCTGAGGTGCTCTCAATATGCCCTCCCCGGCAGAGATCTAAGAACACATCGCCCATCCACACCATGCCTACTTCCTTTTCAGTCTTTTCCAGTTCCTCAATGAGCTCCAATTTATAGGGTTGATTCTCTTTTTTGAAATGTTCCAGCGCTTCTGAAATACTCCAAAGCTCTTTTTTGAACGCAAGCTTTTGTTCCGCGATTTTCCTCATTGCCTTCTCTACTTTTGGAAGGTCTTCAGATGAGAGCTGGATGTTGCCAAAGTCATAGTAGAACCCGTTTTCAATGACAGGCCCGATCCCCAGCTGTACCTCAGGATGCAGCTGCTTTACTGCAGCCGCCAACACATGGGCAAAGGAATGCCGTACGTGTTCCAGGTTTTCTCCATTCTGCGATTGTTTCATAAAACCGTATGTTCATTGTATATCATAAAGCAATGGCACAGGGAAGATACTCTTCTGTTCTTGTACCTCACCTGAGGCTGTGGAAAAGGTACCCTTTGACAAAATAATAAGGAGAGGTATAATTCTTTAATCTGTACATTGTGGGGAGGGGAAGGATGGTTGCCACACTGGTGAAAGAAGCTCCAGTGTCTATTCCACTGGACGAGGCTATTTTGAGCAGTCTCGTGGACGAGTGGCCTATTGATCCAGTGGAATTTATGGCACGGGAGGAGCTGAGGACGCTGATTGAGCGTATCCTCAGCAATTTGACGCCATGCCAGAAACAAGCCCTAGAACTTCGGTTCGGGTTTCGTGATGGCCAAGAGCGTTCGTTTGAGGAAGTAAGAGTGGGGTGCGGACTGAAGGATGGCCAGCACGCGAGGCGCGTGGTAGCAAAGGCCCTCCGCATGATCAGGTGCGCAATCCGTAATTCCCCGGAGCTCCGCCGTGAGCTCCAAGAAGACTTTCTCAAATAAGTTTCAAGACTGCATGCCCGCCAGGCATGCAGTTCTTTTATGAGAGTGGGGGAGGTAGTTCTTCGTGGAGTTCCTCTGCTTGTTCCGCGATGAACTTCAGTTCCCCGTTTCTGCTATCCAGACGGCCGGCGAGGAGAAGCATCCTGTTCTCCTGGAACAGCATGGGATTTTTTTCCAGTATCTTGGGGAATACCACCACTTCAATTTTCTCGGTTAAGTCCTCTAGCGTGAGGAATAACATTGGCTTTCCAGCTTTTGTCATTATTTTTTTGAGGGTTGATACTATTCCGCCAATACTGATGGAATTTTTTGACATCTGCATCTGAAAATCACTGTCAAATTTCACGCGGTTCAGTGAGAATGTTCTTTTTTCCAGAATATGCCGTAAGGGCTTTAAAGGATGGGACGTAACATACAATCCCAGCAATTCTTTTTCCCAAAGGAGTTTTTGGGATTCTGTAGCGGGCTCTGCCTCCTGGAGCTTCAGGCCGTTTGAGGCGGGAACAGCTATTCCACCAAACAAATCCTTTTGTCCATTTTGGGTTGCTTTCGCGCGCTCCCGCGCCGCTTCCAGAAGCCGGTCCATATTACTGATCAGCTGGTTGCGTTCCCCAAATTCGTCAAAGACCCCCGCGCGAATCATGCTTTCCAGAGATTTCTTGTTGAGATTTTTTGATTGCACCCGCTCCACGAAATTCTGAATGGAGGAGTATGGCCCATTTGCTTTGCGCTCCTGAATAATAGCCTCCACAATTCCCTCGCCCACGTTCTTGATGGCAGCCAATCCAAACCGGATCTGTTTTTTGCCGGGAACAATACTGAAAAAACTGAAACTCTCATTAATGTTCGGGGGGAGTGTTTCTAACCCCATCTTCTTTGCTTCTTCAATAAGAAAGGCAACGCGCTCCACGTCGTTCCGCTCCAGGGTCATTAAAGCTGACATGAACTCAACAGGATAGTTCGCCTTCAGCCACGCCGTCTGGTAGGCGATGATGGCGTAGGCGGCAGAATGAGACCTGTTGAATCCGTATCGCGCGAACGGCAAAATCCATTCCCATATCTGCTGAGCAACCCGTTTTTCAATGCCGTTTTGCACCATACCTTGGATCATCTTCTCCTGCTGCTCATCAAGAAGCTCCTTGATTTTCTTTCCCACTGCCTTGCGCAAGACATCTGCCTCCGCCATGGAGAATCCCGCGAGGTCTCTCGCGATCTGCATGATCTGCTCCTGGTACACGGCAATTCCGTACGTATTCTTTAAGATAGGTTCCAGCTTGGGATGGATATAGGAGATGTTTAATCTTCCATACTTCCTATTGATGTAGTCTGGGATAAATTCCATGGGGCCCGGCCGATAGAGAGCTATCATGGCGATAATATCTTCAAAGTGTGTAGGGCGAAGTTCACGGAGGTGTCTTCGCATGCCGCCGGATTCCGCTTGAAAAATACCTATCGTATCTCCTTCTTGGAACAGTTTATAGGTTGCTTCGTCATCAAAAGGAAGGCGTTCAATATCAATATTCATTCCGTGCACCGCGTAGATGCGCTTTAAGGTATCTTCAATGAGCGTGAGGTTCTTTAATCCCAGAAAGTCCATCTTCAGGAGCCCAATGTCTTCCACCGCGTGCATTTCATACTGGGTGACGACGTTCTGATCATTCTGCGTGGGATACTGCAGGGGAGTGGAGTTTGTTAAAGGGTCAGCTGAAATCACCACACCGCACGCGTGAGTAGAAGCGTGGCGCGCAACTCCCTCCAGCTTTTTTGCCAGATCCAAGAGCTTTCGCGCTTTCTCCTCCTTCTTGTACATGCTCTGGAGCTCTTCCACGCTTTCGAGGGCCTGGCTGAGAGAATTCCCAAACGGGATAAGCTTTGCCACCTTGTCACAATAGCTGTATTCATATCCCAGGGCCCTTCCCACATCGCGAACGGAAGCCCGGGCCGCCATGGTTCCAAAAGTTATAATCTGGGCCACATGATCCCGCCCGTATTTTTGGGCGACATATTCAATAACTTCGTCCCGCCTGGTGTCCGCAAAGTCAAGATCAATGTCGGGCATACTGATGCGTGACGGATTGAGAAAACGTTCGAACAGGAGATTGTATTCTAAAGGATTGATGCCCGTAATCTTCAAAAGATAAGCAACAAGAGAGCCTCCCGCGGATCCGCGTCCAGGACCCACCACAATACGCTTTTCTTTGGCCCATCTCACGAAATCCTGCACAATGAGAAAGTACCCCGCGAACCCGGTCTGTTTGATAACATCCAGTTCAAAATCCAAACGCGCGCGGGCGCCAGGGTAGGTGAGCACTTCCGGCTTCTCCTTCAGGCCCTGCTCGCAAAGCTCCACGAGGTATTCGTTCGCGGTTTTTCCTTCAGGCAGAGGAAATTCAGGGAGTTTGGTCTTACCAATGGATATTTCAAGGTTGCAAGCATCCGCGATCGCATTGGTGTTTTCAAGGGCTTCGGGATGTTCCGCAAAGATCCGCGCCATGTCTTCTCCGGATTTTAGGGAGAAGTCATCATTCTTGAGCGTGAGACGCTCTGGATCGTCCGCTCTCGCGCCGGTATTAATGAGCATTAAGATATCCTGTGCTTCCGCGTCTTCTGGCCTCAGATAATGGGAGTCCGCTGTTGCTACCAGGGGAATTCCGGTATTCTTTGAAATTGCAACGATTCCCTTGTTTGCTTTTTCCTGATCTGCGATATTGGGATGGTTTTGAATTTCCAGGTAGAAGTTCCCCTTTCCAAAGATTTCTTGGTAGCGAAGAGCAGTTTGTTCAGCTTCTGTTTGGTGTCCTGCGAGAATATATCGGGCGATTCTTCCCGCCAGGCAAGCAGAAAGAGCGATAAGCCCTTCTGAATGTTTCCGCAAGAACTCCTCGTCTACCCGGGGCTTATAGTAATACCCCTCCAGATGTCCCGCGGTAAGAATCTTCACGAGGTTCTGATACCCCTGTTCGTTCTTGGCAAGAAGGACCATATGATAAATCTTGTCGTCTAATCCTGGACGCTTTTGGCGCATATCCTCAAAAGCAAGATAGATTTCAGCTCCAATAATGGGCTTTATGCCTCGCTTTTTTGCCTTTTTGTAAAACTCAATGGCACCATAGAGATTGCCGTGGTCAGTGACGGCCACAGAATCCATCCCCAACTCTTGCACGCGATCCAAAAGCTGATCTATCTTCGGCAAGCCATCCAGAAGAGAATAGTGGGAGTGGACATGCAAATGAGTGAATTTCTGTGACATTGCTCTATTCTACTCAACTTTCTTCTTGAAGTTAAGGGTTCCTTGCGGAGCGATTTCCAGATATCATAGATACGATACATGACAACACCTTCATGGAATGAAGAGCGAAAACTCCAGAAAGAGGGGTATACCTGCGTTGCGGGCATAGATGAGGCGGGAAGAGGACCCTTGGCGGGACCGGTTATTGCCGCCGCCGTATGCTTTCCTGCTGCCAAGGATTCCTTAGCCTTGCTCAGGACGCTGAAGATCCGGGATTCTAAGCAACTCTCTTTTGAACAGCGGGAAAAACTCTATGCTATTTTTACATCCCACCCGAATATTGAATGGGGGATCGGGAAAGTGGGGGAGCGCGTAATAGACGCTCTCAATATCTACCACGCTACAAAGCTTGCGATGACAAAAGCAGTGCTGCACTTGAACAAGAAATTGCAAAGAAAGCAATCCGCCGTTGAGTTCCTCCTGCTCGACGGGACCATGCTGCTGGATCTTTCATTGCCCCAGAAGGCAATTATCCGGGGGGACGAGAAAGTCATGGCGTGCGCTGTTGCATCCATTATCGCGAAGGTCACGCGGGACCGCCTCATGGTGCGGTACCACGCAAAATACCCGCAATACGGCTTTGATAAACATAAAGGATACGGAACCTCCCTTCATATGGAGATGCTTGAAAAATATGGGCCAAGCCCTATCCACCGAAAGACATTTGCCCCTTTGAATTATATGCGCGTTATTGACAACACTGGAAGAAGTAGAGTTTACTAGAGAGCAATCAGGCTACGTTCTTTTTAAAAGGAGGGTGTTATGGGAAGAATTGGGGCAAATCCGCGGAGAAGAGAGGCATGGCCACTTATAGACCCTGTTCCTCCTCAGAAAAAGCCCGTTCCAATTTCGGTGCCTGAACGCAGGCCGGAGAAAGAACCAGTGGAGGTGCCAGCATGAAGCCGGAAACGATCCTGCGCCATGAAGTCGCTTGGCGATCATGGAAGGTGGAGACGCAAAACGACGAACTCCGTCTGAGATCCGTCGTGGCCCCTGAAATATGGGAACCAAAAAAACAAATGGAAGCGTCCTGCAGCCACTATTCCACGTGGAATATGAAATCAGTGCCACGACGAAAAGCGTGCCGATGCGAGGAACGGGAAGAGGATGAAATCCCTAACCTCCGTGGCCAGTGCGGCATCTACGCTCTCCCCACACTGCAAGCTGCAGCGTATCCCGATCTGCGTTCCCAATTCCTCTATGGCCGCATCGTAGGGAAGGTAAAAGTATGGGGTACGCTCTGGGAAGGGGATACGGGATTGCGCGCAGAATTTGCGTATCCCGCTACCCTTGAATGTGGGGTGTGCGAGATATGTTCCCAAATCTTCCCTATTGAGGAGTTGTGGCTTGTGCTGCGCGGAGAACGCAGAGCACGGGAGTTTCCGGATTCATCCTACACACTCCAATGTCGGAAACACCTGATGCCTTATGCTCTGCTCGCGCATCCTCCCGGCTGGCACGGGAAGCTCCTTGAGACCTACGCACTCCAGCAGGCCGCCTGAAATATGGCGGCCTTCCCTTGCTTGCAATTTTCTGAAAACTTGTGTATACTATAATCATTATGGCAGTCCCAAAACAGCATCGCTCCAAGTCCCGCCAGGGCCAGACGCGCATGCATATTCATCTGGAGTCTCCAAAATCCGGATCCTGCCCCAAATGCGGCAAGCCGGTTTTGCCTCATATCATGTGCCAAAACTGCGGTACCTATAAAGGAATGGAGGTAAAAGACGTGTTAGCTAAGCTCACGAAAAAGGAGCGCAAGCAGAAAGAGAAAGAACTAGAGGCAGCGCAGAATCCGCAAACCTCTTCCTAGCACATATTTCCATGGCAAGCAGACATTTGGCGAGATCTATCGCAATGCAGTCCCTGTATG
>JAUYJF010000004.1 GCA_030688685.1 Candidatus Yanofskyibacteriota bacterium | reverse complement strand
ACGTAGAAGCGGTGCAGGTTGAATATGATCCTGAGAAAACTTCTTACGCTGATCTCCTCAAGATCTTTTGGGAGATCCATAATCCCGCAGAGCGCAATAGGCAGGGTCCTGACGTGGGGCCTCAGTACCAGGCGGTCATCTTTACGCATACGGATACGCAGAAGGATCAGGCAGAGCGATCAAAGAGGGATGTCGCAAAGGAGCTGAGGGGAGATGTGGCACCCAGATTCAGGAGTATGAGGCCTTCTATCCCGCGGAGGCCTACCACAAGAATTACTACGCTGGGAACCCAAACCAGCCCTACAGCAAAAACGTTATAGCTCCAAAATTGGAGAAGGTGATGCGTCACATGAATGCCGCATCCTTCCAACTTGGAAGTATTCTCAATCAAACAAAAGGGAAATTTGCTTCCAGGGATTGGGATACACTTGAAAAAGCAAGAACGAAGAGAGAGCTTAACGCGTCTCAGAAAAGAAAACAGCCATAGTAATCTTGGATACAAACGTCACTATGGGCATATCGGGTCTCTATGAATAAGGACTGGAAAACAAAATTTACCCAAGAGCAGTATCAGATCATGCGAGAGAAGGGGACTGAGCGGCCTTTTAGCGGCAAGTACTGGGATTCCCACGAGAAAGGAGTATATCGCTGTGCCGCGTGCGGAATAGCGTTATTTTCCTCTAACACCAAGTTTGATTCTGGTACTGGATGGCCGAGTTTTACTGATCCCGTGAGTCGAGAGCATGTTGAATTGCGGCCGGATACCGATCACGGGATGACGCGCACTGAGGTCATGTGCAAGAATTGCGGGTCTCACCTTGGGCACGTGTTTGAAGATGGTCCAAAGGAGCAAGGAGGCAAGCGGTACTGCATTAACTCTGTATGCCTTGAACTGGACAAGACGAATTGACAAGCTCTTTTGCTGGGGAGATACTACATAATGGCAAAGCGATCCACAAAAAGCGAGTCCAAGCGAGACCGTTTCAAGCGGCTTGCCCAGTTGCGGACAAATCACGTCATGAAGCGCTTAAAGATCCTCGCGAACTGCGCGGACAGGAGCCGCTATGAATATACCAAGGAGGACGTGGAGCGGATCTTTATGGCTATTGACCGGCGCCTCAACAAAACAAAAGCGCGCTTTGACCTGCCAAGCGACAGGGAACAGTTCAAGCTCTGAAGGTTTCTTAGGAAAGCAGCTTGAAGTCCAAAGTTTTCTGGTCCAAGTTTCCCCCCAGGACTTGTATCTTTACAAAGTCTCCTAACGCGTATTTCTTTTTTCCTGTCGCGCCTATGAGGGCGTATTTTTCTTCATCCAGCGTGTAGGAATCCCCCGGGATATCCCTGGTCCACACCAGGCCCTCCGCCTTGGTGGTCTTTTCCTGAATAAAGATGCCCCAGCTGGTAACACCGGTAATGAGGCCTTCAAATACCTCGCCCTTTTTCTGGAGCATGTATTCTGTCTGCTTGTATTTTATAGAACTGCGTTCAGCTCCCATGGCGTCCACTTCCCGCTGGGTGAGATTGGCGAGAATGCTTCTGTACTGGGGTCGTTTTTGTTCTGGAGCGGGGGATCCTGTCAGGTATCCGAAAAGCGCCCGATGAGTCATGAGATCCGCGTATCTGCGGATGGGGGAGGTAAAGTGCGTGTAGTGATCAAGGGCAAGGCCAAAATGTCCTTTGGCATCCAAAGAATAGATGGCTTTTTCCATGCTGCGCATCGCGGTTGTTTCCACCAGATACTCTTCTGCTGTTCCCCGTACTTTCTCAAAAAGCTTGTTGAGCTCTTTTGATGTGATTTTCTGGGGAACCTGAATGATGTGGCCTAAGATGCCCAGGAACGCAAAGAGATCCTGAAGGGCTTTCTGGTCCGGCGCTTCGTGAATACGATACACCGGAAGCCCTCCATTTTTTTTCTCCTGCCGGGAAAAGTACTCGGCAACTTCACGGTTCGCCAATACCATGAATTCTTCTATGAGCTTGTGGGTTGCCAGAGGAGTTTTCTCGTAAATGCGGAGCGGACGTCCCGCGGGATCCAGGTCAAACCTGATCTCTGCCTGCTCAAAGTCCAGGGCTCCCCGGTTTTTGCTTTGGCGCTGAAGATGTTGGGCAATGGCGTTCAGGTCTCCCAGTTCCTTCGCGTAAGCTCCTTTTCCCGTATCTATGATTTGCTGGGCTTCCTCATAGGAGAGTCTCGCGTTTGGGTGAATGACTGTTCTGCCAAACCATCTGTCTTGCACGTTTCCTTCTCTTGTCATGGTAAACACCGCAGAGAAGGTGAGCTTGTCTTCTCCGGGGTTCAGGCTGCAGAGGTCGTTAGACAGCTCGGGAGGGAGCATGGGTACGGTCCGGTCTACCAGGTATACGGATGTGCCGTGTTCTCTGGCATACCTGTCCAGACTGCTGTCTTCTTTCACGTAGTGGGAAACATCTGCCACATGAATGCCAACCTCAAAGAGGCCTCCGTCCAATTTCCTGATGGAAAGGGCGTCGTCCAAATCCTTTGCGTCGGCAGGATCAATGGTAAAGGTCACAATGCTGGTAAAATCCTTCCGGGAATCCTTTTCTTGTTTGGGAATGGGCCGCGCGTTTCGCTGAATTTTTTGAGCTTCTCCCATAACCTCGGGGGGAAAGCCCAGCGGATGCCCGCTCTCTAAAAGAATGGACTGCATCTCCACTTCATTTTCTCCTTTCTTCCCAAGCACCTTCAGCACGGTTCCTACCGGGTTCTTCTTTGGATCTCCCCAATCCGTAATCTTAACCAGCACTTTCATGTGATGTCGTATTTCTTTTGATCGCGCGTCCGGCAGAAAGATATCCTGCATGCGGGAGTCGTCGGGAATCACAAAAGCAAAGTTCTTGGTTGGGTCTTGTTTGTCTAAGGTTCCCACAAACTCTTCCCTTGCCCGCCTGATCACCTTCGTCACCTCCCCGTGGATTCTTGTGTCGCGCTTGCTTCTGGGCAGAAGCGCTATTTCCACAGTGTCTCCGTGGCAGGCGGTGTTCAGAAATTGGGGGAATATTTTCACGTCCTCTTCCATGCCTTCTCCGGAAACAAACCCCAGATTCCCTGAGGAGGTAATGGAAATAGTTCCTTCCAAGCGCAAAGGAGATTGTTTTCTTTGCTTGGGAGAGGTTTTGCGGTTTCTGCTCATATCCCTGTTATACTACAGGCCAGAGAAGATAGAAACAAGACTCGGGCAGTTTTCTTGACGGCAGGGCGGGCAGGGGATATGATGCCTGAATCCTGCGAGAAGAGGTGAATACTATGCCTGCGAGAACGGCAGTAGCTCAAAGGATACCCTATTCCGCAGAGAGTACCATGCCGACCGGACGAGGGGGTTGGAAGAAGCGCTTCAGGCAGCGGTGGCCGAGGATGGAGTTGCGCGTATCTCCTCAATATCTTTATGCGCTGAACGTGACGGGTGGATCAGCGTCACGCTTCTGGGCATTCAAGAAGAGGGAGAGCTCGCGAGGATCGCCATCTATCGGTGCGCTTCTCACGCGGTGCACCTCCTGGAAGAAGACCTGAATCGGTGGGTTGGTGAACACCGCATTCAGCTGTCTAGTCTGGTAAGCGTTCAAGAGGAGGTGGACGGTATATACTATCTTGTGGTAGCCGGGAGTGTGCGCGAAGATGAATAGTACTGCTCTTTCCCCCGTGACGCCTCGGTGAGATCTCATCTCTCCGGGGCGCCCTTTTTCATGTCGTTGATTTTCAGGCAGTATCTCCCTTTTTCATATATGATAGAATAAAGATATGAAGCTCATAAGCTCCGCGTTTGGGCATAATGAACAGATTCCCGGCAAGTACACGTGCGAGGGTGAAGATATCAACCCTCCTCTTGAGATTCACAATGTGCCGGACTCCGCCAAGTCCCTGGTTTTGATTATGGAAGATCCTGATGTTCCCAAGCATCTTCGCGCTGATGGCATGTGGGATCATTGGGTAAAGTTTAATATTCCTCCCGCCACCAAGATGATTCCCGAAGGAGAAGAACCCGAAGGAGTTTCCGGAGCGGGAACTTCAGGCAATCTTGGCTACCATGGTCCCTGCCCGTCCAATAGAGAACATAGATATTTCTTTCAGGTATACGCCCTTGATGAAGAGCTCCCACTCCGGGAAGGCGCGGCAAAGCGGGACGTGGAGGCGGCAATGGCAGGGCATATCCTGGAAGAGGCAGTGCTTATTGGTTTGTATGAGAAAAAGAGTAGGGGAGAGAGAAGATGAAACTGAAGAGTTTCAGTTCACAGAATAATAACACGCGTACATTTAGTTTTTCCGCATACAGGATAAGGTCTTTTCAGAGAAAAGACCTTCTTTTTCGAAAGGGGAAAAACCACTGAATACCTAGTCGGTAATGAGCCGGGCAATGAGGCCTCTTTTCTTTGCGACGCGCAGCATCCAGGAGAAAAACGCGAGTCCCAAAGCAAAATCTGTGAAGGAACAAGGTTCTCTGGTAAAATGGCAGTGTAAATATGAACTACAAAGGAGTTATCATTGAAGAGAGTCTGGAGCGCGCGGATGCGCTGAAAGACATGAAATCTGATTGAATCTCATGGACGAAGAACCATATATCCCAAAACACATCGCGCTCATTCCGGACGGAAACAGGAGATGGGCAAAAGCCCAAGGGGTAGACATCCTTGAAGGGCATGAGGCCGGGGCGCGCGTGTTTTTGGACTTTATGCAGTGGTGCGCCAAGAGGGGAGTGGGGGTGGTGAGCGTGTTCGGATTTTCCACAGAGAACTGGAAACGTTCAGATCGTGAGGTTTCCCATCTCCTTTCCTTATTTGAGAAAGGACTCATTGAGCAACTTGCCAAGTATAATGAGCGCCAAGAAAAGGAAAAAAAAGTTTGCGTGCGGGTTATTGGAGAGAAAGAACGTTTTCCTGAGTCCTTGCGCAGCGCCATCCAAAAGATAGAAGCAGAGACGCAGGGGAACGCCGGTCTTGTGGTGAATCTCGCGCTCAGCTACGGAGGCAGGTGGGATATTACGCGGGCAGTTCGCGGAATACTCGGGGAGGGATATGCCCCAGAAACTGTTACTCAGGAGGTTTTTGCCTCGTTTCTTTCCACAGCCGGCCTTCCGGATGTTGATTTGCTCATTCGCACAAGCGGGGAACAGCGCGTATCTAATTTCCTGCTGTGGCAGATGGCGTACGCGGAACTCTTTTTTGTGGAGAAACACTGGCCGGCGTTCACCGAGCAGGATCTGGACGAGATTCTCAAGTCGTACTCCGCGCGCCAGCGGCGCTTTGGGCAATAACAACTCTCTCTGAGCGACACGCCGCGCTCTTTTTTGTGTTAGTAAGAGTATGAAGTATGCAAGAAGAAATAAAAAGGTCTCGCATGCTGAACTATAAAAGCATATAACTCTCTTATGGCAGACACTTCAAAAAGAGGTTTTGCTTCCATGGATCCTGAAAAACAGCGGGAAATCGCGAAAAAAGGCGGAGAAGCATCTCATGAAGGCGGATTTGCTTCCATGGATCCTGAGAAACAGCGGGAAATCGCGAGAAAAGGCGGAGAAGCATCTCGCGGAGGCCGCAGGAAATCAAGCTCATGATACGATCTTTCTTGTACCGGCTACACCTAAGTAGCCGGTTTTGTTATGGAGTATTTTCTTACTCAAGGTTTTTCCCGCTGTGGAACTGTCGATGAATATCTCGCAGGCGCTTGTTGGTGACGTGAGTGTAGATTTGCGTGGTTACAATGTTCTTGTGGCCAAGAAACTCTTGGATGGCGCGGAGATCAACTCCTTGTTCAAGGAGATCAGTCGCGTATGAGTGCCGCAGGGTGTGAGGGGTGGTAAAGAGGGGAATACCCGCCTTAATAGAATGGGTTTTCACGATCCGTTCAACGGATCGGGGAGTGAGCCGGTTCTCTTCCTGGATCTTGCCCCGGTAGCTGATGAACAGCGCTTTTCCTTTGTCTCCGCGGGTTTTCAGGTACTTCTTGAGCCATTCAAGAGCGCGCTCTGAAAAGTACACGGTTCTTGGCCGTGATCCCTTGCCAATGACGCCAAGCTCAAAATCCTGTTTCTCCCAGATAGAATCAAATTGTTCGCGATTCAGCGAGGTAAGTTCAGATATGCGCAGGCCCGTGGAAAACAAGGTTTCCAAGATGGCTTTGTCCCGGAGTCCGGTGGGATTTGAGGGATCTGGCGCGTCCAGGAGCTTTTTTATTTGTTCCAGATTCAGGAATTTGATGGTTTTCTCTTTATTCGCTTCTTTTGAGAGTGCTATTTTATCTGGAGGCAAAGACTGAATGTCTTTTGCCACAAAATATCCCAAGAGAGACCGGAGAGCAATGAGGTAGTAGTTCTGGGTGAGCTTGGAAAGTTCCTCTCCTTGTTTGCTGAGAGAGCGCGCCAGATACAGACGGAATTTCCATACATCATCAGCGGTCAGTTCATGGGGCTTCAGAGATTCTTTTTTACTTTTTCTGAGCCAGTGGACAAACCTCTGCAGGTACCGCTTATAGTTTTTCTGGGTGTTACTGGAAAGCCCGCGTTCTACTTCACAGTAGTCCACGAAATCCGCGATATGCTTGATGATCTCTTTTTCTGATTCCTTTGCCATATGTAATATTATACGACATTTCTTGGGATGTTGCAGGAGATTGTCATTTGGGGGCATTCCCTCCTACATGTCATTTAGTTTTCCACAGGCGCTCATTTACGAAAAGGTGGCTCTCCAGAGTCGCTTTTTTGTCAATTCTTTGGTAGGGTAGGGGTACAAAGGAGGTGCGTATGGAAGGCCTGCAGATCCAGCATATTGCATGCGACACCTGTGAGTACATTGGGAAGGCCGAAGAATGGCTCGATGAGAATTCCCCCAATCTTCGGGAATTTCTCATGGAGAAAAAAGGCTGGGATATCGCAACGCCTGAAGGCAAGCGAGCCTTCGAACACGTTTATTCGGGAGCGGTATGTCCCGCTTGTGGAAGCTCCGCGGAGATAGATGTAGATCCTTATGAGGTTCTTTTTCCTCGAAGTCGCGATTGAGCGATACATCACCTTCTCAAAAGGATCCAGAAAGAGGGCTCGGGACTTTACACCCCGAGTCCTTTCATTTGTGAGTCCTGTAATATGTAAAGCGACTTTACCCTGAGCGTAGCCGAATGGGTTGTGCGACATTTGAGGAGTGAGATCGCCAAAGAGGCGGTTTCTTGTTAAGGTATAGTATTCCTTGATATAGTAATACCTTTTAAAGCCAATTTATTATATGTCGTCAGAAAAGTTTGAAAAGTTTTTGGAAGCGGTAAATCTAAAGGACTATAGGCAAAAGTATAGTCGTATTAAGATTGTTGAAATGGATTTGCCTAAGGACATCCAGGCCATAATGCTTCTGTATAAAGTATATTGGGACGAGAAGAAGTTCCTTTCTTTTGAGGATTTTTATAAACGATATCTAGGAGAGAAGGCAGAACAATTAGAAAAATTCAGGAAAAGATCGACCATGTGTGAGGATTGTTTTTACCGTGGTCTTGAGGCGAGAATTTATAGAACTTGGGCAGGGTTAATAACGCAAATACATGCTGGGTATGTGGCTGAATCGGTTTTTGGCAAGGGCGCGGTTTCTATGTCAGCTGGCCTAGATAGCCAGGGTGCTGATATACGGGTGGAATATCGCGGATATTTTTTGAACTACCAGGTCAAGAAGACCAGCTACAGCGGAGTAAAGAGTGGCAGGCCACTTCCACGAAAAGGTAAACTTAATGGCGAAGCGGTCGATATTAAATATGAAGTTCCTATTTCTTTATCGGATCCAAGAACGCAAAAGGGAGAGTTTCGGAAATCATACTTGAGGTTTTTAAAAGATGAGCGGACGAAGTCACTCAAAAATGGCTTTGTAGTTTTCACCCCACGTGTTTTTGAGGAGAAGAAACGCTTACTTGATAGAAAGTCAAAGTAGATTTTTTTGGCACAATGGTTGTCTCCAGCCATTTTTGCGCGATCTTAACATAATCTGGGTTTAGTTCAAAGCCAATATAATTATGCCCTAGTGTTTTGGCGACTACGCATTCAGAACCTGTTCCCACAAAAGGAACAAGAATGAGCCCATCCTTTTGCGGCATTGCAGATTCCATTAATCTTCTGGTTAATTCAAGGGGTTTCTGGGTGGGGTGTTTTTCAATTTCGTGACCCAGATGCTTTTTAAGCTCTCGTGGTTCACATACATCATTACAGTTCTTGCAAACAAACCATCTCTCGCTCATTCCCGCTCCTCCTGCCAATGTGGGGATTTTTAAAACATCGCGCGGGAGTGCCCCGTTTTCGTGTGCTTTGTATACAGTTTCCTGCCCATTTTTACTAAAACGTCCCACCGTTCCTGCTCTCTTCTTGCCGGCTGCTCCATTAAGGAATCCTTCTGTATAAGGCTCTCTTACCTTGTCTCTATTAAAAATAGGCCTATCTTTCCAGGCACAGATAATTGCCTCATGGCTCCTTTGCCAAAAGTTTAAGGAAGCTACATTTTTGTTTGTGTAGTGCCAAATTAACCAGCGTTTATTGATAGGAATTTCTACCGAAAGATAGGCGAGTATCTCGCTAAAGCCGTAGATAAACAACGTTCCGGTTGGTTTCATGAGCCGGATACTTTCTGTGATCCAATCTTTGGACCAACTGACATATTCGCTAAGCTCTTTTCTGTCAATGTTATTGCCAAAGTTCTTCCCAATGTTATACGGAGGGTCAGCAATAATGATGTCAAAACTATTGCTTGGGAGGTCCCGCATTTTTTCAAGAGCATCGCCGAGGATCACTTGATTTAGGGGTAGTTCCGCGAGCTTCCTACTGGGGAGATATTCCTGTGTTGCTGTAGGAGCATCGACTACAGACAACGAAGAAAGAGTAATAGGAGTTAGTTCCATGTCTTGCTCCTTGATTATTTTGATTCCACGAGTTGCATTTTCTGCTCTTCCAATGTACCCCCTCTCTTCCAAGGCCCTTAAATGCTGATGTATTGTTGCCTTTGAACGGAGTCGAAAATGCTTCCTGATATCCTCAAGAGTAGGGGAGTAACCCTTTTCTTCAATGAATCTTTCTGTATAATCAAAGATTTGTTTTTGACGCTTTGTAAGCATAAGGTAGGAAACTTGATTTTGCAAAGTTCGGCAGATGTTCGGTATAATCCCATTGTATCGCAGCAAAACAGCCCGTCAACATTGATAGCTGTGGAAAACTTTAGAAATAGGTTAAAATAGACGTTGAACATCTTTTAAGTGAAAGCAATGGATTTAGAAAGCGTCAATTTTAATTTAGTATATGAATGGCGGGCACTTATTGGTGCATTTGTTGGTGCAGCTGCGCCATTTACACTATGGTGGTTCACCGAGTTGTATAATAAGACGACACGACGAGAAGAATACCTTTTGTACCTCCAGCGGCACGTTGCCGATCAGATGAACATGATTAATGACACGAAATCCTATCCACACCTTAACGAAGTTAAGGCAAAGGAGGACAGCGGGGCATTCTCGCTCAGTCCCGGTCTAGTTTCCCCGCTGGCCAGAATACCAACTGGATGGGAAGTAGGTGTCAGATACTTTTCCCTACCGGAAGAAATTCAACCTAGGCCTAGTATAATTCTCACGTCTTAATAGAAACAAATATAGATATGAAATGGATTAATATTAAAATTCTTTCGCAAAAAATCATTAAAAACCCCTTGTTTTTAGCTTTCTTAGCAATGCTTATATTGGAATACGGAGCCTACAGAGTTTTTAGCGGGAAAGAGAATGTGCCAATTCTTGCTGCTATCAGTACGGGTCTAGTTGTAATGTTTGGTTATTTTGCCACGCATTATTTTACAATTAT
>JAUYJF010000001.1 GCA_030688685.1 Candidatus Yanofskyibacteriota bacterium | reverse complement strand
AAATCAGATTGAGAAGCTCCCAGATGAGATGATTTCAAGGCGCGACGACGAAACCTGTACCCTTAGGTACGTTGAGGAGAAGTAACGAAGAAATCAGCCACTCCGGGAGCTTCCCTCTGGGCGGGCGAATGCAGAACAGCTTCCGCGTTGTTCGTCGCTCATGTGCCATACGGCACACATCGCTCCTCACTCCTTGAATCTGTCCTGCATTCGCTCCGCTCAATTGATTTTACTTGGGATTCTCCGTCCCCCGTTCGTTTCATGAGAACGCGTAGAGGAAATGGGTGACCTTTGATCTCATTCAGGTCAAGGAATTCCCATGCTCCCCCGGAACGGTAAAGCCCGATCGACTAGGCGGCATCTCCCATAAACAGAAGATAAGTAATCCCTCGAGGGCGGGGAGATGCTTTAAGCAACATACACGTGTGCTTGCTTGAGCAACTCCTTCTCCTAAGGAGTTTTTTCATGCGATTTATCACCGCGTTTCTTGGAATCGTATTTCTTGCGGCAGGATTTGGAGGGATCGCGCTGCATACAGTATGGCCAAGCGCCAAAGAATCCAACCTTGAAATACGCGAGGAAGAAAGAGAGGACATACTTATTGAGGAGTCAGAGCTGGTAGGACAAGGGTTTGATATAGTAGGACAGCAGAAAAAAAGAACGGACATAGAAGATGTCCCATATGAGAAGCAAGCTGTGTCCTACTATCCTGCGTATCCCGTTATCACTCTTACGGTAGAAGGAAAGGAATATCTTGTGCCGGCAATAGAAGAGATCACGGTTTTAGAAGCTATGCGGATTGCGGAAGGGAATGGATTCAGATTTAGCGGCAAGGACTTTTTCGGGATTGGCTTCTTTGTTGAGGAGATTGAAGGCAGGCGACAGGATCCCGGAAAGCAAATGTATTGGGTGTACTCAATAGACGGACAGAAAGCCCGAATGGGCGTGTCCCAACAAAAGGTTGTCCCAGGTAATATTATTGAATGGACATATGAAAAATCTTACTAATATCTTTCAACTCTTTCTTTTATTCTTGTTTGGTGTTGTATGGGCGGCGGGCGTATCCGCTCAAGAAGATGGGAGAATAATTCTCCTTCGTGTTGAGGGGCCGCAGAGTACGGTGATTCGTCAAGATATCAGTGTTCCAGAAGCATGCGAAGTACTGGATGGTGATGGGGAGGCCCATACATTTGAAGGGTTTGTCGCGCTGTGCGCCCTTCAGCAGGCAAAGGACGAGGGGATTATTGACGGATACTCTGGGACTGTGGGAGAATTTGGATTTTTCCTTGAGAGCGTCAACGGAGTGGAGAATGAGCCATGGCCCGGATCTTTTTGGATTTTTCGGGTTAATGATGCGGTAGCGCAAGTGGGGCTCAGTTCGTATGAGGTGGCAGAAGAGGATCGGATTCTCCTTACCTACGGTCCCTGGCCCATGGAACCACTTGCCTTGGGAGGTCCTTCGTCCGCAGAGAAAGACGAGGAGATTTCTTTTGAGATTTCTCTGTGGAACGATGACCAGGGGAGTTTTGTGCCGTATTCAGGATCAGCAACGCTTTCTGTGGACGGCATTGCTTTCTCCGTAACTCCGAGTGTGGACGGCATTCTTTCTTGGATATTCTCAGAAATTGGGACAAAAGAAGTGCACGCGGAGGCCGCAAACAAAACGCGCAGTGATGTGCTGAGTGTTCTTGTAGGCGAGACGGCTTCTGAAGAGGAAGATGGGAGTGAGGAGGAGAATCAGGAGGAAGAGAATTCCAACGGGAACGGAGGCGGGGGAGGCGGCAACGGGAATGGAAATAGTCAAGAAGAAGTGTCGCTGGAGGACGCCCTTGCCTCCGCTGTAGTATACCTGAAGGCCCAGGATAACAATGCCGCAAAGACCATGGCGCTTGTCGCGGCCGGCGAGGACGCGGATGTTTCCTACCTTACGAGTTTCTCTGCGGATTCCGCGATTGCGTACGCAAAACCCATACTGGCTGTGGCTGCCGCGGGGAAAGACCCGAAAACTTTTCCTGATGAGGATTTTGTTGCCAAGATCAAGGGTTTTACCAAGGACGCGCAGTTCGGCGAGCCGGGCCTTCTGAACGATGATATATGGGGCATTCTTGCTCTAATATCCGCAGGGGTTTCTCCTGAAGATTCGGTTATCCAGAACTCCAAAGCATTTCTTTTAGAAAACCAAAACGAGGACGGGGGATGGACGTGGGGAGTAGGTCAAAGCAGTGAAACGGATATGACGGCAGTTGCGGTTGCTGCCCTGCTCGAGGCGGGGGTATCAAAATCAGATGACCGTATCGTGAACGCCGTTGCTTACGTAAAAGGGAATCAGAAGGAGAACGGAGGATTTATGATGATGTCTGAGGAGGATTGCGCCGCGGATTGGTGTAGTACTCCCAATACTGATACCACCGCATGGGTAGTGATAATGATAAATAAATTGGAAGAAGATCCGCAATCATCAACCTGGACCACTGAGGCAGGAAAAGATCCCATCCAATTTCTAATTTCCCTCCAAGACGAAGACGGGTCTTTCTGGTCCGCAACGCAGGGCGGCAATAAAATGTTCAGTCCGGCAGATGCGGTTATTGCCCTATCGGGGAAGAGTTTTCCGGTAAAGATATTTGTGCCCGCGCCTGTTTCTTCTTCGGGCGGATCAGGAGGAGGGGTGGTTGTTTTGTCTCCTCCTGTCCCGCAATCTCCCGCGATACCAAAAGAGGCCGTTTTCGCAGCTCCCATGAAATTCGGAGATGTTGAAGTTTTTGGAGTTGTGCGTATTCCGGAAGGCACAGAATTTGAGAGTGATTGGGACGGAACTCTGGAGGTGATGATCACTGAAAATCAAGAATCACTCGGTCAACTCTTGGGCGCGACAGAGGAAGGAGTAAACGTTTCTGACTTGAATCCCGTGGGATTTCTCCGGGCAGATACCGGCTTGGAATCGAAGCTGGTGTTCAATGCTCCCATTTTTGTCAGTATTCCCGTGTTCGCGGAAGACGGAGAGGAATTATTCGTATATGTGCGTTCCGGTCAGGAGGATTTCTTCTACCTGCAGACCTGCACGGTAAGCGCCAATATGTGTACCGTTTCCCTTGAGCATCTTTCTGAGTTTGTCGCGGTCAGGACTCACGCGCAGCAGTATCTGGAGAATGTGCTTGGGCAAAAGCAGGTGGAGCTTGAACTTGAGCGGTTGCGCGCGGAAGTTGCTCTCCTCCAGACACAGATGCAAGAACTTCTCGCAGAGAAGGCGGAACGGGAACGGCGCCAGGAGCTCGCAGAACCCCTTATCTCGCAAGACATTCCAGAGAATTCCGGGGAAGATCGCCAGGTTGTCGTTCAACTCCTCAAGGATGTTGATATCGCGGGCTTTCAGGGGGCATCAGCTGAGGAAGCAAGCCGAGGAATTCTTGAGGAATATCGGCAGGAACTCTTTGTATTGCTTGTCGCGCTTGGATTGGCGCTTTTGGCATTGCATGCGGTGCTGATGCTGCGCGCTCGCAGGAAAACCATTATCATGACGCCTTCGCAAGTGCGGGCATTTCAAGCTTTGCAGGGTCAGTAAATAAGGATTCTAAAACAAGGTGCGAGGGGAGCATGGAAGAAATTGCATGTTCCCAACGCACCTTGTTTGAGGGAGGATGAGATGCCCGAGATGAGTCGGCGCCAATTTCTACGGTTGACTGGAGTAGGTTTCGTAGGAATCTTCCTGGGAAGACTTATACCCTCAGACCTTTTTCGGGCGGGATATTCTTCTGCAGTGCTGGTTTCTGTTGGCACTACGGCAGGAGAGATTGTAAGAGGTATGGATCGCCACGATCTTCCGGAGGGATATATGCGCTATGCCTTCGCAGTAGGGGGAGTTCCCGAGTACCCGCTCCACGAGCACCTAGAGGAGTTCATTATCTCACAAGGTGGCGTTCTTCTCTTGGAAGACGCTCGGTCTCATGAGCAGGTTGGGCGTGTTGTAGTGGAGGTGGTATGATGACGCGCTTGGGATTGGTAGCAGGTTTGTTGGCAGTAGTTTTGGTTGCGTGCGTGGCTCCAGAGCCTATGCCGCCAATTCCGCAGGCGACGGCAACCCCGTCGCCGACGGCAATCCCTATACTCACGCCGATCCCAACGCCCACACCGGTATCTTTGACTCCCACGCCAGTACCGACGCAGCTATCGTTTACATCGACTCCTGTTCCAACGGCGACACCAGTACCGCCAACGCCGACGCCGGTGTCGACGCTCACCCCGACCCCTGTCTCAACGGCGACACCGACCCCAAGTTCGTGGCCCACAGCAACGCCGACTCCGTCGCCAACAGCGACTTTGACCCAGTCAACGCCACTCGCACTACCAAGACCAGCGCCTACCCCCACACCGACGCGGGTACCGCCTACGCCAACTCCAACGGCAACGCCTACGCCGGTGCCGACGCTTACTCCGACCTCAACCCCGACCCGTGTTCCAACACCGACGCTGGTATCTCCAACCCCTACGCCGACGCCGATACCGCCCACCCCGACCCCTATTCCAGGCGTGAGCTATCAGGTAAGCGGCCCATCGGTTGCGTGTGTCGGTACACTCTTGAGCGCAAGCACAGCAATGGAGGTGGTGTTGCAGGGAGCCGTGAAGTGTGGGTACGAGACAGAGACCGCGTATGGGGGCACATACCTCATGCGCGTAGGGGGGGATGCGGCTACCGGAGCAAATGGATGGAAATACTGCGTAAACGGTGCAATGCCCTCGGCAAGTGCCGCCGACTTCGCAGTGTCTCCTAATGACGGAGTGAGTTGGTTTTATGGGAGCCCTTCCGCTGGGTGCCCGTAGCGCCACAAGCACCTTCAAGTGCCCGCACAAGGTTCCACTCCTTGGCGGGCGCTTCTCATTCAGGTACAATAAGCCCATGATTTACCTTGCTTCTGATCACGCGGGATTTGAGCTGAAAGAGGAATTAAAAAACGTGCTCGTACAGCGGGGTTTTGAAGTAAAAGACATGGGAGCTTGGAGCTATGATCCGGAAGATGATTATCCGGATTTCATTCTGCCTGCGGTAAAAGCGGTTGCTCTTCGGCAAGCGCAGGGAGAACATACTACTTTCGGTATCGTGTGCGGCGGGTCAGGACAAGGAGAAGCTATGGCTGCCAATCGCGTATCTGGTATCAGGGCTGCTGTGTACTATGGAGGTTCTTTGGAGATTGTTCGGCTCTCTCGCGCTCATAACAACGCGAATGTCCTTGCCTTGGGTGCCAGGTTCATGAGCGCGCAAGAAGCGCGGGAGGCGGTGGAACTCTGGCTCAACACGGAATTTGAAGGCGGAAGGCATGAGCGGAGGATTACAAAGATTGATGGCTCCTAACTCGCATGCAGAAAGTCATTCCCGCTATTCTTACCGCAGATCCAGCATACTTAAAAGAAAGGCTTGACCTTTTTCGCGGAGAAAGCGAATGGCTGCACATTGATATCATAGATGGAGTTTTTGTGCCCAATTTCTCCGTGCCGGTCCTTGCCCTGGATGGGGCTGCCGCGCACTTTCATCTTGAGATGCATCTGATGGTCGCAGACCCAGTCGCGTATTTGAAAGATTGCGAGGCGATAGGAGCAAAGCGGGTTGTTTTTCATATTGAAGCGATTGATCACCCCCAAGAAGTGCTGAAGAAAGCAAAGCAGTATTCTTTCCAGGTAGGACTTGCGCTGAGCCCTGGTACGGATCCTGGCCAAGCGGCCGGATTCGCAGATTCTATTGATTGGGGGTTAGTGCTTGGGGTGGTACCCGGATTTCAAGGGCAGAAGATTATCCCCTCAAGGCTCCGTTCCATTTCAGAGCTGAAAGCTACAGTTCCCGTAGTGAGCTTTGACGGAGGAATCACGGAGGAGAATATTCGGGAAGTATTCGCGGCAGGAGCAGATTATGTGCTTGTGGGAAGCGCGATCATGAGGGCGGAAGATCCTGTTGCCGCTTTTCACAAGCTCTCAGCAATCGCGGAGCAACCATCTCCGCGCCCTGATTTATAGATTGATTCTTCTCTCTCTGCTACAATAGCAAAATATGCACCAGCAGTACTCTATTCAGAACTTAGAGAAAAAGGCAAATGAGATTCGCCAGGACATCATCAAGCTTCTCGTGGAAGCGGGATCCGGGCATTCCGCTGGGCCTCTGGGAATGGCAGACATATTTTGCGCTCTGTATTTCCGCGTATTGAAGCATGATCCCGCGAATCCTCTGTGGGAAGATCGCGATCGCCTCATTCTCTCAAACGGACATATTGTTCCGGTGCGCTATGTTGCTATGGCGCACGCGGGATATTTTGCTAAAGAAGAGCTTTCTACATTTCGAAAGATTAACTCAAACCTGGAAGGGCATCCGTGTACCAAAAAGATTCCAGCTCTGGAGACATCTTCCGGCCCTTTGGGAGAAGGGGTATCTCAGGCCTGCGGATTTGCGCTCGCGGCAAAGATGGATAAAGCGAATTATCAGATATGGTGCCTAACATCTGACGGAGAGCACCAAGAAGGCATGACCTGGGAAGCTGTCATGCTGGCCGCAAAGTATCGGCTCAACAACCTGACGGTCATTATTGACCGCAATAACATCCAGATTGACGGCAATACAGAAGATATTATGCCTCTGGAATCCCTGCGCGCGAAATATGAGGCCTTTGGGTGGCATGTGATGGAGATGAACGGGCATAATATGCGGGAGATTATCTCAACGCTGGAGGAGGCAAAGGCAATCCAAGCGAAACCGACCTGTATCATTGCCCATACGATTCCGGGCAAAGGAGTTTCTTTTATGGAAAAAGATTATCAGTGGCATGGGGTTCCGCCCGGAACAGATATTCCCGGTGAGCCCCCAAAGGCAGAACAGGCAAATATTGCGTTGCGGGAACTTCGCACACTTGCGCGAAGAATTGAAGCAGCAGATCTTGATTGATTCATGAATTATCATTTGGAGAAAAACTATCTGGATGAGTCCGAGGTTGCATGGAAGAAGATCCGGGACGGACTCGGAAAGGGAATGGCAGAGCTGGGAGAAGAAAAGAAAGATATGGTGGTCTTGGGGGCTGACACCATTGAATCTTCCCGTGCCCACTGGTTCGCAGAGAAATTCCCCGAACGCTTCATCCAGGTTGGCGTAGCGGAACAGAACTTGACGGGCGTATCAGCGGGTCTTGCGTACCAGGGAAAAGTTCCTTTTGCCGTAACGTATGCCGCTTTTCTCGTGGGGCGTCCTTGGGAACCAATCCGCACAACCATTTGCTATCCTGAAAACCACGTGGTATTTGTTTCCTCTCACGCGGGGCTTGCCACAGGACAAGACGGCCCCACCCACCAGATGACAGAGGATATAGCCATTCTCCGATGCTTGCCTGGCTTTACGATTCTCTGCCCCGCGGATTATGAGCAGGCAAAAAAAGCGGTGCGAGCCGCTTATGACCTGAAGGGTCCCGTGTACATTCGAGGAGTGCGCGAGGCGACCCCCGCGTTTACCACAGAGCAAACTCCTTTTGAAGTAGGCAAAGCGCAGGTGTTGCGCGAGGGAAAGGATGTCACGGTCATAGCCCATGGGTTTATGGTGTACTGGCTGTTGCAGATCGCGGAAGAACTCAAGGACTCCCTGTCTCTTGAAGTAATAAACGCGCATACCGTAAAGCCTCTAGATGAAAAAACCATTCTCTCGTCCGCCAAAAAGACAGGGAAAGTGTTTTGCGCGGAAGACCACAACATCATCGGAGGACTGGGAAGCGCGGTGGCAGAACTGCTAGCAGAGAAGCATCCTGTTCAGGTGTTTCGCCATGGGGTGCAGGACATATTCGCGGAATCAGGAGAACCAAAAGCCCTCTGGAAGAAATATAAACTGGACAAAGAGGGGACAAAAAAAGAATTACTGAAATGGCTGAAATAAACCAAAAACCCCGCAAACGCGAGGCCTTGGCAGGTCTATGTATAGACCAGAACCTGACTTGTCAATCGTGTTTTTATTGTATGTCCGTTGAACACTTCTTGTCAAGAGTACTCGTAAAGCGACAATTGCGGGACAGCTTGAGAACACCGGGCGGTGGGCCCAGGTATAGTACCGGACTTGACTTGTCAATCAAGGTCTTCGGGGTGCAAGTCCCCGTGGGTTCACTGCCCGGTGTTCTCAATCATTCCATATGAAATACGATATTATCACTATTGGATCTGCGACGCGGGATATCTTTTTCCAGAGTAAGGCGATCCAGGAAAAAGAGCTGGAAGGATACGCTACGAAACGGGGGGCGTGCTTTCCGTTTGAATCCAAGCTGGACATTGACGTATTTCTTGAGGAAACAGGTGGAGGCGCGGTGAATACTGCCGTAACCTTCGCTTATCAGGGACTGAAAACCGCTGTTCTTGCTTCGGTGGGAGATGATGAAGCAGGCCGCCGTATTGAGCGAGAATTACAGGAGGTGGGCGTTTCTCCGGAGTTTCTCTACCAAAACAAACAAAAGCATACGGCAACGTCTATTGTCATATCCGTTGGAAAAGGAGGAAGGGCGATTTTCCGGCACAAAGGCGCGGCGGGATCACTGCAGAACTCTCAAATTTCCTGGAATAAGCTGAAAGCGAAGTGGTTTTATATCAATCATCTTCGGGACGAGGACGCCCTGATTGTCGGAGAAGCGGTGCGAAGGGCGAATGAGCAAGGCATCAAAGTGGCAATGAATCCGGGCTCCACCCAGCTGGAACGAAAAGAAGAGCTCAAGGGGATGCTGGATGGTATTGATGTGTTCATCCTCAACCAGGAGGAGGCCGCGTTCATAACGGATATTCCTTTTGAGGAAAAAGATCGCATTTTTGAACGTCTGGATGATTGGGTAAAGGGAATTGTGGTCATGACGAGGGGCCCCAAAGGAGTGGAGGTTTCTGACGGGAAAATTCGCTGGTCAGCGGGCATTCTCCCCATGGAAGATATCGCCGACCGCACGGGAGCCGGAGACGCGTTTGGCTCTGGGTTTGTGGCATCGCTCATGAAAACCCCGGACGATATTGAGGCTGCTATGCAATTGGGATCCGCGAACGCCACGGGAGCGTTGCGCGAATGGGGAGCAAAGAACGGGCTTCTGAAAAAGACAGATTCTCCGCTCAAGTGGGGAGCGCTTCAGATTGAGAGGAAACAATTGACGGCTGCCGTATGAATCCCAGAGTTTTCCTTGTTCTTGCGCTGCTGTTTTTTGCCGGAGGGATTTTTATTTGGCAGCAAGGGTGGTTTTCAGCTGAAGAGGCGGAGGAAAAAACGTTTGACCAAATCCTCTCCCCATCCCCGTTTTTGGAGGAATTGGATTCTGAAGAACCAGAGCAAGAAGATCCGCGCGCGGATCTGCAAGCGGAACCCCGAGGAATGGGAGTGGCTCAACTCAGCGAGCCGCCCACTTTTTTTGTGAAGCCGTATTTGGTGTATCCCGCTGATATGCTAATGTATCCTGCGTATGAAGCGGCGGTGACAGAATACCTTATGGAGCTTCAGCAATGGTATCTTGGCCAGGTAGGAGCAGCCTTTCAAATGGCGTCTCTTGTGGTGCTTCGCCACCCGTCCCGAAATTATTTGGAGATGCGATGCGGGGAAAATCCAAGCCAGGAATGTATTCGTGACCGTTCTCTCCTGGAAGGCAATTGGGCCCAGTATATGAACGAAGCCATTCATGGAGGAGTTGCGCGCTATGAAAGCGGAGGCCCTCACTGGGCGGATCATACGGCGTATCTTGTATTTGGAGCGGGCGGAGGAGGGTACGCGGGGGCAAACGCAAAGGGACACGAGGGAGGATGGGCGGTGGTTGGAGACTGGGTGTTAGAGCCCATTTCCGGAGTTGCCAACGAGTGGGGTATTCCGTGTTCGTACAGTAGTGGCTGGCAATGCGAAGACGGCGTGTCCAAAGGGACGCCCGCCCACGAGCTGGGTCACGCGTTTGGACTTCCCCATCCCGGAGAAGAGTATCGGGATTCCACGATTATGGAGTGGCATGGAGGCTATCCGGAAGTTGGGTTCTTGGATCAGGAACGCGAGTTTCTGCGCGTCTCCCCGTTTTTCGTTCTCTGAGGTATAATGCAAACGTGGCACCTCAGCTTACTCGCGAAACCGCAATGACATATAAACTTTCAGAAATTCTTCAGGTTCCCCAGGCGCAGCTGGACGCGCTGGAAGAAAGCATGGCAAATGCCGGGTTTCCGCGAGTTCTTCATCAAGTAGAGCAGCAAAACCACGAGCTCACAGAACGCGTGCTTGCTCCCATGAGAACAAAGCCAGAGACCGCCCAACAGGTGAGAGCGTTTCTTTTTGATACCGTACGAACGCATGAACAAGAATTGTACGCTTTTGTGGGCGTAACGCCTGAGAACTTTGATTTTGAAAAAGTAGCGCAGGCAGCCCGCGAGATCGCGACAGAAGACAGAGGATTCTTTCTGAGAAAAGAGTACGCGAAGGATATCTTGCGAAAGAGGCCTCCTGAGCAAACCATGAAGTATCTAGGATATTCTGACGTGGAGGAACTGCTGGAAAAGCAGGATATCGGAGATGTATTCTCGGCCCTCAGGTTTACAGAAACAAACGAGTGGATGCATAAGACATTTGATGAAGCGTATACCGCTTTTGCTCCCGAAGATTTTGAGGAGCGCCCCATTGAGCTCAGGGTACTGGGACCTCAATGGAAAGAGATCGCAGAGAAGTATGTCGCGAAAAAGCACCACAACGTCAGTCATTTGAAGGAATTTGGCATTATTTTTCTCAATCCCATTGCCCAAACAGAGCCGGGGAAATTTTTACGGGACTTTGCGCTGCTTTTGCATTACTTCCATGAGATCGCTTTTTACAGCAAGTTATTTCGGCAGTACGCGCAGTCTGATGATTTTAACGCGAAATTCCTTTCGCTCTTGCGTGGTGATGTGCCAGAGACGCAGTCAGCTCGTCCCGGAGACTGGCTCATTGTGCAGCGGTATCTATGGAAAGAAAATCCGGGAGACCCGCGCCTGTTCTTGCCCCGCGTGAATCCGGAAGCCATGCATTGGCGCAAGGCGCAGGAAGATCTGGCCGCATTTGGAAAGAAGCACGAAGGAGTAGGGCTGGAGTTCTGGGATGAGCTCTGGTCTGTGGCTGCCGTGATTGAAGGGGAGATCGTGAGCTTTGAGCTTGAAGACAATGCCATGGGTACAGCTTCCGTGAGCGACGGGAAGAGTGAGTCGTTCTCGTACCACCAGCGGGAAGCATTATGGAACAGAATCTACGCTGCCTACGCTGGCGGGTACGCGCAGCTTGAGCGGGATATGCTTGAACATATGGGGAAAGGAATAATCCCAGTACCATAGTGTTCCATAATTATAAATCGTCGATAGCCATTATAAGTAAGATAATCCACCCATAACTTCATATGCAAAAATATCTTCTTCTTTTGTTCTCGTCATTTCTCTTCCTCGCGGCAGGGTCGGTTCTTGCCCAGGAGCAGGATGAAAATTATGTTCAGTTCCAGGATCTCGGGGTAGAACGTGTCGGAATTCTTCCTACCTCTCCATTCTACGCGTTCAAAGAATTAGGAAGGAACATGCAGTCCTTCTTCACATTCAATTCTGTCGCAAAAGCGGCATTGGAAGGAAGGTTCGCGAACGAAAAAGCGGCAGAGTTACAAGCGGTACAGCAGCAGCGTCCGGATGACGAACGTGCCATCAGCCGAGCTCTCTCAAATTACGAGCAGGCGCAAGACCGCTTGGCGTTTCGCTTAGAGCGGGTCCAGGAGACGTCAGAGAATCCAAATGTTGACCGCTTGCTGGAGGAAATCACAAAACGGAGCGTGCTTCATGAAAAACTTCTCTCTGAAGTGAGAGAGCGCCATGAAGACAAAGAAGCGGTGCGGGAGCGCTTGGATCAAGCGCACGAACGGATCGCGGACGTGGTAGGGAGAGTTGCCGCGAAAGAGGTTCCTGAGAAATTCGCGGAGCGCCTGCGAATCACCTTAGAAGAAGGAAGGGGAAGCGCGCTCAAAGACATCCAGTCCGTTGAAATTCTTGACCGTTTCAGCATGAACATGCCAGAAGAGGTCAGAGAGCGACTTTCTGAGGTTCGGGAAAATCTCAGGGAAAAAGCGCAGGCGCAGATTGAACAGCTTGTCTTGCGGGGCGAAGAAAATCTCCAAACGGTTCTGGACCGTGTTCCAGGAGACGCCGCGAGGAGATCAGTAACCTTGGAAGAACTGCGGATACGGGCTTCTGAGAATGCCGCGCGCGCCCTCGGTGTTTCCCAGGATGTGCTGGAAGAAAGGATTGCGGCATCTGAAAACAGAATGGAGCAAGCGGCTCATCAAATACGGGTCGCGGGTGAACTCATTGGCAAAGTACAAAGATACGCGCAATCAGAAGAAGTCGCGCGCGAAAGAGTAAGAGAACTTCTCGCTCAGGCAGAGCGTCACCTTGCCTCGGCAAAAGAGGCCTACGAACAAGAGCAGTATGGGGAAGCGTTCGGCCAGGCCCGGGCAGCTGAGGTAATAGCGCGAAACGCCTTGCGAATGCTGGAAGGGAGCGGTGAGGAGGCGTCAACCTTGCAGCGCATAGAAGCAAAAATTCAAGAGCGCGTACAGGCAGCTCCCGATGGCCTTATTCGTGTGCCTCCTCCAGTGAGGGAGGAGAACACCGCGGTGGTTTGCACTATGGAATACAATCCCGTGTGCGGAGTTGACGGGAAAACATACGGAAACCGCTGTGTCGCAGAGCAACAGAACCGTGTACGAGTTGACTACCAAGGTGTATGCAGGAGCGAAGCTGAGGATGGTACAGGAGCTGTTCGAGACGCGGTGCGCATGCCGGTGCAAGACCCCACTTCTGTTATTGAGCGGAATGCGGAGATTGAATGACTCGGAAATCGCGCGCAGAAGCAATCATAAGAACTTTGCGGAAGCTCTTTCCGGATGCCAAGATTGCCTTGCGCTCCGCAAATAACTGGGAACTTCTCGTGGCGGTGATCCTCTCTGCCCAATGCACGGACAAGAAAGTGAATGAGGTCACGAAACGTTTGTTTCAGAAATATCCAACCCTGGAGGATTACCTGAAAGCGGATCCCAAAGAGTTTGAGCAAGACATCCGAGAAACCGGATTTTATCGCGCGAAAACAAAGAATATCCTTGCTTCAGCCCAGATCGTGAAGGAGCGTTACGAAGGAAAAATCCCCAATACCATGAGAGATATGCTTTCGCTTCCCGGGGTTGCGCGCAAGACCGCGAACGTGGTTTTGGGCAATGCGTATGGGGTTGTGGAGGGAATCGCGGTAGATACCCACGTGAAACGATTCGCCCAGAAATTTAATCTTTCTGATTCTTCAGATCCAGTAAAGATTGAGCGGGATCTTATGGAGATTATTCCCAAGAAAGATTGGTTTTTCATTACCTATGGCCTCATTGATTACGGAAGGAACATCTGCCCTGGCCGCAAGCATGAATGCGCGGATCACCCTTTGACAAAACTCTATGCTCCCGCGGCGGATATATGGCCAAGCGCGAGATAAGTCGTTCAGACCCTGAGGGATCTTCAGACCCGAAGGGATGTGGTATACTAGAGCAATGGAACTCGCAAAGAAAACATGCGTGCCTTGTCAAGGAGGAGTCACCCCTCTCCAGGGAAAAGAAATCCAGGAGTACTTGGCGCAGCTTCCCGCAGGTTGGGAGCAGGGAAGGGAAAAGAGCATCAAGAAGCAATTTGTGAAGAAGAATTTTGCGGATGCTTTGAGCTTCATCAACAAGATTGGCGAGATCGCGGAACACGAAGGGCATCATCCTGACCTCCGGCTTTTTGCCTACAAGAAAGTGGAAGTTGAGCTTTCCACCCACGCCATTGGCGGGCTTTCTGAGAACGACTTTATCCTTGCCGCTAAAATAGAAAAGCTATGAAACGCGTCCTGAAAGACGGCAACACGCATATTTTGTCTGCCAAGCGCGGACAAGATCTTATGGAACAGATAAAGATGTTCTGCGCGGAACATCACATTGAGGCAGCATACTTTCATGTCATGGGAGCCGCGGGAGAAGTGGAGCTGGCGTGGTACGATCTGGAAGCAAAGCAGTATGGAAAGGAACAGCTTCGGGAGAATTTAGAGATCGTTTCCTTGACAGGGAACGTGTCCAAACTTGGCGAGGATCTGGTGGTGCACGGCCATGGGGTGTTTTCAAACGCCGCCATGGAGACCAAGGCGGGGCACGTAAGCAAAGCGGTGGTCTCTGGCGCCTGTGAGGTTGTTCTCGTCCAGTTGGAGGGCAAGCTTGAGCGGGAATACGACGAGGAAACAGGCCTCAACCTTTTGCGTTGAGGCGTTTGACAGAGGTATTACCTCTTGATAGGGTAATACTATGATAAAGCGTATTACCAGGTCCCGTCTCACAAAGAAGTCCCAGGTTACCATTCCCCTTATGGTGCGGGAGAAGCTTGGAGTCAAGCCCGGAGATCAGGTGGAATTTTTGATTGATAAAAGCAATGTTGTGTATATTGCCAGGCCGCGTTCTCGCGCTGACGAATTTTTTGGCGCGGGAAAAAAACACGCGCAAGGGAAAGACCTCTCTGAAGAAGGTCTGAAGAAGGCAATAGAAAAAGCGTATGATGAGGAGGCAAAACACGTAGCAAGAGAAGGGATTTACGAAGATTAATTTTTTTATGCGCCTCGTTGATGCAAATATCCTTCTTCGCTACTATATTGAAAATGTAAGCGAACACACAAAAGCGGCGAAACGGCTTATAGTGCGGTTGGAATCCGGCGAGGAAAAAGCAGCAGTTTCTTTTACTGCTATTTCGGAAGTCATTTTCACACTTGAACGGAGTTACAAAATTTCTCATGCCGATATACGAAAATATGTGATGTTTCTTATGACGCTCAATGGGTTATCTATGGAGGCGGCAGATCTCATCCAGGAAGCTCTCGAGGTTTATGAGAAGGCACGGATTCCGTTTGGTGACGCGGTACAGGTTGCGTATATGCGCCAAAGAGGCATTCAGGAGATTTACAGCTTTGATCATGATTTTGATAAGGTATCCGGAATTGTGCGCCTGGAACCTTAGTGCTACCATGAGAGCATGCAGGAGCTCGTGTTTCATACTGAAAGAGAGCGGCAGATTCTTGATATTACGCAAGACATCCAGCGCGCCGTGAAAGGGGCAAATGTTCCAGAAGGAGTATGCCATCTGTTTGTGCTCCATACCTCAGCTGCTCTCACAACTGCTGACTTGGATAATGGAACGGACTTGGATATGCTGGACGCGTTTGAGGAAATGGTTCCGCAACTTGAATTCCGGCATCCCCACAATCCCGACCATGTAAAAGACCATATTATAGCTTCTCTTCTTGGTCCTTCGCTCTGTGTTCCCATTGAAAAAGGGGAGTTGTCCCTGGGGGTGTGGCAGAAGATTGTACTGATTGAGTTTGGCGGGCCAAGAGAACGAAGCGTAATACTCCATATTTCTTGATATGTCCCAATGGTATTCTGGTAAAAGATCGCGCAACATCTATGATCCGAAATCGGGCGCGCCCTTCACGTTAAGCCGGTCCAAAATTGAGAACTTTCTCAAGTGTCCCCGCTGTTTTTATATGGACAGGCGTTTGGGGGTGGACCAGCCGCCCGGATACCCGTTTTCCCTGAACTCCGCCGTAGACGCTCTTCTGAAGAAGGAATTTGATATCCATCGCGCCAAATCCTCCGCTCACCCTCTTATGGACACCTACGGCATTCACGCTGTTCCTTTTCAGCACGAGAAAATGAATGAATGGCGAGACGTGAGAAAAGGCGTGCAGTTTTTGCACGAGCTGAGCGGATTCTTAGTGACGGGAGCCGTAGATGATATTTGGCAGAATCCTCAGGAAGAGCTGCATGTGGTGGATTACAAGGCAACCGCAAAGAACGGGGAAGTGACCATTGACGCTGACTGGCAGCGCGGATATAAGAACCAGATGGAAATTTACCAATGGCTGCTGCGCAGAAACGGGTTTTCTGTTTCAGATACAGGGTATTTTGTGTACGGAAACGGAAAGTCCGATTTGGAAGCGTTTGATGGAAGACTGGAGTTTGACGTGAAGATCATTCCCTATGAGGGGAAGGACTCTTGGGTTGAAGGCGCGCTCCTGAAGGCAAAAGAATGCCTGAGTCAGGACTTTTTGCCGGAATCTTCTCCCGAGTGCGATTTCTGCGTGTATCGGAACGCGGCAAAAGACGCGGAATCCTCTGTTCTTGCCGAACACGCCCGGTGAGCCATGAAGCAAGTGAGCTTCAGCCAATTAATGACCTATGTCAGATGTCCGGAACACTGGCTGTTTCGTTATAAACTCGGGATTCGCCGGCAGCCGCGCAAGGTGTTCAAACACGGCTTTGCTCTGCACGAGACCCTCCAGTACCACTTTGAGCAAAAGAAAGAAGACGGAAGAGGACTCAAGCTTGCGGAGGCCCAGGAGTTTTTTGTGCATTCCTTTGGGAACGCGCTTGAGGATTACAAGCAGGAGTTGGCTGAGGCCCGCCCGTACCTTACGCGTGAGTATCTGTCAAAAGAAAAACACGTTCGTATTGAAGATATGATAGACACGGGTCTCAAGGGATTGGAAACCTATTTTCAGCACCTTAATCCTTTTATCCATCCTGATCTCATAGAGGAACCATTCACTTTTCAGGTATCGCCGAATCTTGAGGTGGTGGGGCGCATTGACATGACAGATACCGGCGGGGTTATTCACGAATTAAAAACAACGCGGGTAAGTCCCAATAAACAAGATATTCGGTCTGACGCGCAGATTTCCATTTACCAGGTTGGATACAAGTCAATAACAGGAAAAGCACCAAGAGGCATTTCAAAGGATTACATTGTCCTCTCCAAGAATAATTCACGAATTGTTCGGTTCAAAGTTGTGCGTCCTTTTCTGGATAAAAAAACAGTGGCGCGGAACATCACCGCCATTATGGAGGCGGCGCGCGGGAATATCTTTTACTGCATGCATCCCGCGGAATCCTGGATTTGTTCAAAGGAATGGTGTTCGTACTACACACTGCATCAGGAGCTCAAGAAACTTGGTCTCCATGCGTTTTTGGAAAAGTATTCAATACCTCTTGCTTTGCCTTGAAAGTTTAGGTGGGGTAGAGTATAGAAGGGTATTGCTCTTTAGGAGGTGAGGCATGATTTGGCTCAAGGCGTGCCTTCATTGCCAAGGAGATCTTGAGCTGGTGGAAGACATATATGGAGCGTATGTAAGATGTGTCCAGTGTGGGCGCGAGATGAAACCTGTTCCTAAGGAAAGTCAAACAAAAGCCGCGTAAGGAGAGGAATTAAGGGGTCTATTTCTGAAAGGAAGTAGACCCCTTATAGCTGGAAGTTTTCTGAGAAATATGTCAGTATGCGAGGGATATGAAAAATTCAGAATTCACGGTTATTGCTTTG
>JAUYJF010000046.1 GCA_030688685.1 Candidatus Yanofskyibacteriota bacterium | reverse complement strand
AAATCCTTCCCACGGTCGTTTCAATAAGCGTAGCTCCGTCCCCTCCCCACTCTTTGGGCAAGCGCGCCTTGATGGGTTCGCGAAGTCCGATCAGTTCGCTATCATAGGCAAGTTCCGCGTCCTGGGGGGAGGCGAACACGCGCGGCGCTTGTCCTTCCGCGAGTTCATCGGTCCCGGTCAAAAAGTAGCATCCCAGCACCATATCCTGGCGCGGAGAAACAATGGGAGTGCCGGTCGCGGGCTTTAACATGTTCACGGAAGAAAGCATCAGTTCACGCGCCTCCCGCTGCGCTTCCTCTGAGAGAGGGACGTGCACTGCCATCTGGTCTCCATCAAAGTCCGCGTTAAAAGCGGAACACACCAGAGGGTGGAGCTGAATGGCTTCCCCTTCAATGAGCAACGGGTAAAAGGCCTGGATCCCGAGCCGGTGCAGGGTGGGAGCGCGATTGAGAAGCACGAGCTTGTCTTTGACCACCTCTTCCAGAATTGCCCACACTTCGTCTGTCTGCTGTTCAATAAGGCGGGAAGCGCCTCTCACGTTATAGGCAAGTTCCTGCTGGAGGACTTTTTGGATGACAAAAGGCTTGAAGAGCTCCAGCGCCATATGTTTGGGAAGCCCGCATTGATGAAGGCGCAGCTTCGGTCCTGCCACGATCACCGATCGCCCTGAGTAGTCAACGCGCTTTCCCAGCAGGTTCTGGCGAAACCTTCCCTGTTTTCCCTTCAGCATGTCCGCTAACGACTTGAGCAAGCGTTTTCCTCCGGTGGTTGCCTGGGTTGTGGTGCCCTTGCGCATGGAGTTGTCAATCAGCGCGTCCACTGCTTCCTGGAGCATGCGCTTCTCGTTCCGCACGATAACTTCCGGGGCCCCGAGCTCAAGCAGGTACTTGAGCCGGTTGTTCCGGTTAATTACCCTGCGATAGAGATCATTTAAATCAGAAGAGGCGTACCTTCCTCCGTCCAGCTGCACCATGGGACGAAGATCCGGGGGAAGCACGGGAAGCTGAGTCAGGAACATCCATTCGGGGCGAATTCCTCCCGTCTCCATGCCGCGAAGCAGCTTCAGTCTGAGCATGATCTTTTTCCTGTTCAGCGCGGTCGCGTGCTCAGCTGACTCTTCCGATTTCTTGATTTCATCCTTCAGATTCAATTGTTCAAAAATTCTTTTGAGAGCTTCAGATCCGGTTCCCGCCTCAAATACATGGCCATACTTTAATGACAGGTTCTGATAATCCAGCTCGGGAAGAATCACCAGCGGACGGAGGAGGGACAGCTGATCCCGCTCCTTATCCCGCAATTCCTTGATCTTTTTCACCTCCGCGTCCGGCAATCCCTTGCTCTTGCGCTTGAACTCAGCGTCAATCTCCCCCAGCGCCTGGGTCCTCGCATTCTCGTCCACTTTGGTAACAATATAGGAAGCAAAGTAAATAACGCGCTCCAGATACTGGGCCGGAATATTCAGCACCATCCCCATGCGAGAAGGCGTTCCGCGCAGGAACCAGATATGAGAACAGGGAGTGGCAAGCGAGATATGCCCCATGCGCTCGCGCCGTACGGAAGATTTGGTTACCTCCACTCCGCACCGGTCGCAGATAACTCCCTTATAGCGGATCTTTCGGTATTTCCCGCAGTAGCATTCAAAATCCTTTTCCGGGCCAAAAATGCGCTCATCAAACAGGCCATCCTTTTCCGCCTTCTGTGTGCGGTAGTTGATGGTTTCCGGTTTTGTAATCTCTCCATGAGACCACGCGAGAATATCTGCCGGAGAGGCGATTTTGATACGGAGTGATTGAAGGTCGGTAACGCGCATAAGATTAGGCTGACGCAGTTTTCACTTCTTGTTTTTCTTCTTTGGGCCCCTCAACGCGCACATACTCTTTTACCTCAATATTCAAGGCAAGGGAGCGAAGCTCATTCAGGAGCAGATTGAAGGACGCGGGAAGGTTGGGGGTCTGAATGGGCTGCCCCCGGAGAATGGACTCATAGGCGGAAGCGCGCCCCGGCACGTCATCTGATTTGATGGTAAGCATTTCCTGCAGCGTGTAGGCAGCTCCGTACCCCTCCAATGCCCACACTTCCATTTCCCCAAAACGCTGTCCTCCAAACTGCGCTTTTCCCCCAAGAGGCTGCTGGGTAATAAGGGAGTAGGGGCCTATGGAGCGCATGTGAATCTTATCCTCCACCATGTGGATGAGCTTCATCATATAAATGTACCCCACCATGATTTTCTTGGGGAAGGGCTTTCCATCCCGTCCGTCATACAAGGTTACCTTCCCGTCTTCAGGAAGTCCCGCTTCCTTCAATTCGCGCTTAATATCTTCTTCGGTTGCTCCAGACAATCCCGGCGTTACCGCGTAGTACCCGAGCTTCTTGGCCGCCCAGCCAAGATGGGTTTCCAGAACCTGTCCGATGTTCATGCGGGAAGCTACTCCCAAAGGATTAAGCACGATATCCACGGGAGTTCCGTCTTCCATAAACGGCATTTCTTCGCGGGGAAGCACCATGGAAATCACTCCCTTATTTCCATGACGTCCCGCCAGCTTGTCCCCAGGCCTGACATTTCGCATTTCCGCGACTTCCACGTGAATGCGCTTGATAACCCCAGGCTCTAATTTGTGGCCCTCATCCCGCGAGAATACCCGCACATTCACCACCCGCCCCCGTTTTCCGTGGGGCATGGTCAAAGAAGTGTCTTTCACGTCCCGCGCTTTTTCTCCAAAGATCGCTCGGAGAAGGCGCTCCTCGGGCGTAAGCTCCACTTCTCCTTTCGGGGAGATCTTTCCGACAAGAATGTCGTTCGGCCCAACTTCAGCTCCAATGCGCACGACTCCTTCTTCGTCCAGGTCCTTGAGCTTTTCCTCTCCAACATTCGGAATGTCAGAGGTGGTCACCTCAGGGCCAAGCTTTGTTTCGCGCACGTCGCAGCTAAAGTCCTCCATATGGATGGAGGTGAATACGTCGTCCCGCACCAGGTGCTCTGAAATAATGATAGCATCCTCATAGTTTCCTCCGCGCCAGGGAAGGAAAGCGACCAGCAGGTTTGTTCCCAGCGCCAAGCGCCCTTGGTCAATGGCTCCCCCGTCCGCTATCACCTGCCCTTTTTTGACGCGTTCTCCCTTTTGCACGATAGGTCTCTGGTGAAAAGACGTGTACTGGTTGGTGCGCGTAAAATTCCGAATCGTCATCTCGTGGCGCTTGTTTCCTGATTTCACCACAATGTGGCCGCCATCCACTTCTTCCACCGTGCCGTCTTCTGGGGCAAGTACAGCCAATCCGGAATCCTTGGCAACCTGTTCTTCCAATCCGGTTCCCACCAGCGGAGCATGGGGGCGAATCAGGGGAACAGCCTGGCGCTGCATGTTAGAACCCATGAGCGCGCGGTTCGCGTCATCGTTTCTCAGGAAAGGAATCAGGGAAGTTGCCACAGAAACCGCCTGCTCCGGGGAAACATCCACATAGGTAATCTTATCTTTGGGAGCTAAGCCCGGCTCTCCGTACATGCGCACCTCAATCTTGTCATTCAGGATCTTTCCTTCCTTATCCACGCGAATGCCCGCGTGCGCGATCACCTCCTTTTCTTCCTCATAGGCATTGAGATACTCCAGTTCCCGAGTCACTCGCCCATTCTTCACTTTAAAATACGGGGTTTCCAAGAATCCGTACGGATTAATCTTCGCGTACGTTGCCAAGTGTCCCACCAATCCAATGTTCGGGCCTTCCGGCGTCTGGATGGGGCAGATGCGTCCGTAGTGAGAGGGCTGCACGTCCCGCACTTCAAACCCCGCGCGCTCGCGCGTCAGTCCTCCAGGACCCGTCGCGGAAACCCGACGCTTATGCTCAAGCTCAGCCAAAGGATTCTCGTTATCCATGAACTGGGTAAGCTGGGAGGAGGTGAAAAATTCCTTCACGATAGCCATGACCGGCCTCGGGTTTACCAGCTGGGCAGGAGTAATGGTCGCAGGATCCAAAGTAGACATACGATCCTTCACGATGCGTTCCATGCGCATGAATCCCACGCGCATGCGGTTCTGCAGGAATTCAGCGAACGTGCGCACGCGCCGGTTGCCCATGTGGTCAATAAGGTCGGGGATGGCGCCTGGCGTATTGTTCAGCCGGATAATTTCCGCGATCACCTCAATGACGTCTTCCAGCTTCAAAACGCGATCCTGCAGGGAAATCATTTCTTCTTTTTCCCGGTCTTTGGGGCGCAAGTTGGGGAGCCGCTGCCATGTCTTCCATCGTCCCACGCGGGAGAGATCGTAGCGCTCAAAGTTAAAGAACATGTTCCAGATCAGCTCCTTGGCGTTTTCCGGAGTCACGTAGTCCCCGGGCCGCAGACGCTGATAGATTTCCACCAATGCCTCATCTTGGGTTTTCGCGGGATCCCGTTTGAGGGTTTCCTCTCCATACTTGATCTCCCCCGCATCCGCAGATGAGAGCGCCTTGAGAATGTCTTCGTCCTTTTCAATGCCAAAAGCGCGCAGAATAGTCGTGCAAGGAATCTTGCGCTTCCGATCAATGCGCGCCACGATCACGCCTGAGGGCTCGGTCTCAAATTCCAGCCATGCTCCCCGGTTGGGAATGATTTTCGCTCCGAACAATCGTTTTCCTTGGGAATTGGAAGCTGAGAAGAACGCTCCAGGAGATCTGATAAGTTGGGAAATAGCAACCCGCTCCACTCCGTTTACGATAAACGTTCCGCGCTCTGTCATGAGGGGAAAGTCCGCCAGATAAATCTCCTGCTCTTTTACCTCTTTGGTCTTCAGGTTCACAAGCCGGGTCTTTACCCGGAGAGCCGCTTCATAGGAATCGTCGTTTTCTTTTGCCTCACTGTCTGCCGTATAGTTCGGTTCCGCTAACTTAAAACCCGTAAACCACAGTTCAAATTCTTTTTTGGTGTAGTCGCGGATCGGGGAGATTTCTTCCAAAAGCTCCTGGAGCTGAGCGCGCCAAAAATCTCTCCAGCTGTCGTGCTGGATCTCAAGGAGATAAGGAAATTCAAGACGAATTCCCGATGTTCCGAACAATTTTGTGGGGAAAGAAGCCATGAAGGTGTGAATGCGCCAAAAAACACCCGATCCTCTTCCGGAAGGCCTAAAAACTTATCTACGCACGTTGTATCTTGAAAAGCAAACTCAAAGAGGCGGGGAACTAGAGGGTTTATTATGAAAACGTCAAGCACCTAAAACTAGGAGCATGATACCTCACGCACGCAAAAATGTCAACACGTTACCCCTCCCTGAACTCTCGGATGTATCCTACCACAGGGAGGGGGAAGGTGTCAATTTCCTTATTCGTTAATCTCCGGCGGAGCTTCCTGGAGAGGCGGCTCGGTGTTCAAGCCCTCCAGAGCCGGCAGTCCTTGTCTCAGGTTTTGCAAAATGCGAGGAAGATCTCCGTTATCCGGATTCGCGGCCGCTACCCTCTCAAATTCCGCGATCGCGAGATCTTTTTCTCCTTGTTCGTCATATACCAGCCCGAGCATATACCTGGCGTTCGCGTATTCCGGGTCTATCTGAAGCGCGCGCCTGAATTCTTGCGCCGCTGCCGTCAGGTTCTTCTGCGTGCGGTACATGGATCCGAGCTGGAAGGCGAGCCCGATGTCCCGGGGAGCCGCCCTTTTGGCGTCTTCCAGTTTCACAATTGCTTCCTCCACCTGCCCCTGCTGTTCCCGCACGGCCGCAACAAGGTAGTGGGCCGGGGCGTAATCCTGCTTAAGCTCCAATGCCTTCTGCAAGTCTTCAAGCGCCATTTCAAAGAATGTATCTTTGTCTGTCGCCTGCTGGGCCTGCAGAATCCGCACCCTTCCTATTTCCGTCCAGCTGAAGGGAGACGCCGGCTCCAATTCTGCCGCCCTTTCGTAGGAGGCAATGGCAAAGGCATCCGCTCCTTCAGCTCCAATGAGGTTCCTATAGATAAAGCCTTGGACGATCCAGTTCGCCACGTTCTGATCCGCCACCGTTACCGCCTGGCGGGCTGCGGCAACCGCGTTGGACGCTGCCAACTGCATCTGCTGCTGGCGCTGCTCCTCAGTGAGATCTTGCCGCTGGGAAACCCGGCTCAGCTGCACAAGGTAAAGCTGGGAGAGTTCCCGCCAATAGAGATCAGCGGAAGGGTTCAGCTGGGCCGCGGATGTAACCCTTTCCAAGGATTCCTCTATATTTCCCTCCAGAGAAGCTCTTGCTCCTTTCAGGTACTGGACTTCAGCGGCGTACTTTTGTCCTCCCACGAATAAGAGACCGAGTCCAAAGATCAGCACCAGAAGGAAGGAGAAGGAAGCTCCGACCGCGAGCACGGAAGGAGGAGCGATGGATACGGTCTTCAGGCGGCCTGTCCCCGTTACCGCCAGCATTGCCAAGAGCACCCAGAACACAAACCAGAGCACGAATGGCACAGAACTCAGGATGAAGGCAAGAACAATTCCCACAAAGGAAGAAAGAGCCCCCAATCCCATCATCCAGGCGACATGGTCCTCATCCTGGGAGAAAAGCCGCCTGACGCCCAGAAAGAGTCCTGTTCCAATGGCGCCAAACAAAAGGAGAGATCCTAAGATTCCGGTCATAAGAATCCAATCAAGCAATTCTGACACCCCCGCGTTGAAACGCGTGTTCCAGAATATGGTTTCATTGACCGCGGGACTGTGATGCTCAGCGTACGCGATCTGGAAGGTTCCGGGACCTGACCCGAAGAGCGGCCGATCTCCCAGCACCTCTTTTGCGATGCTCCATTCTGCCTGCCGGGAAAGTGAAACTTCAATAGGAACCTCCGGTGCCCCGGGAACGCTTACCTGGAACATGCCAAAGAACATGGCAATGACAAGAAATGCCATGGGAAAAGATATCCATCCAAAGTCCATTCGCTTTTTCAGGTTGACCATTCCGAATACCAGGAGAACCAGGAGCTCCGCGGAGAGGACCATCCACGCGATCTGAGAGTTTAAGATAGTCACGATCCCCAGCAGGAGGAACACGAGCACCCAGAGAAACGCGCGCAGAAGAAGCTTGGAAGAAAAGGCAAGCACCAGCGCGAGCGGAAGAAGAATCGCGGAAAACAGAGCGACCATGGAAGGGCTGCCAATGGTGTTAAACGCGGTTGTTTTGATTGCCTCAATGGGAAGAAGAAACACTCCGTACATCTGAACTAACGCGAACACTCCAGCGAGCGTGCCGGAGATCAGAAGGAGCAGGGCGAGGCGGAACAATGTTTTTGATCCCTCCGCGATCTGTGAAATAAGCAAATAGAGAAGCCCAAACCCGAGCATCCCAACGGCAGTATCCGTTATGTTCTGCGGCCACCCCCAGAATGACCCATACCTCCATACGGAAAATACGGAAGAAAGGGCGACCATACCCACGAACAGGGCGACAGGAATGTGCAGAGGGGAAAAGCGCATGCGTATTTCCCCTTGGCTGATGGAATACCCGAGCCAAGCAATAAGCCCAAGGAACACCAGAGGAAGAAAGAGCGCTTGTTTCTGGAAATCAAGCACATTCTGGGTAATAGGCAAGAACCAGAGAGGAATAAGCAGAATGAGCGCGTACAAACAGACCTTGGATACCCTCTCAAGCAGGAGAATGGACTTCATATACTGTATATATTAGTAATTACTTACCTTGTAATTGACGCAGCTTCTCTTTGACGTTTTGATGTTCCGGATTCAGCTGGAGCACTCGCTCAAACTGTTGGATCGCCAAATCAATCTTTCCCTGTTTTTCATACGCTGCTCCTAACGCGTAGCGCGCGTTTGAATGATTCGGGGAAAGATCCAAAACCTTTCGCAAGGAAAGAACCGCGCTCTCAACATTATTGCTATTATAGTATAGTTTTCCCAATTGAAAAAGGATTTCCATGTTGAAAGGATCGCGCCCAACCAATTGCTCAAGGCGCGACAGAGCGCGCTCACTCTTTCCTTCCCGTTCTTCAGCTCCGGCCAATTGGATATGGGCATCATAATACGCGGGCCGCATCTGGATCGCCTCTTCAAATTTCTGTTTCGCCTTCTCCATTCCTCCTTTCGCGAGGTAGAGTTTTCCCAGTTCAGTCGCGAGAACCGGAGAAGCGGGCTCTAAGGCAAGCGCCCGTTCAAACGCTTTGATTCCCCAATCCAGAGCGCCCGGAGCTCCTCCAATATCGCGATAGATGGCTCCTGCCGTCTCCCAGGAAGCTACGCGATTGGGAGAGAGTTCCACCGCCCTTTGCGCGAATGCCAGCGCCCGCTGCACATCCTGGGAAGCGGCGGCCGCGTCTTGTTCTCCTTCGGGTTTTGTGAATTCCGCGAGCGCGCGAGACAAAAAGAGCTTAGCCGCGTGGATCCTGTACTCTGCTTGGGACGCGTTGAGCAGAACAGCTTTCTCTGCCTCTTTGATGCGCTCATCGAAAAGAGAGGAAGCGTGAGCGTGGGAATTCAGATAGTGCATGTCAGCGACGTACCAGCGCGCCCCTGCCTGCGAGAACCAAAAGAAACCAAGCCCGATCAGAAGAAGCACGGCTCGGGAAATTAGAAAGGCTCCTTGAGATCTTCCAAAAGATACCCGCCATCCCTCTGCCCCTTTCCAAAGGGCAGCCCCCATTCCCAGGAAAATCCAGAACAGAAGCTGGAGTACCGTATTCTGGTAATACGCGAGAGACGCCACCAGAAGAACGCATATCCCCAGGAAGGCGATGTTCGCGTATGGAAGTTCTTCCCTTTCCTTTTTTCTCTTGGCGTACGAAATGAAAAAGAGGGAAGCCACGAGGAATATGCCGATAAGCAAGAGTAAAGAAAGGAATCCGAGAAGCCCCGTGGTCGCGAGGACTTCAGCAAGGTGGGACGCTGGCCTGTCAAAGCGTATCCCCCAGGCGGCTGTCTGATTAAACTCCAAGGGTTTGTGTTCTGTGAATCCCAGCGCCCAGGTTCCGGGGCCTGACCCTATCAGGAGATTCTTTCCTTGCTCTTTCGCGGTGTTCCACCCTACCCTCCAGGAAACCTCCTGGCTCAAGAGGAGTTCAGGTTCCCTGTCTTGCGCGAGAGGAAGCTGCAGCGGAGAAAGAAGCAGGAGAAGAGAAAGCGCGAGGAAAAACCCGGGAATGACAAGCTGATGAAAAGGGCTTTCTTTTGAAAACTCCTTCTGCCAGAGCACCCACGCGGCAAACACAAGAAGTCCTGCCACCAGAACAATCCATGCTGCCAAAAAGTCTGCTGCGGCAATAAGAGTAAAAAACACCGCCAGGAGAACCCACTGCGCCTTTTCCCAAAAAGACCCAGGCGCGAGATCCAGCAGGAGAGAGGCGAGAATCAGGGGAAAGAAAACAGCCAGAAGAACCGCGAATCCCTCCAGGGACGCTGCTGCCAGAGTAAACACCCCTTCCTGCATAAGAGACGGGAGGAATTCAATATGTTTCCAAGCGCCAAAGAGCGAAAGAAAGGCAACAGAAGCGCATACGCCCATGGCCACAAGAAGCGTTCGCCACACCTTCTGCGTCAAATCCGCGGCTCCCGCTTTCACCTCCTGGAATAAGAGAAACGAGAGTGTAGCGCAGCTTATCAACCCGAGAAACCCATCAGAAAATCTTCCATAGAATCCAAAAAGAGAAGCTGGCAGGTCTTCTGAAAAGATCACAGAGAGAGCGGTTACCATCAGAAGAGCAAGAGCAGGAAACAGAATCAAGGAAGGAACAAATACGAGGGCGTGCTTTTTATCCAGTACAAGACGGGCTATCCAAGCGGTACCCCCAAGAAGCGCCAAGAACACTAAAACATATTGCTTGTTGAATTCAAAGGCTTCAAATGTCCAGGGAGCAAATGCCAAAGGCACCAAAAACACCGCAGCAAGAATACTCCACGTGATCACGCGACCCAATAGGTGAGCGAGAGAAATCATAAGCATGTTGCCTAAACCAGGTTTAGTTATCCACAGATATCTTCATAATGCGTTATGCGCGCAACTCCGTATTCGGTCATGATTGCACAAATCGCGTCTATCCTAAAGAGTCCGTTATGCTTACTCCTTACAGTATACGCCTTTGCATTTAACATCATTTTTCTCTTCTTATGATAATTAATCGTATCTTCAGGCGTGCCAAACTGTTCGTGGCGCTTGGTTCTCACTTCCACAAAAACTAAAGTATCATTATGCTTTGCAATAATATCAACTTCTCCTCTCTTGGTTTTGTAGTTTTGTTCCAGAATCTTGTATCCCTTGCCTTCTAAATACTTTCTTGCAAGCATTTCCCCTCTCTTTCCAACTTCATTATGTATTGCCATGCGTTTGCCTAAACCAGGTTTAAGATATCTTTAATCAAGTTCGTAAGATTTAGGACGATACTGCAACGCTTCCGCCATGTGATCGCGCTGGATATCTGACGATTCTGCAAGATCTGCGATAGTGCGCGCTATCTTAATCATTTTCATGTACGAGCGGGCGGAGAGTTGATATTGAAGAGAGGCGCGAGTTAAAATTTGCTCAGCATCTTTGTCTAAACAAGCGTATTTTTTCAAGTGCGAGTTTTTCATTTCCGCGTTTGTATAAATGACCTCCTCGCAAAATCGCTCTTCTTGGATCTTTCGGACCGCGGCTATTCGCTCTCGCGTAGCAGCTGACGATTCTGTGAGATTTGCCGCCTTTTGGTTATCCTGGAACTTCCGCACATCAACTTCCGCTACCTCAACATGAAGGTCAATACGGTCTAAAAGAGGGCCGGAGGCGCGTTTTCTATATTTTTTCACTTCTCGAGGCGTACATACGCAGGACTTTTTTGAATGATTCAGGTATCCGCATGGGCATGGATTAGCGCTTGCCACAAGCATAAATCGGCACGGATAGCTTACCCTCTCTCGGCTTCTTGATATGGTAAGCACGCCGTCTTCCACGGGCTGGCGCAGGGCCTCCAGCACAGAGCGCGGAAACTCGTTAAATTCGTCCAAAAACAAAACGCCGCGATGCGCCAAACTTACCTCTCCCGGCTGCGGTTTCTGCCCGCCCCCAATGAGACCTACTTGAGAAACGGTGTGATGGGGAGAACGAAAAGGCCGGAGAGTTATAAGAGACCCTTTCGGCGGGATAGACCCCGCAATGGAATACACTTTTGTCACTTCCAGGGATTCTGATTCGTTCAACTTTGGGAGAATTCCCGGCAAAGCCCGTGCGAGCATGGTTTTTCCGGACCCGGGACTCCCCACCATCAAAATATTATGCCCGCCGGCTGCGGCAATCTCCATAGCGCGCTTCGCGGTTTCTTGGCCAAGAACTTCAGACATATCAAACTCAACATGTTCTTCGGAGATTTCCTCTTCCTTATACGCAACCGGCGCGAGGGAAATTTGATTTGCAAAAAATCCTGCCATCTGACTCAAGTTCTCCACCGCGTATACGTTCAGTCCTCGTATAATAGCGGCTTCATTTGCGGAATCAGCTGGCACAAAAACATTTTGAAATCCGTGTTCTTTTGCGAAAAGCGCCATAAGTACAGCTCCTTTTGTGTGGCGCAATCTCCCATCTAAAGAAAGTTCTCCAAAGAATAAGCTATCTTGCGGAATATCACATTGAAGGACAGATGCCATAATGCCTACGGCAATAGGGAGATCATAGAGGGACCCTTCTTTTGGCACATCTGCTGGCGCCAAATTTACGGTAATTTTCCGCTGGGGAAACTCCATCTTTGAATTCCCAATAGCGGCTCGTACCCGCTCCTTGCTTTCCTGGACCGCCTTGTCCGGCAACCCAACAATATCAAAACCCGGCAACCCCCGATTAGACACGCTTACTTCAATATCAACGCCGAGCGCTTCCAGACCTGAGCTTGTCGCGGATTGAACTTTAACTAACATAGAATTTTCCCTCTTCCTCAGTAATATACCCTTCCAACTGCAAAAGCGACACGGCGGCCCCAAGCTGAGAAGCTGGCATGGCAAGTGCGCGAGAAAGATCATCCATAGCCATAGGATCTTGCGCCAGGTGTTCCACAATTTTCTTCTCCAGCTTTCCCTCAATGTCTCCTAAACCAGGTTTAGGAGATCCTAAACCTGGTTTAGGTATCCTTGGTCGCAACCCATAATAATGCAAAATGTCCTGCGCGCTGCTCACCAAACCAGCCCCCTCGCGAAGCAGCTGCGTCACCCCATGAGAAACCGCGCTCGTTATGGGGTTTGGCACCGCGAATATCTTTCTTCCGTATTTTTTCGCGAAGTTCGCCGTAATAAGAGCGCCGCTTCCTTCTCCTGCTTCCACTACAAGTGTTGCCTGGGAAAGGCCTGCCACAATGCGGTTACGCCTTGGGAACATCCAGGTACTGGAAGGATACGTGCCTTCGTATTCAGAAAGAATAAGTCCTCCCGCTTCCGTAATATCGCCATGCAGCTCATGTTGATGTTCTGGATGAATAAGATCAATTCCGCATGGCATAACAGCAATCGTCTTACCTCTCGCGTTGAGAGCTGCTTGGTGCGCGGTGGCATCAATGCCGTACATAAACCCCGAAACAATCGTTACGCCTGCCGAGGCAACCTCGCTCACAATCTGCTCACAAACCTGCTTGCCGTACCGTGTCATTTTCCTGGTGCCTACCACCGCAAGGCACTTTTCAAAAAGCCGCGGATCCCAGTTTCCCCTATATTGAAGCTGTTTTGGCGCGTCTCCAATTTGGGCCAACAGCTTTGGGTACCGAGGATCTTCTTTTGTAATAGTGTTTACATCCATAAAGCTCACTTGGCAGTGGAGGTGCCGGGATTTGCACCCGGAAGGCCTGGGTTGACAAGCCCGGCCTCACACTGCGCCACCCCCACTGCCAGCTAATCTTTACGCTCTTGACAAAGAACCTTCCGAAGCGCTATACTAACTATAGGTTGACAAGCCCGGTCTCGCCAAACGCACTGCGTAAGGCATCCAACTCCCCGCTTTTTGCGGGGTTTTGGTTTACACGGTTCTCGCTATGGTAAATCCCCACACCTCCCGCACGCCGGCCTTTTTCAAAACCCTGCAGCATTCTTGCATCGTAGCGCCGGTAGTCCACACATCATCAACAAGCACAACGCGCGCTGGAAAGTTGCCTACATGCCATTTAGGCAACTGTAACGCTTTGCTCTCCGCAAACACTCCTTTTACGTTCTCTTTGCGCTTCAGACGGGTTAATTTCGTTTGCGATTTTGTGTCTTTTGTTCTCGCGAGCAAGGACACAACCTTCCCGGCGCATTTCTTTTCCATATCCTGAGCAATAAGCTTTGCCTGGTTAAATCCCTTTTGCCTTTCTCGTTTTTGAAACGCGGGAACGTACGCAAGAGCATCCGCGCTCTCAAGAAAAGCAATAAATGGGGCAAACCTTGCTCTATCTCTTTCCATGCTGCAAAATGCGCTTTCAAGAAGCTCTGGTATCGCGTGTGTTACGCCATGATACTTGATACCGCCTATGAGATTTTCCATAAGCCCTTCGTATTCCCATACGCTTGCCAATCCATCCAACCCGTACCTGCTCGCGCAGGTTGACTTTTGACTCGTAACTCTTAACGATTGACTCTCTTGTTCCCTGTCCCTATTACGAGTTAATGGTGAATCGTTAATTGTCCGATGCGCCTCCCCCGTAAAACTTGACTGCTGACAAGTTGGGCATATAAGCGCGGATTCACCCAAAAACACGCTGCAATCTTCACATATGTACTTCCCCTCTTTTCCACACCCCGCGCACTTTGCCGGAAACATCACATCCAGCACCCCCTCTCTTATTTTCTCTAAGACCTCTTTCATGTGTTGCTTTAACGTCGTTAAGTTTTCCACAACTGCTACTCAAAAAGCATGGGAGAATCTAGTGGAAGTTTCGACTTACCCAATACGATATCCCGCACAAACTTACGATATTGCTGAGACGAAGAAAAAACTTCGTCGGCGATACCTTTGTCGATAATAATAGAGTTTCGTTTCCTGAGGTATTCAGGATGCGTACTCCACGGATAATCCTCTACAAACCGTAAGATCTCCTCTGGGTCTTGCGCAACCGACTTAATATCTGGCTCTAACTCCTGCCCAGGGTTGATAACATTAATATAGGCAAGTAAATACTGAAGTTGTGTATCTTTGTTAACTTCCACCGCTTTGAATACGCCCTGGAATAACGCGCCTACACGTTCATACTTCATATTAAAAAACTTTGTGTACCCAACTCCCAGCTTATGCATAAACTTAGAAATCCCTCCCTCTTGCGTCTCTTGAACAAGGAGATGAAAATGGTTGGACTTCAAGCAATCAGCCATAATGCGCACCAACGGTTTATGCTCCAAATCTAATTCTTTTAGATACTCGCGCAAAATACCAAAATGCATTTTCCCTTTTTGCTGCTCTAGTCTATAAAGCATGTTAAGAGAGGTTTTTTGATCATTAAAAAGATACATCCCTTGAAGAAACCTCCATCGATCAGCATCCGAGAGAAAAATGTCACGTTTCTCTACGCCCCTGTTATAAATGT
>JAUYJF010000035.1 GCA_030688685.1 Candidatus Yanofskyibacteriota bacterium | reverse complement strand
GGCAAGGATTATAAAAAAATTAGTATTTTTGCGAAGAACTGCTCGTTTTTTCATGGGACCTGTCTAAAGCGTAGAGTATCCGATATAGATAGCTTACTTGTATCTGCTCACGATCTTTCCAAGAAACATCGGAAAGATGTTCTCCAGTTAGTCCAGTCAGCGCTTGAACGACACTCCTTTTCTACTCAATTGCCGCATCAAATACCGAGAATTGGTAACCCGGAAAACGACAGAAAAAAATACCACCCGATTCTTCTAAAAGGTGAACCGAGTTTTTCGTTGAAGATTCATGATGATACTAAAGATGTTGAGAAATATCAAACTCGAATAAAGATAAAAATTATACTTGGAGAACTCTCTCATGGAGATTTACTATCACTACGTGAAAAAGTGATGGCTGAACAAGTTTCTTGGGGAGAACATTTTTTGAAGGAAATTGATGAACTATTGGAGGAAAAAAGGTTCTTTGAGCAATATGGGTTATTTATTAGAAAGATTGAAACCCTCCTTTCATGCTTGGGGGGATTTGGAGTAAACGCCAATGTTATTCTTACTATAAATAAGGAGGATACTTATTCGCTTTCGTTTATCTTAGAACGTTTAATGCGGCATGGGATTATCTATATTAATCACGACAGATTGTTCATTAACTGGGACTTAAGAAGGCCTCAGCATCGTTGGTTTATTCCAATTACACTCGCATGGAAAGGAAAACTACCCCTTGAACATATAACTAGAGAGGCGCTCAAAGGGAATATATATACATATCCTCCTTTCGGTATCTTGAGAAACTTATCGCGTAATAAAATAGTTCCCAAGAGGATGATTGACCTTCTTTCATCCGAGAGCTATCTCATTATTATAGAGATTTTCAATGCACTCCGCGGAGCAAAAGAGCAGATAAGACAACCCGCACATTTTTCTCAGGAAGAAATAGAGGATTATGTGCAGATTCCAAATAGTAATTGCGAAGATGTGGCAGATCGAAAACTTTGTCTTTTTGGCTTACTAACCGGTTTTGCTCCCAAATTATCGGGCCAACAAATAAAGTTGTTAGCAAGATACAATCTTTTTGTGCAGTATTTATGCCATCCTTCCAAAATCCAGATTCATAAGACCCGATTCTTTAAAAGAGGCCTCGTCCAGCCGACAGACTCCCCTAAGAACTTTGCAACAAAATTTAAAGAAGACTTCACCCGAGCTTTACGCGAATATTACCTATATCAAAAATGTCATCTGTCACAGTTCCTTTTAGAAGAGAAGAGAAAGGAACTTTTGTTTATGTATTTTGTGCGTGGACGAGGCTTGATGGAAGGGCCACTGAATCAGTCACAAGAAATGCAAGAATTTCTTTGTTCTATTCATCTTGATACTCTCTTTGAAGATAGTGTACTTACTCGCGTGATTATTGAAAGGTTTGCCTATATTGTTCCGGATCTCAGTGAGAACTACGCATTGTTTCATGTTCTTAAAAACTTGCGAATGAAACAATAGAAAGATGACGAATCATAAAATAGGAATTTGACTTACATATTTTTTATGTTATACTTGGACTTAGCAACTAAACAAAGGAGGACTCGATGCTTGTCCGAGTCGGAGGCGTTCCTGGCGTTGGAAAGACGATCGTTATCGAAAGAGCGGTTGATCTTAGTCCAAAATCTGGTGTGATCATTGAAAGAGCAAGAACAAAGGAGGTGCTTTGCGAACTGGCAGGAGTCAGCACCGTAGAAGAATACAGAACGTTGCCCCTCAATTTCAGAAAGAGTCTCTATCCAGAAATGGATAGGCGACTTTACGCTGAAGACCAGGAAAACCCTGCTACGGTGAGGCTGTACGACGGCCACTTCTACTTCTTCGATCCAGAAACAGGCGGCTATCAAACGCGCACCGTGTATCCGGAAGACAAACTACAATTGATGGCGATCATCGTCCTCGCTGTAGCGAACCCGGAAACCCTGTTCAGACGAAGAATCCAAGACCAAAGCTTTCGACTTGATCGACAGCAAATAAGTCTTGAACTACTCCGCAAAGAGCAGGAGATGGAGGTAAAGACCGCAGCCACGCAGGCGGAACAGCTCGGGATTCCGTTCCGAGTACTCCAAAACGAGGATGGCGAAACCGATTGTGTCGCACTACAGTTACTCTCCTTCTTGGGTGAGTATAAGTGGAAGATCGGATGATACTTGTATTGTCCGATCTTTTTCTTGCCCTGAGAATGAGACACGAGATAATCTGCCTATCCAATGTCTCATTTGTCTCATTTTGTGCTAAAATAGACCCGACCGAGACGGGTAGATGAGATATCCCTAGAAAGCCCTAGAATCCCTCTTAAACCTTCGGCTCTAGGCCGAGGTACACAGCTATGAAAACTCTTGTATTTGTCACTCAAAATCCCAACAAAGTTCAGGACGCAGAAAAACTGCTCCCAGAATTTTCTATAGAACACGTTGACTTTGAGGTTCCCGAGCTTCAGTCATTAGATTCAAAGGCAATCGTAGAACATAAGCTGCAGTACGCGTATGACAAGGTGCAAAAGCCTTGTTTTGTTATGGACGCCTCGTTATCCCTCGATTGTCTCAATGGATTCCCAGGCCCTTTTATCAAATGGTGGTTTGAAAAGACGGTAGGGGAGGAGAAAACCTGCAAGATAGCAAATTTCTTCAACGAACACGGGTGTCAATGGACAACGGTACTCGGCTATTTTGATGGAACCGACAAGCATTTTCTACAAGAAACCATAAAGGGGAGTATCGCTAAAGCGCCAACGGGAGAGAATGGGTATCATTGGGATACTATTTTTATCCCAGAAGGGGAAACACATACTTTTGCTGAAATGACTTTCGAGCAGAAACAATCCTATGCTGTGACCAAGAAACTTCTCCAGAGATTGTCAGAGATCGCATGCAACTAGATCGGGCGTAGTTTCCCAAGGAACAGGGCTCGTCTTCCAGCGGGCTCGGTTTTTTGATAGAGTTGGAATATGAAATGCGAGATGTGCGATAGGCCGAATAAATGGAGTAATTGGGATATTAAAGAATACCGATATTGGCGAGTTGGACTTCATCCTGACCAAAGATACCTCGGTCGTTCTTTGATTATGCTCAATCGGCACGCAGAAGATTTATTGGAAATGACGCAGGAAGAGCGCGGCGAGCTGTTCCAGATTCTAAGAATGCTTACAGACGCGCTTACAAAACTTTTTTCTCCCAATAAATTCAACTATGCTTCGCTGGGAAATGAAATGCCGCATCTTCACCTCCATGTTATTCCACGATACGCAAGTCCAAGGCAATTTGAAGAAATAAAAAGCATGCTTGAACATATAAAGACATTAGTAAAAGAAAAAAACAATAACGTATGACTGAGGAATATTTTGATATCGTTGACCAAAACGACAAGCTTCTTGGCACCAAGAAGCCTCGTACTGTGGTACATCAAGAAATGCGCGACTGGCATCGTGCGACTCACATCTGGATAATTTCCAGAGGCGAGCAAATACTTTGCCAACAGCGTTCTTTGAACAAGGACTCAAACCCTGGCCAGTGGCAGTCATTCTTTGGTGGACACGTTCAAACAGGCCAAACGTACGAACAAGCAGCAAAACAAGAGCTGAAAGAAGAATTGGGCATAGAACTTGAGGTGCTAAGACTCCTCCAGCCAATCTATAAAATCAAAAATGTTCCATATAAACATCACATAATGGTGTATGTCCTCCAGTGGGACGCTTACATCAAAGATCTAAGTCCAAACCCACAAGAAATAGCCGAACTTCGGTGGTTTTCAGAAAGTGGGTTAAAAACGAGCATTGAGAAGGGAGTATTCTGTAATCAGTTTGATAAATATATTGCAGATTTCCTACAAGAGAATCTTAAAAAACCAGCGAAGAAAACCGATTTCCCAGTTCTCTATGAGGAGTAAATTCATCAAAGGTAGAGCTAATCCCATAAGAGCGGCTATTTTTGATATGGACGGTCTGCTCATCGATAGCGAGCCCTTTTGGCAGGATACAGAAGTGGCAGTTTTTACGCAGTTGGGAGTACCGCTTACTCAAGAAATGACGAAGGAGACGATGGGCTTACGGGTAGACGAGGTCGTGGAACATTGGTTTTCCCGTTATCCGTGGAGGGGATTAACAAAGGAAGAAACTGTCCGAAAAATAGTTGATAGAATAGTTGAGTCGGTGAAGACAAAGGGCGAAGCAAAAGAAGGAGCGCACGCAGCAATTCGGTTGGTTGCCAAACAGGGCATACCGGTTGCCATTGCTTCCTCTTCTTGGCGAGAAATTATCAAAGCGGTAATTGAACGCCTAGGCATAACGGAATACATCTCCATCGCTCATTCTGCGGAGGAGGAGGCCTACGGGAAACCGCATCCAGCTGTATATCTCACAACCGCCCAGAAGCTGGGGGTGTTGCCTTCCCATTGCCTCACATTTGAGGATTCTCCAAATGGTGTACTGTCCGCAAAGGCGGCACGAATGAAATGTGTCGCGGTCCCAGATAAGGCAGTAAGGGGCGATAAGCAATTCTGCATCGCAGACGCAACGTTAAGCTCTCTTAAGGAATTTACACAAGAGGTCTTTGAGCGATTACAGATGGTCTAAGCTTTGCCTGAGCCAAGATTTCCGCGTCAAACAGGTTCTAACTTCGTCCAGTCCTCCCAGTAAAAAGTATGAAACTATTCCTTGCGTCATCTCTAGATAAAACTCTACCTCTTTTGCTAAAAAGAATAGAGAAACCTGCCCAAGAGCTTAAGGTTCTTTTTATCCCCAATGCGGCAGATCCTATGGAGAACGCATGGTGGGTAGATCTCGACAAGAAAGCGTTCAGGAACGAAGGTTGCCAAATTGCTGAAATCGACCTTCGGAAAATCTCTACAGAAGAACTTACCAAGCAGATTGAAAATGCCGATATTCTCCACGTATGCGGAGGAAGCGTGTTCTATCTACTTTCGTTACTCAAGGAGAAAGGGTTTGATCAGGTCATTATTGATTCTGTGCGCAATAACAAGATACTGTATACAGGAACAAGCGCGGGCTCCATCATTTGTGCTTCGACTGCTTGGTTGTATTTGTTTGACGTAGAAGAAGCAAAATTCGCAGAAGGCATGAAAGATCTTTCCGGCCTTAGGTTAGTAAACTTTCTCATCATTCCTCATTGCGAAAACCCACGGTTTACAGAAAGCAACAAGAATATGATCGTAGAAAATCTACCCAAACATTCAGATCCAGTTTTCTTGCTATACGATTCTCAAGCGGTTTGGGTTGAGGATGAAAAGTTTGAGCTTTTGTCAAATGAACTTTAGTTCCCAAGTAGTAAAAAAGTTCTAACTTTCCCCAATTTTTAGCAATCAACGCGTAACGAAACTTAGGAAATAGGGGACAAAAAAGAAGACTTAAGGGCTACTCAAGTCTTCTGTGTCCTGGGATGCGGTCTTTCGTCATTTGTCCAGGATTCTCCGTTGTATTTCGGGATCTTCGCTTGCTCTGTCAGCAAGCCATTGTAAGAACGACAAAAGGCCGAGAGCGATAATGAGAATCCACATAATACCCTCCTTAGGTACAGGATTCTGCCTAAAGGGTAGTATGGATCAGGTTTCTTGTCAAAGCCATATTTGAAACTCGCCTAGATTTATCAGAGTGGTATGATAGGCTAAAGCATGAAGCAAAACGAACTCAAGAAAGAGGCTCTGGAATATCACAAGAGGAAAAGGGGCAAGATAGGGATCGCGGTAAAAACTCCCATTACCTCAAAGAATGATTTGCGTCTTGCCTATACTCCAGGGGTGGCTTTCGCGTCTGAAGCTATCGCGAACAACAAGAAGCTTGACCGCGTTCTCACCAATAAGGGGAATTCTGTTGCCATTATCACAGATGGCACGGCAGTCCTGGGTTTGGGGGATATTGGACCGGAAGCTGCCATCCCTGTTATGGAGGGAAAGGCGGCAATATTTAAGTCTTTTGCCGGAATTGACGCGTATCCTGTGGTGCTGGCAGAGAAAGATCCCAAAAAGATCATTGAGATTGTGCAGGCTCTTGCCCCGAACTTCGCGGGCATTAACTTGGAAGACATTTCAGCTCCCCGGTGCTTTGGAATTGAACGGGAACTCAGGAAGCGGCTGGACATTCCCGTATTTCATGACGACCAGCACGGGGCTGCCGTCATTGTCTTGGCAGCTCTCATGAACGCGCTCTTGCTCGCAGAGAAAAAAGCAGAGGACGTCAATCTTGTGGTGAACGGGGCGGGAGCGGCCGGCATTGCCACGATCCATCTCCTGTTGAAGTACGGAGTAGGGCATATTACCGCCGTGGACAAGCAAGGAATTCTGTATCCCGGGGCTCCCGGCATGCACCCCTACCAGGCTGAGGTGGCACGGCTCACGAAAGCAAAGAGAAGGGGAGGGCTGGCTGAAGCAATAAAAGGAGCTGACGTGTTTATTGGCTTTTCAGTGGGAAATGTGCTCACAAAGCCCATGGTCGCTTCCATGGCAGAGAAAGCTATTGTGTTTGCCGCGGCAAATCCCACTCCTGAAATAGACCCTCGCGACGCGAAGGAAGCTGGCGCGTATATTGTGGCAACCGGAAGATCTGACTACCCAAACCAGATCAATAACGCGTATGTCTTCCCCGGACTCTTCAAAGGACTTCTGGAAGCTGGGGCTTCTGAAATCAATGACGAGTCCCTCATATGCGCGGCAACCTGTCTTTCGGGGCTTGTGAAGAAACCTACTCCATCCAATATTGTGCCTTCTCTTTTTGACAAGCGCGTTGTGGAAACCGTCGCCTTCTCTATTCAGAACTCAGGGGTGTGCGTATGCAAATATTAAAATCTTTTCATATCTCAGAAGTCCTTTTCGCCTTGGCAGGCGTCTTCATTCTTGGGAGCGTCTTTCTTCTGTATCAGACGCATGACTTCACGTTGTGGACGGCAGCGAAGGTATTTTATGGATTGGCGCTTATCCTGTTCATAAAATACACCTGATATGCTGGGAATTGAATTTCATGAGCCGTTTGCCTTTTTGCGCCAAGTGGGGTTGGCGTTGGCTGGAGCTGCCTCTTTGTGGGCGTTTGTTTTTCTCAGGGCGCAAAAAAGATCTCAAGGCGAAAAGCGACAAGCTTTGGGATGGGCGGCATCCCGGCTCCTCATTGCTTTCTCTGCGGGATTTGGCCTGGCAGCTCTTTCCTGGTTTGTGCTTTGGAATACCTGGCCGGTCTTGGCTCACGAGGGGATTACCCTCTTTCCGTCGGGGGCAGAATCCAGTAGGGCATTTTTAATGATGGTTCCCCTGACGCTCGCCTGGATCTTCGGTACTCTTGGAGTTCTTCTCTTGGGCGCGTGGAAGCGGGAGATGTTCAGAAAGCATTTGTCCTGGTTTTACGGGATCCAATTTCTGGTTATTTCTGTTCTCATATCCATGTACGCGTGGACGGGAAATGTGTTGAGCAATGAGCAGATCTTCTTCTATTTTCATGGGTTCCATTCCATTTTTACGCTTGGCACGATTTTGACTCTGGACTTCTTGTTCCTTTCAACGCGCTTATTGAGCGGTCTTCAGCGGCATATTTTCCCGTTCTTTCCCGCGATCAGCAAGATTATCTTTATTGGCCTGGGACTGGATTTCCTGAGCGTGTTTCTGGTGTTTGACCAGGTAATAGAGTTTTCCGCGCGCTTCTTCCTCGCACAAACCGTGGTGGGCATCCTAATCATAAACGGGGTGTTCATGGCCGGGCCTCT
>JAUYJF010000027.1 GCA_030688685.1 Candidatus Yanofskyibacteriota bacterium | reverse complement strand
CAAGGAGATGTTGAAAAAGGATCCTCCCGCTGCTTCTGACAGCGGCTTGTATTCGTTTTCGGGATCCAGAATAATAGCGTCCACCCCCAACATAAGATACCGCAGGACCTCTAATTTAATGGCATAGGATTTTCCTGCTCCAGAAGTGGCAAAGACAACCTCGTTCGCGTTGGGAAGAGAGAACCGGTCAAAGAGTATGAGGGAGTTGTTGTGCAGGTTTACCCCGTAGAGAATTCCTTCGTTTGAACTTAGGTCAAATGAAACGAAAGGGAACACGGAAGAAAGAGGTTCTGTGTTCATGGGGGTGTGGACCTGAAGAAGATCTTTCCCGTAAGGGAGAACAGAATTAAAACCCGCCTTTTGCTGATAGAGAGCAGGCTTGATGTAAATAAGGCGGGATTCCAAAATAGAACGAAGCGTAAGTTCAATATTCTGCAGTTCCTCCGGGGTTTCTCCATAGATGGTAAGATACAGCCCCAGATTAAACATTCTCTCCTGAGCGGTCTGGAGACGCTCCCGAAGTTCCTCCACGTCCTGATGCGCCGTCTCTAGTTCCGGGCTTCGTATAAGCCCCTTGTCTTCCCTTTCAATGAGCTCAGACTGTACCTCTGTAACCCTTCTTCTGAGCTGTTTCATGATTAACCCTGTGTCAACAGGATGCACAAAAAGAGAAATATCCATCACAGCATCAAGGTTTACAAGCGGAGAAAGCCAAGCCGCGCTCAGGTACCGCGGATACGAAAAAATAAAGAAGGACTTCGCGAGCCGTCCTCCCACATCCATATATTCTGGGAATACCTGAACGGAAGCTGGAGCGATAATATCCTTGGAGCTCATGCGTTCCTGCTCAAAAATCTTTTCTGGGATTTTTGTGTTCTTTTTTTGAAGGGGAGAAAATCTCATAGTTACGTGAGGACTTCGGGGGGAAGTTCAGGGTAGTATCCCACCTCAGCTTCCTGCGGGTGGTGCCAGCTCCAGAAAAGCTCAATGAGCTCTTCTGTATTAAGAGGAATTGCTTTGAGGCCCGTGCGGCGGAGTCCCAGAGCGACAAACTCCAGCCTTTGCCAGAGCTGATTCTTCATGCGCTGAAAATCCTCATCTGAAAGAGAAGTAATGGCAGACCCTCCAAAGAGGGATTTTACGATACTCTTTTTTGATGCCCGCGTCTGACGGATTTCTCCAAAGTAAAAGGGGATGGAAACATAAAAGGACTTGCGCATAATGGAACCTTGCGAGATGAGCTGCTCCACAAACGCCCGGTAGTCCTCGGTTTGCTGTTTTAAAAGAGAATTTTGTTGCTGCTGTGCTAGGTTTTTTAGCAGATCAATATATCCTGTGATGTTGAGTTTTCTTGATTGGATACAAATTTGAGCGGAAAAATCCAAAGAGTTTAGGAAACTCTGGAATTGGTAAATAGTAGCCTGTTGTTCCTCTTCTGATTGGAGAGCGAAGTTCTGAGAAGAGACTAAGAGGAGGCCGCGGATACTCCCGTCATTCAAAACCAGCACGCCGTCGCGGATCTCTTTTATCTCTAAAAATTGTTGGGTTGATGCTTGCGGCATAATTATTTTCCGCCCTGAACGCGCCTCTCTAGCGAAGCAACTTTATTATCTGTCCCTTGTTTCAGGGATACATTCACGTTTTTTGGAGCGATATATTCTTGCTGCTGTTCTTGCGGGCCCTGTGCCTCCCGCGTGCTCCCTTTCTTCTGCCAAGTGTACGATTTTGGGCTTGTGCTAAAATGGAGAAAATGAAGGAACAGCTCGGTAAGGGATTTCCCTCCCACTTTCACAAACGCGAGCGCAAAGCCAGTACTGATCAGCACAATGGCGGCTGGAAAGAAGATGCTAAAAGAAGTCGTGAAATATAAAACAAAGGCAATCGCGGTGGGGACGCCAATATAGATAAACTGGCGAAGCGTGAGAGGGCCTACGATCCTTGCTTCATGCTCTATTTGGGGAACCTTAAACTCCATGATTATTCGTTTTCCACCTGTTCCCGGTAGGGGTCGTTCCCCGACGGGGGAGTGGGTTGTTTGCTTTTTTGTTCAGTCGCGTCTTGCGCTTCCTGCTTGCGCGCAGGAGAGACCTTCACTTTTGCGGTAGGAGTTTCTTCACTCTGCGCGGGTTTCTCGTGTTGGTATAATCTTTCCAGGTGCGGGCGTATAGGCCGAAAGATAAACTGATTTATTTCTTGGGCGATTTTCTCCGCCGGCGCTTTTTGTATGCCCACTTCTTTTTGAAGAGTTTGCGCGAATTCCGCTGGGGGGAGAACCCCAAACAGCACATCTCCCACATAGTGGGAGACCTTCCCGGCTACGAGCAAATCCAACCCATTGCGTTCTACGATTTGGTCGATTTGATCAGAAACCTCCGGAGAAAACGCAGCCTCCTTTATTTCATCGGGAAGGGTTTTGTAGAGTTTCTGATATTCTTCTCTTGTGTATTGCTTTGGCATATTGGATTAGTATAGCATACCCACCAAATCGCGAAAATGAAATACACGCAAAAAGTTGACAGGTAATGCAGTTTATGCTATAAGATAGCCAGCAATGGAGCTCTGCTCCAAATTCACAGCCGAGGTGTTTCATGAGAGAATTCCTAGGGGCGATTCGACCCATGCTGGTATTCGCCGGCTTTCTGATTCTGGTTTCTCTGTTGGTTGGGTGGCTCGTGTTCGGTCTCCCGAGATGGGCAAATGGTCTTGTCGGGCTGGTTCTCGTCGCGGCAACAATCTTTTGGCTTTCCCGCGCTACCGAGCGACTTGGGGCAAAAGACCCTAGATGCGTTGCGCTGATAATAGTTTTAGGGAACCCCGTAGACATCAAAGGATTTGGACTGGTTGCTTTCTGGTGGCCGGTGGTAACCCTGTGGAAGGCTCCCACCGCTGTCTACTGGTGGGAGTACGAGATCCGTGCCCGCACAAAGGATGGGATCTGGGTAAAATTCATCGTTCGGGTGAACTGGCAGTATCCGGTTGATCCCACCGATCTGGACAGAGAATTCCACTTTCCAGTCATAGGTGCGGTTTCTCCAAAGGGAAGCGTAGACCCTAAAAGGGCCGCCGATATTCCAAATACCTGGAAACCCCATAAGGCACTTGAGCTCTTGAAGAAGACCTACGCCAGTCTTCCCCAAGAGCCCTTAAAGACCGGGTGGCAAGACCTCAGAGACATGTTTCAGGCGTCCACCGAAGGATCCTTTGTTCAAGCGGTAAGCCAGTTCACCCTGAAGGATCTTGAGGCGCACCAGGATCAGCTGGAGGCCACCGCAAAGGTGCTCATGCTCCAGGAGCCAGGTGACGTCCCACATGACTTGGGATGCCCATCTGAATTCTTGGATATTCGCGCTACCCTAATCGAGACCGAGCGAGTGGTAACGGATGCCCTTCAGGGCCCCAAGATTGCCGAGAAGGAGGCAGAAGCAGAGAAGAAGCGCGCGGAGGGGCGGCAAGCCGCGGCGTCCGCGCATGCTGCAGCTGACAAGGAACGGATTGACACCCTAGTTGAAGCGGGAGTTGATCCGGATACAGCAGCAGCTTTGGTAACAGGAGGTGCGGCAGGGTCTGGAGGCGCAAACCTAGATACTCTGGAGCGTATTGCGCTCATCAAGGCGCTTCAAAAGATGGGCGCGGGTCAAGTTCTTCCTCTTCCAACGCGACAGAGGAAGAGCAAGAAACCCTAGGAGGCTAGTATAAAAAAGGAGGGGGACGGTCTTCGCAGACCAGCCCCCTCCTTATTTTTATCTATGGCTACTTTTCTATGGTCCCCCAGTGGGTTTTGGCCCCTGTGAAGGAGGGCGAGATGTTGGTCCTCCACCTGAGCTAGAGGGTGTGCCCGCAGGCCCAGACGTGGTTTTGCCAGACCTGCTTGTAGGACCTCCTCCCCCAAGAGGTCTTGTTCCTGATGAAGAACCAGTTGCTGGGCCTCCTCCGCTTGATCTTTGCCCTGGTGAAGGGGTGGAGGTTGGTCCTCCACCTGAACCGGGAGTTGTTCCTGCGGATGGAGAGGATGACGTTGCGCTAGGGCGGGAGGCTTTTTGCACATCCCGTATTAGATTTTTCGCTTCTTTGCGTCTTGCCTCGTAGTCTTTTTCAGTTAACCCTCCCCACTCCCTCAAAAGATGCTCCCCTGCTGAGGTATAAGGCATATTCGCGAGAGCTGGATTATACTTGGCAACAAATTTAAACGCGTCTTGTCCTTTATGTCCCAACTGTTCTGCCATTTTCTCAACCTGATCCTGCATACTTGTGGCAACGGAGGTTCCCATCTCATCAAATAGGCGGCGGAGAAATCCGCTTGTTTTCTTTGCAAGCTCGCGTTGCAGCCCTGCATTATGCGCGATGGCGTCCGCGTCAAGATTCGGGATGTCAGCGTCTTTAACGGATTTAGCAAGTTTGCGCTGAACCGTAGCCTCTTCCAGATACTCGTTAGCTGCGGCATCCGCTTCTTCTTTTGATTTGTTGTTAAATACTGCGCTTAACCGTATCCCCTCCATTTCATGCTGCACCCACTCGTCCTCTGTTGCGAGGTGTTGTACGTCTTTATCCTCGTAATCCCCGTTTGCTTTTTTCTTTAACCCGTCAGGATTTATAGCATTCTGCAATTTTCCTGCCATGCCAATGCCTTTTTCTCCCCAATGCTCTTTTGCTCCTGCTGTTGTCGCAAGCTCAGGAACGTGTTTCAGGATGTCCTCAATCTTGCCTGGGTTAGTGCTCTCAAGATGGGTAAGCCCTCTCTTAAGCTGATCTGGCGTAAACCACTTTTTAATTTTTCCTCCCTTTGCTTTTGCAGCTGCGGAGATAAGCGCCGAGAGCTTCGCGTCGTCTTTTACGGGCATCATCTCTTGCGCGCGCGCCCGCACAAGCACCTCGTCTTTTGCGATACCCTCAAAATCTTTTTCAAGCCCCCCCATATTTTGCTGGACCGTGCCACCGTATTGAATGCCTTTTCTTGTGCCAGTCGCAACACCCAAACGCACTGGCGCAAGGGCTCCTCGAAGGATATTCTTTCCTCGTTCTTTGGGGTTATACCAACGCCTTCCTTCTGTACCCTTTGCAAAATTTTCTGTGCGCGTACGCAACTTTCCGAGAAGTGAAGACCCTTTTGCTTTATCTTCTTTCGCTTTTTGACTCGCGAGGAATTTATCCACGGTTTGCCCTCGCGCGAATTTTGTTGCGCCAAGCCCGGCATTTTTCCCATAATCAAGTACTTTTTGTGCCCCTGCGGGAGCAAGGGACATACTTATCATAAATCCAATAGCGAGAATAAAAAGCGCGGTGATTGGGCCGAGGAACGATGCAAGCGCCCCCGCTCCTCCAAGTGCTTCTGGCGCAACTGCTCCCCCTGTTCCCGTAAGCACAAATGTCGCGAGAAAGAGAAAGAAGCTCATGGGTACACCAATGATCGCCCATTGTATGAGAGCTTTCCACCACTGGCCCCAAAGCGATTGGGTAGACGGGAGAATGTACGCGGCAAACGCGAATGGAGCAAGAATGGTTAGTATCCACAGTACAAGTACCCGTACAAAGAACAGAAGCGTAACGGCAAGCAATATGACTGTAGCTAAGGCGTAGAATATGATGCGCGATAAGTGGAGTCCAAGGTCCCCGGCTAAATCAGAGACCCCCTCTGATGTGCTTGGCCAGGAGATATGCCAAGATTTGTCCTGCATCGCTTGCAGAAAAGCATTTGTGAAGATGTTGCTTATGTCAACAATAAAAGCAACAAGCACTCCGCTGAAGTTTATAAGGAGGGCTATGATAATAAGGAGGGGAAGGGTTTTTTGGAGCTGGTAGCTCTGGAGCCGCAAAATAGTGGCAAGCCCAATAAAGGCAAGCAAGACGAGGAAAATGAGATTTACAATATTTTTTGATATGTGCCACCCCTGTGTTACAAATTCAGGTGTTTTGTCGGCTCCAGGAAGCATTGAAATTCCAATAAGCGTTGTAATAGCCCAAAGGAGCAGCTTTGCAACCGCAGCGTATACAGCTTGCAATATGGTTGCCAAACTGCCGACTATGCCGTTGATGAGAGCGTTCGTAACTGCAGTTCCAATACCCGCGACCCCTTTGACTACTTGTCCTACGATGCAGAAAACGTTCCCACTAGAACACTCTTTTTCTGCTTCCCATGCTGCGGCCTCTTCTGGAGGCAGGTGCCCCCGCGTAGTGCTTACATGGACACCCCTGAATTCCTGGACATATTCTTCCGTTGCTTCATAACAATACCAATCCCAGCTTGTCACGGCGCCTGTAAAACGAGCTGTTGTGAGCGGGTAGCGCAAAACAGCTCCCTCTGCGTTATCGCACGCTTGCCATACCCTAGCATCAACAGCTCCCTCAACGCTTATAAGAACCCCCGTGCGCTTCCCCGTACACTCAAGCGCAACAACGTGATTCCCTGCGGTACACTGAGCTTCAGCAGGAGGAGTCGCGGCGGCAGATGCGAAGCTGGCAAGAGAAACAAAAAAGGCAACAGCCGCAAAGATCTCGGCACAGATGAAGAAAAACTTTCGCGCAGAATACATTAAAAGAGTATACCAAGGAATCCTGAAAAAGGGAAAAGACCGGCTGTAGTACAGACGGTCTTTTTAAGTCAAGGTGCCGGGAAATCCTCCTATTCTTCCCAGAGTCCCGTAAAGATCCAGTCGGAGTCGCCCAGGTATCTCGCGGTCACGACGAATCCGGCAGGTGCGCCATTGACTAAGATAGGATCTACGATGACGTGGTACTCTTCTCCGACCACGATGAGTAAATCACCCGTACCGTCGTCGTAGAGCCTGCCGGTAAAGTCGTCCACATGGTCTTCCGTAAATGGCGGAATGTAGTACCCCCACATCTCCGTGATTCCACCGATCTCCCTGAAAGCCGTGCGGAGCTCTTGGATCCATGTTGCGCCTGGATCCTCCACGGATACTGCCAGAGCTGCCTCGTTACCGTTCAGCATCCCATTTAGGAATTGAATGGAGAGTTGCTCCAGAGCTCGGAAATCCGCGGGAGAGATGTCCCTCGGCTCGGCAGTATTGGGCTGCACCACTGCAGGAGGGTCTTGGGTTGGGGTTGCGGTGGGGAGGACTCCTCCTCCGCCTTCTCCGCTCTTCGGAGAAGTAGTTCCGCTCATCAGGGAGCCAGCTACATAGCCGCCTCCCAGAAGAACCACCGCGGCAAACGCCACGATGGCTAAAAATAGCCAGTTGGGACGACCCTTAGTTGCTGGAAATCTTCGTGCTCTGGTGGCCATTTTGCCACCTCCTTCCACAATTTTTCTAATGACAAAGGACTGTTTGCCTAACCCCATTCTCCCATACTTTCTCTGGTTTTGTCAAGCCCCTTATCCTATCCTGAAATTTCATACCAATTTCCAAAAATTCCAACTTGGAAACCTAAAAGACCGAGTAAAAGGTTTAAAAAAGTCCATGCGAACAAGAGGATGAGGAGTCCAACGCCAATAGCTCGCCAAATACGCTTTGTTTCTGCAAGAGGATTCGCGGATCCGCTGCTCGCTCCCATATACCAAATTACGCCGGTAAGAATTGAAGCAAGCGCGATAAGAATCGGAGCCACCTTCCAAAGAGCAAAATTAATGAGATTGTGAATAAGTAAAAAGAGGTGCTCAATTCCGCACGCCTTTCTTTCATCCCATGGAGTGTCAGGATTATTTGTGGATCTTCCACATGGCACGAGTCCCCCAGCTGTTCCCGGTGTTTCTTGCGCTTGAAAAGAAACTTCTTCCCATTGGCCTGTTTCTTGGCAACTTATCTTTGTGCACGCTCGCACTTGTAGGGTATAGGCGCCAGCGCAGCGTATTCCAGAGAAAACATCCATATTTGTTTGCAGTATTCTTTGCCCAACCATGTTTCCCACTATTGCGTTGCATTCATTGGTTTCTTCTGAGGCAGCCGCAGTATAAATAACAGCATATTCGTACGCGTTAGCTCCAAATACTGGAGACCACTCTAGAGCAAGCGTGGGAATAAAGACAGTAGTGTCTTTCCCCGGCTTTTCTATGATAGGTTTGGAAAGTGTTGTAACCGTAAAGGTTACTTGTCTTGGCGTGCCGCATTCTCTCCCTGAGGTGTCAGCGCATGTGGCTACAGAGAACGTATAGGTTTCTCCCTGGAGAAGATCTTCAGCAGTAAATTCAGGGTTGGAAGGCGTGCCAGAAGCAATCTCATCACCTTGGCTGTTCCATATCTTAAAGGAATAAGAAGCTGCGCCCGGTACCCCCAAATTTTGTTCAAAGTACCATCGGGCGGTGGTTGGTGTGCCCACATGCCCCACATCATTTACTGGAGAAAACTCTATTCTTGTTGGGGTAGCTCCTGTGGTTTGAAAGGTGCCCCATTCGCTCCAAAGAGGGTTTCCCTTATCGTCATTACAGTTTGCTGGATTTCTCTCCACAAATTCACCAACACATGATGCAACTCTCCATGAGTATGTCGCATCTAGGCGAAGAATATTCCAAAGCGCGCTTAGCGGGTATGTAGGCGCATTGATCCAGCGATATCGCGCATTTGCTCCAATACCTGGGCCTTCTAGCTCTATCCGATAGTGCGTCTCAAAAAGATGCTGACCGCTCCATTCTAGGCGACTGTGATAGTTTACGACGGGTGTGCCGTCTCTATATTTTGAATTAATTTTAGGTGCTGCACGCGTCTCTCCTTGTGGTAGGAAATTCCAAAGATGGCTAAAGACCCCGCACGTGGACATATTATTGGGATTTGTGCACGCTGCTATTTCCCAAAAATAGAGCGTTGCTTCTTTAAATCTTTGTATATTATCTAAAAACAGCGTGTTTTCTCTTCCGCCAAATCCTCCAGGAGATGTGCTTTGCCCGTTTGGGGAACTTATGTATGCGTTGATCCAGTATCCCTGTATTGCCGGATTATTCGCTTGGCACCATTCAAGAGTTGTCGGAGTTTCAGTATTTACAATATTCTGAATTCTTTCTTCCTCTGTCCAGTTAGGATCATATTCTTCCCAGAGAGGACTGTACGGGGATTTGAGTTCAGGGGCTGAACTCACAGCAATGGAAAGGTTGCTCCAGGTGGTACAGCTCTCACTGTCCGCGCTGTCGCATGCCTGCACGCGAAAGGATTGTGTTGTGTTGGGAGAAAGCGAACATTGATACTGATCGCGGACAGGGTCTGTCTGGAGCATATTTGCGTCCAGAGTCTTACTCACAAGGGGCGCTGTGTTCGGGAACTCGTATCGGTATGACCCAACCTCGCAAACAGATCCGTCTGGATTCTGTTCTATGTCAAGAATTTCCTGGACGCTTTCCCACCCCACAACCAAAGGAAGCTTGAGGCGGTTGAGCGCGCCTTCAAACACGTTTTTTGGAGAAAGACTCTCGTGGTTGAGCGGTTTTAATACGGGTGCAGGGTAGCAGCTTCCAGAGCACTCAAGCGCGGGCTGGTTTTGGCTCCACGTGTTGCTTCCAATAGAACATTTCTGGTAGGCACCAACACCGTTTTCCACTTTCTCAACTTCTTCTGGCAAGGGGTCAAAAGGGCCCTGCTTCTCAGTTTGGGTTTCAGAGTCGCATGTCCACACGGGGCACTGGTTGCTGTCTGTTACTTGGGTCGCAAAGGGAACTGTTCTACTTCTGGTTTCGTACCGCTGCGGGCCTGTTTCAACAAAACCGCCGTCTTTTCCGCATTCATTGTTGCCGCAGCGGTATGCCGTCTCGTCCAAGTTGCGGTCGCGAGTCCAGTTGCTCCATGCCGAAGGGCTGCCACAGCTTGGAGGAGCGTTTGGGTTAAAGGCAGGACATTGTGAGGAACAAAACACTATTGTTCCCTCGCGGCATTCAAGATTTCCCTGTTCATCCCGCGTGCTTTCGTCATCAGGGGAGGAATAATTAAATTGAGACGCGTCGCCGGTGCAATCTAATTCCTCGTATTGCCACTCTGTGCATTGGTAGAAAGCTGATGCGGTTGCCGGAAACCCAAAAAGTCCTATGGCAAAGAGAAACGCTACAACAAAAACAGCAGAGAATTTACCGAGAGCAAGTTTGAGTATGAAACGCATTCGCCCATTTTACCCCGTTAGACCCGAAAAGCCCAGTCCTTTAAGTTGCAAACGTGTGAAAACCTAAATGACATCTAGCTTTTCACAGGTGAGGGCTACTTTGCTTGGTTGTTTTTCTCAACTTTCGTTTTTAACGCGAGGACGGTTCCGACGCCCACGCCTAGGGCATAGGCAAAAATGCCAATAATGCTCCCCCCAGCGCTTAGGCGGGTGAGAATATCAAATATGACGAAAAAACTGAGCGCCGTTACCACAAAAGAGGTAGTTGCCGCAAGCACAACACGCTCTTTTGCGATGAATCGAATATTTAAGGTTATCAGGAAGTCTCCCGCGATTCCCGCGAAGAAATACACAATCCAGATAAGTTCCATGCCTTTAGGGCCTTTATGTTATTATGTATGGCATGGGGGCAATCATCTACAGACGATTGCCCCCGATGGGATCTTGAGAGAAGGCTCGCGACATTATAGGTCGAATTCCCCCTCTTTGACCCCTTTAGTGAACGCATCCCACTCTCTCTCGGTGAAGGAAAGAATGGATCCGTTGGGGTCTTTGCTATCCCGTACCCGGATCCCACTGTCGTCCCGGGCTACCTCCACGCAGAGTTTATTCCGTGTGAATTTGGTGTAACTGGAACTCCGAAACTTCCCATCTTTCGGTATCATCTGCAACCTCCTTGGTTTGGATAATTCATTTTATTACAAAACGTGGATGCTTGCAATCTTTCCCGCGATCTTCTGAGCGTGGTACCCAATTCAACCGATCGGTTTTTAATGTACCGGGGAGAAACTAAATGACATCTAGTTTTCCGCAGGTGAGAGGTACTTCGCTTTGTTGTAGACCTTCCTTTTAAAAAAGATTAAAATAAAGCATGCTTCTCAGTAAGCAAATCTGAGCGGAAAGGAGGTGATAACTATGGGTGGCAAGGGTGGATCTTCCTCCCAGGGCGGCGGCCGCAGCGGTTCGAATGGCCATGGTGGCGGCGGTCCTCGGTCCGGCGGCAAGGGCAAGTAGGCCCAATAGGGGCTTCGGCGAGGAACATCTTCGTCGAAGCCCCAATTATTCTGCGTAAAAGCGTGTTGCAGTCCGGTTGACGCGCATCTCAAGATGAGGTACCCAAGAAATATCAAGCTAAAAGCATGAAAGGCAAAACCCAAAAACAAAAAAGAGAGATTGTGGTAGTCCACTGGGAAGATTCCTACGCCCATAGCGGACAGAAAGCAGAAAAAGAATGGAAGGGCTATGGAACAGGGCTTTGTGTCTCTGTGGGCTTGCTCACTCAAGAAGACGAGAATCAGATCACGCTGGCGCAAGATTTGTTTTATCATCAACCCCCTACTGTTGAGGGAGACCAATTTCGAAATGTGTTTTCTATTCCAAAAGCATGCGTTGTTGCGGTAGAAAAGTTCCCCTGTCCTATTGAATACGGGGAGGCAGCACTCCTTCGGCATAGAAAAAAGTAAAAAGAGCCTGGTTCTCATCGCGCGCCAAAGAGAATCGCCAATATGGCGATTATTTGTTAGATTGGGTTCACATAAAAACTTAGTGTGACTAAGTTTTTGCCAGTCAATGACATTTAGTTTTCCACAGGAGAAGGCAAGCGATTATACCGAAGAGGAAAGGAAAAGCCCGACACTGGCTGTGTCGGGCTTGCGGTTCTTGCGAACCTTATTCAGTTGTAAGTGCTACTTGTTTGCCTCCTTGAGGATGCGCTCTTGCTCTTCCGTGAGAGGAAGGCCGAGTTCCTTTCGGGCGCGGAGATAATTTGGATTTTTTTCTTCTTTTGCAATATCTGTTTCAGACCAGGATGTTTCTGGATGTACGATATAGTACCCCTTACTTCCGTCTGGAGCAGTTTTATTTTCATCCCAATCGACAGAATATATCTGTACGGTTCCCTCTAAAGTTAACACCCAAAAACCCATGCTTTCGAGGCCAGTAGGAAGTTCTTTCCCCTCACTGCTCACCCAAAAAGTAGTGTATGTAGTAATTCCTTTCGTTTTAAGGAATTCGCTGAGTATATCTCCTTGGTCTTTTCCCCAACAATCTTTTGTGCCTTCTAAATTTGGTATCGGCATAATACTTTCTTAATCATATATTTCGAGGACCCACTTGAGCTTCATTACATAATTCTCCCAATCTGTTGGGAATGCAGTACGCAATATACCAGTTTCATCGAAAGTCATGAAAACACCCTTTTCGTCGTCATAAAGGCCATAGGCATTCCGGTATATTTTAACGACCGGATCCCATTGTCTAAAAATAACTTTTCGTACCATACCTATCGAATAACTCCCGACAGCCAGCCCTCACAGAAAACAATATTACCCCGTTGTATTTTCTCTTGAAACACTTCTTGCGGCGGCATTGGTGCTACCACCTCAAAATCCCCAAGTATTTCTTGATAGAGAACAAGGTAAAGAAACTTACACTTTGATACTGGGTTCTCTAATTCTTTCCAGTCTTTAATCTCTCCTGCGAGTCCATAGACATCATCTGGAATATCTTTTGTTGTGCCCCTAGGTAGTTCTTTGATTTGTTTTGTCTGTATGAATACTCCATGCATTTCTGTCTCCTCTTTTTTTGAAACGTTCAAGGAGTGAGGGAATATTACAAGGTTCACGTCAATAATGTCCCCTGGTTTAAGCTCATTTTCTCTAGTTAAATAATTCAATACTTGAAAATGTGCTTCTGTTGCTAGGGTTTTCTCAGCCATATCCTGATCTTGGGGAGAAAAACTCTCTTTACTTTGAGGATTTTGTGCTTCTAGGGCCCCGCTAAAAATAATACAGTAGTTACAGTCTTCTTTCTTGTAAATTTTCTCAATGCGAAATTTCCGCCATATACTGCCAAGAAAACCTGGATTAGCACATACAAGTTCCGGTTTTCCTTCGCTTCCTGCCCCTGTGGTTACGAAGAAACGTATCTGGCCAAGTTTGATTTCGTAGATTAGGTAGGGGTTTTCTGAAACCTTAATGAGGGGGAGATGAATCTTTGCAGAGGGTAGCTGTCCATTTAGGAACTCTGCAAGCTCTTCCGGCTTTTGGAAGTTAAATCCTATGTCGTCAAAGTGAGTCATATGTTTCTATTATAGAAGGTCATAAATGAAAAAGAAAAGAGGCCGATACACTGGTTGCGTACTGGCCTCTTTGGTTCTCGCGAACCTTATTCAGTTGTTCTGGTAATCCTTCAGATCAACTCCAATGTTGTGGAGCTGTGTCGCAAGGTCCCAGTTCTCGGGTTTGAGCTCTGGGTGGAACCACTTGGTTCCTTCTTGGATCCATCTGCGACGGTTCACCTTTGTTGATTCTGGAGTAGAATCCTCGTATCCAGACTCACTTCCACAACAGGCACAAATTCCGTGAACGGAAGTCCCTGTTTCGTCGCGAAATGGGTTATGGTCTGGATTGCGATATCCGCAGACGCGGCAGATGTACCCCTGTTCTGTTTGTTGTGTCATGGTCCTCCTTATGGTGACAATAGGAAGTAATCAAGATTGGTTTGGTAGCCGTGGATTGCAGGATCGGGCTTGTAGAGTGTTTCTATCGTCCCATTCGGAGCCTTGACTCCGAAGTGTTCCGTCACGGTATCGAATCGGACCACTTCCCTGTTGGCACGTGTTCTGGTAAGCACTGTGCCGCCCGCAGGACGATTCAGGAACACCTTCGCTAAGAGTTCGTACTCAAGCTCGCTTTGGGCTCCTAACCTTGCTCCATGGCGTGAAAAATGGTCACTTAGCAAGGAAGGGTTGAATCCCCTGTGGTTGATGTACCGTAGCACGTCATCGCCGTATCTGTCCACTGTTTTGGCAAGCTGCTGGACGTGCGTAGGGTGCGCCGCCAGATACACGAGCGCTCTTGGGTGTTCCTTGAACTTGACTCCAAGCTTGGCAAGGAGCACAAACTCCTCACCTATCTTGCCGCACGAGCCCTTCCTGATGCATGCTTTGACAGCTTGTGCGCTTGTCCGTAGAGCCGCAAGGTAGCTTTTGGCACCCTTTACCCCTTGAGCAGTTTTTCCGGTAACCCCCAGCGTACCCCCAGACATGAGCGTAAGGGCGTTCCAGGATGCTTCCTTGAGTGCAGCCCACTCCTCCTGAATCTTTTGTTCCCTCTCTTCCTGCTCTTGTCGGATGTCTTCGTGGATCTGTTCGAGGTCTATCCTTGCTATTCTGAGCAGGTGGTTCGCCTTGGCTCGGGAAGTTGGCCCAAAGAACCCCGTTGGTTCAGTGAGGCCCCACGGGGCCAAGATGTCCTGGGCATACTTCTTCTGAAAACAGTTCACCGCCTGCTGGGTGCCGGAGGCGAACATAGATGTTTCATTGCCTGGAGATCCGCCGTTGATGGGGGAAACAATGCACCCTGATTCATTCAGGAAGATCTGCAGGTTTCGGACGTCCTCTCCCGTGGATGCGTACGCGAGGTCGCGCTGAAAGGTGAAGGAGTTCGGGATTCTGGAAACGAGAGGGCTGGAGAAATCTCCAAAGAGTGTCCCATGGACCCGCAAACCTTTTTGGAACTCCACCTCTGCCTGGATTTCCCGCAGGAGCTGGTTTATCTCCTGGATTTCCGCGGACGCGTCATCTAAGGGTTCTTGAGGAGCAGGGGTTGGAGCAGGGGATTGAGAAGATCCGCCAGAGCTTCCCCCGTGTTTCGGTGTAGGCGAAGGAGTTGGGGTAACCGTAGGAGCAGGTGATGGTGTCGGCACTGGTACTGGCGTCTGTGCCGGCGTAGGAGTCGCGGTAGCTAAGGGCGCGCGCACGGTTACGAAGATCACTCTTCTCACACGATTTTCTTCGTTGCCGTCATGAATGACAACAATGATCACCCATGTCTCGCCCGCAAAGCTTTTGCTCGGTCGCCACCGTATGAGCCCGCCGCTGCTCAGTGTTACCCCTCCGTTTGCGGGGGACCCATCCAGCACATAGCTCAACTTCCTCCCTTCCGGATCTGACGCTTTTATCTGAACTTCCAGTTGTTCCCCGACCTGCAGATGATAGTGCGCCCCGTCTTCCGGAGCGGTGACTACGGGAGGTTTGTTGACGGGAGCCGGTGGAGGAGGCGTAGGGGTTGGCGTGGAAGCTGGGCTTGAACTTGCACTTTTCCCCTTGCCTGCGCATGAAGTCTTAGCCTCAATGGTATAGGTACGGACACTCCAATCAATCCACGGGATAGAGCTTTTTGGTCCTTCCGCGGGGTTGGGATACGCAATGCCGTCTAAGCCATTTAATTGGCTGGCAATCTCAACACGGAAGGTTTCCTCAGCAAGAAGCTGAATCTTGAACTGGAGAGCTTTGTTTGTGCCAGATGGCCAGATAGGGGTTTCCCCCGGCAATGTATCCGCCGAGAAGGCCCACATCATGGTTCCGCCGCCGACCTTCCCTGTTTGAGCGCGGTCAAATTGATGGGAGATGATCTCCAGTTGGGACTTTGGAGAGCCAAAGTCCTTCGCCTGAACATGACCGACAATATAGCCGGATTCCGCATCTGTCCCGTTGTTTCTAAGATTGGCTGTTGCCGTTATCCATTCGCCAGGACCGACGCAGGTTGTGTTAAAATCAAGCGTGAGGTTTGTCTGGGGAAAGAACAGCATCCCTCCATGTGTTTTCGCAATTACCGTTGCCACCAAACTAAGCGCGAGCAGTATGGCCACCGCAAGCGCAACGAGCATTCTCGTTATTTTCATGGGATCACCTCTCCTCTTGTTTGATTGTAAAGGGGCTGGCCTGAAGCGCTCAAAAGAGCACCTCTTTAGCATGAAAGACGGGTGTATGTTCTCGCCTTTGTTCTACTTTTAGATCACCATAAACCACCCAGCTAGTCAATAAAAACTAAGCGCCAAGACTAAGTTTCGCTTAGGTTTCCGCAAGAGGTGGCGAGAGAAGCCCATTCTGCGACAGAAAGGGTTTCAGCTCTGCGGGAAAAGGAAATGCCCGCGTCTTTGAGAATTTTCTCCATGGTGATTCGTTCCACGCGCAAGCCAGTGGAGAGATTACCGAGAATCTGTTTTCTTGGATTGGAAAATCCAGCGCGCGCAACACGGAAAAACTCTTCAACTTCTTTTTTGGGAGGAACAGATTTCTTTGGGGTGATCCTGAGAATCGCAGAGTCCACCTTGGGAGCCGGCCAAAAAGACCCCCGTTTCACAAACGCCACAATCTTTGGATCTGCCGCGTACTGCACAGAAACCGCGAGAAGGCTCATGCGCGGAGGTTTCGCGCATATTCTTTGGGCAACTTCTTTCTGGAGTAAAAGAACCATGCGTTCGGGACGGAACTCCCCGTACAGAAACTTTTGGATAACAGGCGAGGAGATATAATAGGGAAGATTTGCCACTACTTTGTATGCTTTAACGTCGTTAAGGTGTGGAAAACTTAACTTCGTTAAGGAGAGGATTAAGGAGAGGATGTCAGCGTGGATGATTTCAACATTT
>JAUYJF010000015.1 GCA_030688685.1 Candidatus Yanofskyibacteriota bacterium | reverse complement strand
AAATTTCGCAATCTCTACTTTGCGTTCTCCGGTATTTTGCTGGCAGGTTCCCTTGGCCTTCTGGCAGCATTTGGACTAAACTTCGGCATTGAATTCACGGGAGGGTCTCTTCTCCAGGTGGAATACGAAGGAGAGCGCCCTGCCATCGCGGAGGCGCAGGAACAGCTTGCTGGGACAAACCTGGGCCCTTTTCTCATACAGCCGGTGGGGGATGCGGGGATGATTCTCCGTATGCAAACCATTGATTCTCAAGAGCACGAGCTGATCCTCGCTTCCCTGGGAGAGAAAGCGAAAGAGCAGAAATTTGAGTCTATCGGCCCTGTGATCGGAACTGAACTCAGGAATAAGACGTTTCTCATGCTCGCGCTTTCAGCTCTTGCCATTACTTTCTACATCGGCTTTGCGTTCCGCCGCCTCTCTGCTCCCCTCAAGTCCTGGCAGTACAGCTTAGCTTCCTTCTTTCCCTTGTTTCATGACATGCTCATTCCCTTGGGAGTTTTAGCTCTTCTCGGATATCTCCAGGGAGCGCAAGTCGGTATTCCCATTGTGGTCGCGCTTTTGACTGTGCTTGGATACTCTATTAACAACACGGTGGTTACCTTTGACCGTATTCGGGAACTGCTCTTGAAGAAGGAGGGGGCAAATTTCCAGGAGATCATGAACGCGAGTCTGAGTCAGACCATGTCCCGCAATATAAACACTTCACTCACCACGCTTTTGGTGCTGGGATGTTTGTTCCTATTCGGAGGGGAAACGCTTTCCCTGTTTGCCCTTACTCTCATGATTGGGATCACTGCTGGTACCTACTCATCACTTTTTCTCGCTCCGTCCCTCCTGTTTTTATGGGGAAAGAGCGGGAATATTGACAACTGATCAATTATAAGGTTTAATAGCCAAATGACTCTGCGACCATACGAAAAAATCACCGCTTCTCTCCTGTCTGCTCTCGACTCCAGAACACAAAGCATCATGATTCAGCGGTTCGGATTGCAGGACAAAGAGCCCCAGACCCTGGAAGCGATTGGGCAGTCCCATGGCATCACGCGTGAGAGGGTTCGCCAGATTGTGGAAGAGGGGATTCACCAGGCAGGGCAGCGACTGAGCGAGGACGCGCGCGTTCAAGTTGGGGACCTCTTCTCGCACCTCAACAAATCCTTAGCTCAACTGGGTCACGTGAAACGGGAGGATCTGTTTATTGAATCGCTTCAGGCGGGGCCAAAAGCATCCCATATGCTCTTCCTGATGCACTTAAAGGAGGGGTTCTGGCGCCACCGGGAAACCCAGGATACGCACGCCTTTTGGTCAACAAAGAAGGAGCTCATGGAGGAGGGGATCCGCGCGCTTTCTTCTTTCGTAACGGAAATTGACCAGGAAAAGCGTTTGGTGCACGAGCAGGAAATATTCCAATTCTCTTCATTCAAGGAGATCCGATCCCAAAACGGAAACGAAAAAGCTATTTTTTCCATATTAGAAGTATCCAAATATCTTATGAAGGGGTATGATGGAAGATGGGGACTGAGAACATGGCCTGAGGTAAACCCCCGAGGCGTGCGGGAAAAGGCGTACATTGTTTTGAAAGAAAAACAGGTGCCGCTTCATTTCCGCGCTATCGCCCAATCCATCGCGGAGCTTCAGCGCCGTCTTCCCCATGCCCCAGAAAAACCAGTCCTTTCCCAGACCGTGCACAATGAGCTTATTAAAGACGCGAGATTTGTGCTGGTGGGAAGGGGAACATACGCTCTTGCCGAATGGGGATATCTCCAGGGAACCGTCAAAGATGTTCTTATTGATATTCTCAAGCGTTCCAAAGGGGGCCTGACCCGGGAGGAACTTCTTTCGCAGGTTCTCAGCCAGCGACAGGTGAAAGATAGCACTGTCATGCTGAACCTGCAGGATCGGACTCTCTTTGCGCGCACAGTGGCAGGGCGCTACCAACTCAAGTAGCAATGCCTACCATTCCTCCACTTATTTTCACCATACTTGCGTACATTTGGGAATTCATCATCGCGTGGTGGTGGCTGTTTTTGCCATTTCTGCTTATTAAGCCTGCCCTGAAGTTCTTGCTGTACTGGCGAGAAGAAGTCTACGACAACAGCGTGGCCCGCATGGTGCTGGACATCAGGATCCCTTCTTCTGAAATTCTCCGCCCCTTTAAGGCAATGGAGGCTGTATTCAACGGGCTGTGGCAGGTGTATGATCCTCCCGCGGTGTTCCGCGAAAAGTGGATTGAAGGCCAGTCCACTCCTTCCGTATCGCTGGAGATTGCTTCCCATGAGGGCGACATCCACTTTTATATCCGTTTTGCCAGGAAAGACCGGAAAGTAGTGGAATCCGCGATCTACGCGCAGTTTCCCGATGCTGAGCTCACAGAAGTGGAAGATTACGTCAAGACCATGGTTCCTCCCTCTATTCCCAACAAGGAGTGGGACTTGTACATGGCTGATATGGCGTTCGTAAAACCGGACGTGTACCCTCTCAGAACATACACGAAATTCTTTGAGCCGGTTCCCGGGGAAAAAGAAGCCCTTCGCGTGGATCCCATGGGAATCCTTCTGGAAGGGCTCCAGAAGATGGGGAAAGGAGAACAGCTTTGGGTTCAGATGATCTGCACGCCCATCTTAAAGGACGACAAAGATTTTATCTCGCAAGCAAAAGCGGAGGTGAACAAGCTGGTTGGAAGAAAGGAGGCAAAGAAGCCATCTTCTCTTTTGGGGGGGATTGGGCACGATGTGGCGAACGTGACATCCGTGCTCGCGACAGGCAAGGAACTGGAAGAGAAAGAAGAAGAAAAGGGAGAGGAGTTTATTCCCGTGGAAATGAAGTTAACTCCGGGAGAGCGGGATATTGTAATGGCCATTGATGAGAAGATATCAAAGCACATGTTCCGATGCTATCTGCGCTACGCGTATATTGCCAAGCGCGAAGTATTCTTTACTCCCTCAAAGGCCATTCCTCTTGGTTATTTTAATCAATTTTCCACGGGGAACCTGAATGCCTTAAAGCTGCACGGAAAGACAAAAACCAAGATGAAAACGATCTTTTGGTTTTTGGACAAGCGCCGCGTGTTCGCGAAAAAACGCCATATGTTCCGCGCGTACGTGAACCGCATGCCTCCCTTTTACCCAAAAGGAGATGGGGCGATTCTCCTGAATTCAGAAGAATTAGCTTCCCTGTACCACTTCCCGGGCAAGACGGTAGCTCCCGGAGCGGTTCTGGAGCGAGTATCCGCGAAAAAGGGAGAAGCTCCCCCCGAGCTTCCTATGGAATAATAGCAGAGTATGTCAGATATCATTTTTTTTGGACAAACGAACTTCCGGAACGAGAAGAAGCGCTTTGGCATTCGGCAGGATGACCGCAGGCGTCATTTTTACGCGATTGGGAAAACCGGAATGGGCAAAACGGAAATGCTCAAGAACATGGCCGTGCAAGACATCAGGGAGGGCCACGGCATGGGATTTATTGATCCTCACGGGGAGGCCGTGGAGGAGATATTGCATTTTGTTCCCGAACACAGGATCCAGGACGTGGTGTATTTTAATCCTTCAGATCTTGCCCATCCCATTGCCTTTAACGTGATGGAGCAGGTGGGGGTGGGGGAACGGCATATTGTGGCATCTGGTTTGATGTCCGTGTTCAAAAAAATCTGGCCGGACGTGTGGTCAGCGCGCATGGAATACATTCTGAACAACACCATTCTGGCACTCTTGGAATGTCCCGGTTCTACCATTTTAGGCATTAACCGCATGCTTTCTGACCCTGAGTACCGCAAGTACGTGCTCTCTCAGGTTACGGATCCTGTGGTAAAAGGGTTCTGGGTGCAGGAGTTCGGCCGCTATACCCAGCGATATGAAACAGAAGCGACAGCCGCCATCCAAAATAAGATCGGCCAGTTTGTTTCCAATCCCTTGATCCGTAATATCGCGGGCCAAGAACATTCTTCCATTGATATGCGCAAGATCATGGACGAGCAAAAGATTCTTCTGGTGAACATTTCCAAGGGAAGAATTGGGGAGGATAACTCCCGCTTGCTGGGGGGTCTCCTTATTACAAAGTTGCAGTTGGCTGCCATGTCCCGCGTGGATATTCCCGAGGAGCAGCGGAAAGATTTCTATCTCTGTATTGATGAGTTCCAGAACTTTGCCACGGAGTCCTTTGTTGGGGTGCTTTCTGAAGCGCGGAAATACCGGCTCTCCTTTACCTTGAGTCATCAATATATTGCCCAGCTTGAAGAGGAGGTGCGGGACGCGGTATTCGGAAACGTGGGTACCATGGTATCGTTCCGGGTGGGAGCGGAGGACGCGGAGTATCTGGAAAAGGAATTTAATCCGGAGTTCTTCGCGACCGACTTTGTGAGCTTGGCAAAGTACACCGTCTACGTGAAGCTTCTGATTGACGGGCTCGCGGGAAGGCCGTTTTCCGCTACCACGTTGGCTCCCATTCCTTTACCAGAACGCGGCTTTGCCGAGGAAATCATTCGTTTTTCGCGGGAGCACTACAGCACTCCTCTCTCGGAGGTGGAGCGCGTCATTTCAGAATGGGCGGGCATGGAACAGCTGGAAAAAATATCTGCCGCCATGGAACCAGCTCCAGAGCCTCCCATGCTCTATGACGCTGTGTGCGCCAATTGCAAGAAACCCACCAAAGTTGTCTTTGAACCGGATGGCAAGCGCCCCGTGTACTGCAAGACCTGCCGCAAAAAAATGCAGCAGCAGCGAACATCCGGCGAGCCGGCGATACAAACGCCCGCCGCTCCCGCTGCTCTCCGGGAACCCGCAACGCAAAGCGCCCCCGCACAGCTTCCCGCGAATCCCTCTTCTGAGAGGTCCTTTCCAAAGGAAGGGTTGAGGTCAGCTTTAAAAGAGGCTCTTTCTGCGGCGAAAAAAGGATCAAAGAAACCCGAGGAAAAACAGAAGGGTGTTCTGAATCCCGGGGAAACGGTATACTTTTCAGAATAGAGACGGTATGAGATTCCTTTCTGACTTTCAGCTCACGAACAAGAGAGTGCTCATCAGGAGCGATTTTAACGTACCTCTCAGTCCGCGGGGCAAAATCGCAGATGACTTTCGTATTCGCGCGGCGGTTCCTACTATTCAGTACGCGCAAGAGCAGGGAGCGAAGGTTATCCTCATGAGCCACTTGGACCGTCCGGGAGGCAAGCGT
>JAUYJF010000005.1 GCA_030688685.1 Candidatus Yanofskyibacteriota bacterium | reverse complement strand
TCTGGGCGGGCGAATGCAGAACAGCTTCCGCGTTGTTCGTCGCTCATGTGCCATACGGCACACATCGCTCCTCACTCCTTGAATCTGTCCTGCATTCGCTCCGCTCAATTGATTTTACTCGAGACCCTATACCCCTAAAACTGAACTCTCCCCTGCTCAGACGCCACGGTGGGATCATGAGGAAGAGTGGTGTTGACGGCAAAAGCCGTGGAAGAAACTTCCTGATTGACAAAGGTATCGGTTCCAGAAATGCGAGCTTCCTCAATCAGAGGGATTATCTGTCCCCCCTGGTCTTCCCTTGGGATTAGGCGCACCTGGAAAGACACGCGCGCAGGATCAGTGAGCGTTCCCGTTCCTGATTGGATCCGCCCAATATCCCAGACAACTTCGCGGGAGTTTGAGTCAAAGGTAAGAGAAACGTCAGAAGGCACGAAAACTCCAGTCATTTCCACTCCCCTCGGAAGCCGCGCTTTCACTTTCACGTCTTCTTTATCCGTATACTGGCTTTGCGCTTCCCACCGAATCGTGTAGGTTGTGGAAGACCCGATCTGCGGGGGAACGGGGCCTGAGTTTGGGATGATTACATCCTGATAGATTGCCTGCTGGGTTACCTTGAGGCTTCCGGCAACTTTCGTGGAGAAGACGCGCTCTGTATCAGAAAGAGTAACGCGCGTGGTAAGGGTAAAATCCTTGTCCTGGGGGCTGAAGACCTGCCAGTCCTCCTGCATGGTAACCCAGAATTCCACGCTGCCCTCTTCTTGCTGGCCAAGAAATCTCAGCTTGGGCACATTTCTGGCATCCCAGCTAATGCCTGTGTCTCCGGGGGTGAATGAACCCCGCGGGGCTGTGATTGTTTCAAAATTCAGGGGCCTCCCGTCCAAATTTACCGCCAGGAAAAGATTTTCTAAATTGCGCCTTCCCACGTTCCTGAAGAAAACTTCAAACCTGAGCGTTTCCCCCGGAGAGGCGATATGGCTCTCGCTCCCATTGATCCTGTATGAAAGAGCGATATTCGGTTCTCCGATTTCAACTCCCTTGTGAATCTCCTTTAAAAGCGTAAACTCTCCTTCTTTCCAGCTCCCAATGGACGCTTTGAAAATGTGGACATCCTGAAGGCCCCCTTTCAGAAACCCCCTCACGGTAATCCTTCCTCCGTCTCCCTGATTCAGCACCCCGATTCTCCATTCATTCGTTCCCAGGGGAAGCGGAGAGGCCGACGCGAATTCAAATTGTTCAGGATACTCTATCTGGACCCGGAGATCAGAGAGAGGATAACTGGACTGAGAAAAGTAGTTGAGATTGAACTCAAACTGCTGGCGCTGCTCCACCCGCGAAGGAATATCAAAGTCAAAGGAAAGGGGAACTGAGGAAATCCTGGTAATGGTGCTCGTTTCAGATCGGTAGGACGCGGACAAGTCTTTTGGGCTGTAGGAGAGCTCAGCGCGCGCTTCCTTTACCTCTCCTTCTTTCCCAAAGAGGCGAGCTGGAAAATGCGTCGTTCTTTCCTGCCCGGGATAAATTGCCTCCAGCTCCTGGGACACTCTCATTCTGTCCTGGTTAGATGGAATAGCGCCTTTTGGAAATTCAAACATGAGCACTGGATTTTCCAGGCGCACATTCCCGTTGTTCTTCCATTTTACGATATAGGTAAATTCTTCCCCTGCCTGAACATTCTCGGGCGCTAAAATCTCCAGCTTTAAGATCTCCTTGGAATAGCTGTTGGACTGCCACCACCAAACTCCCGCGGATCCCGCGGCAAGGAGGAGAAAAATGAGGTATGCGATTTTTTTCATATACGTACTCCTTCTAGTATATCATATAAATAGTGATCAGATTGGGAGCGCAGCTGCGCCACGTGCGCGGCATCCGCGTGATTGAGCACCCACATGAGGTCTTGCCCGCACATCCATTCCAGGAGCTGAGCTGATTCTCTGGGAAATTCAGAAATCCGGGGCTGGTATCCCTGACGGGACACAAAATTCCAGAAAAAATATTGCTCTGCGAGAAGGCATTGGGGCAGGGATACCTGCTCCTCGTCCAGAGCGGCAAGGCACGAGAAGAACAGGGACCAGGAAACCGGATCTGCTTCTTCCCCTTTCACGATGCTGTTCGCTTGCCTGAGCATGCGTGAGGCGATCCGCATGCGCGCTTCATCCTCACGAATACGCGAGAACCAGCGCACAGGAACAGCTTCTGTCGCTGTTTTCTTTGATCTTCCCTGCACGAATTCAATATCTGAAATACAGAAAGGCATGAGACCGCCCCGAAGCTTTGAAGTTATCTTCCGGACTGAAACGGCCCAAACTTGAAGCTTTCCGAATTCTTTCGTATACACGGTATACGCCCGATCCGCCTCCTCGTAGTCCGTGTACGCCAGCACGAATGCATGGGTCCTATAATGAACTGACATACTATGAAGATTTTTTCAAGCCGATCCAAATTTTTTCCCCATCAAGCGAAAATTCCTGTTCCGCGTCAAAAGCAGTCTTGGCAGGGGGCGTTTCTTTCACTTCGCGAATTCCCGCCGCGCGCATGATCTCCTCTGTCCTGTGAGAGATGAGATGCGCCAAGGAATCCTGGGTGGAGTAGGAGAGAAACACCTTGTGGCGAGGCTTATACCCTGCTCTTTTTCTCATATCCTGAATAGTGCGGATCAACTCCCGAACCAGTCCTTCCTGGCGCAATTCCAGGGTAAGCTCAGTGTCAAGCTTCACGTCTTCTCGCAAAGAGGAATCTTCTTCTATGTTCTTCACGTTCACTTCCTCTGAAATGAGAGCGAGGATTTCTTGTGGCAGTTTTTTCCCTATCACGAGCTTTGCCAAGGGCTGGCGCACTTTTATGCCTGCTTTCGCTCGTTCAGCCAACGCTTTCGCAACGATCTCTCGGGCAACAATCATCTCGGCCTCCAATTCTTTATTCGTGCGCTTTTTCTGGTACTCAATCCAATCCTGCCAGTGCACGCTCTCGCTCCGCTTCAGTCCTTTCCTGATTTTCCGCATAATCTCAGAAAACATGTGTTCTGCGAGAAAGGGAATAAAGGGCGCGGCCATTGTACATACATTCAGCAGGATTGACCTGAGCGTATGGGAAGCAATCTCAAAATCTTCCAGAGAAGCGGGGTTCTGAAACCTCTGCCTTGACCTCCTGATATACCAAAGAGAAAGATCGTTCATGACAAAGTTCTCCAGTGTTCTCGCGGCTCCCGTAATGTCATACGCGTCCATGGCCGCGGTCATTTCTCCTGCCACCGTATTGAGCCGGGAAAAAATCCAGGCATCCAGCGCCCCAAGCTTGCGCGGCGCCGTCCTCGGAAGCTCCTTGTGAGCGTACGTTTCATAAAACACAAAGGAGTTCCAAAGCGTGTTGATAAACCTTCTCTGCGCCTGCACGATTTCCTGTTCTGAGAATAACTTGGAATCTCCGGGGTTATTGACGGTGAAAAAATACCAGCGAAGCGTGTCTGTCCCGTACGAGTCCATCATATTCCACGGATTCACGATATTCCCCTTGGACTTTGACATTTTCTGCCCTTGCTCATCCAGAATATGCCCCAATGAAATACTATGCTTATAAGGGGCCTTGAACCCCAAAAGCGAAGCAACCGCAAGAAGGGTATAAAACCACCCCCGTGTCTGATCAATCGCTTCTACAATGTAATCGGCGGGGTACTCCTTGGGGGGAACGCTCCCTGTCTTGCGCTTTTCTTCAAAGGGCCAATGCTGCTGAGCGAACGGCATGGCCCCAGAATCGTACCATACGTCAATCACATCGCTCACCCGCTTCATCTCGCCCTTCTTGCACAAAGCGCAGGGGAATGACGCCTGGTCTATGTACGGACGATGAAGATCAATCTCCATTTCACTGTTGTACGGAAAGAGCGAAGTTTTCATTTTGCGCCACATCCCCGTCCTTATGGCAGAACCCATCCTCAAACTCACAATTGCTTTTCGGTCCAGCCCTTTGGAAATTCCTTCAAACAGCGTCAGGGGAACTTCATGGCTCACCACGAGAATCTTCTTTCCCTTCTGTTTCTTTTCCATGTCCTTGAGGAAAGAAAGGAGGCGCAGCTGCACATCCGTCCAATTCTCTCCCTTGGGAACCCGGGCAGAAAATCTGCGCAGGTAGTGCTCTTGCTCTGTCTCTCCTTCTCTGCGAAAGAATTTTCCCAGTTCGTCCACGTGTTTCCCATTGTACGTGCCTGTGTCAAATTCTCGCAGTCGCGCGTCATAGACAACTTGCGCACCAAGCTCTTTTGCGATAATCTCCGCTGTCTCTTTTGCCCGCCGGAGATCAGAAGCAAAGATCAGGTCAATCTTTTCTTTCTGTAATTCTTTTGCCGCCTTTTTTGCCTGCTGAATACCCTTCTTTGTTAAAGGAACGGGGCGGGGCTCAGGGTACGAGCTCATCTCATTCGTAACCTGGCGAAGAGAGTGCCCATGGCGCATCAGGTAATACGTATTGGAAGATTTCAGCTTTTCTGCGAGTTCTTGAACAGAACCTATGACCTCAACCTCCTTGCACGCTCCGCACTGCCACACGGGAAGAGGGGTTCCCCAGTACCGTTCCCGGGAAAACGCCCAGTCTTTGACTTCAGCGAGCCATTCCCCCATTCTTCCTTCTTTAATATGAGAGGGAATCCAGTGCACGCTCTTGTTGGCGGCAAGCAGCTTCTGCTTTACTTTCCGCATGCTGAGAAACCAACTTTCCTTTGCGTAGTACAGCAAGGGAGTGGAACAGCGCCAGCAATGGGGATATTCGTGTTCGTAATTCTCTTCCCTGAACAACAGGTCTCGTTTTTGCAGGTCCTGGATGACAAATGGGTCTGCCTCCTTTACAAGCATCCCTTTCCATTTGGGCACGAGCTCATTAAACTTCCCCTCTTCATCTACCGTATGCCTTTTGGGCAAGCCGAATTTTTCTCCAAGCTGGTAGTCATCTTCCCCGTACATGACGGCTGTGTGCACAATGCCGGTTCCTGTTTCGGTTGAGACGAAATCAGCAAGATATACCCGGTGCGATTTTTCGGATCGCAATTCAGCGACATCAAAAAGCGGCTCGTACTCCAGTCCTTCAAGCTCTTTCCCTGAGACTTCTCGCACAACTTCATACTCGCCCTCAAGCTTCTCTAAAAGATTTTTCGCGAGAATATATGTTCCAGCACCCTGTTTGACGTATACGTATTGTATTTTTTCTCCAACCGCCAACGCCACGTTTCCCGGAAGCGTCCAAGGCGTTGTGGTCCACGCCAGGAGCGAAGTATTTGGTTTTCCTTTAACCCGGAACTGAGCTGTGACAGACCTGTCGGTCACGGTTTTATATCCCTGAGCAAGCTCGTGAGAGGAAAGGGGCGTGCCGCACCTTGGGCAATACGGAACCACCTTATGGCCGCGGTACAGAAGGTCTTTCTCCCAGAATCGCTTCACGATCCACCACAGCGATTCCACGTACCTGGTTTCGTACGTGACGTAAGGATGATCCATGTCAATCCACAGGCCAACCCGTTCGTTGAATTTTTCCCACTCGCCCTTGTATTTCCAGACTGAGTCGCGGCACTTCTTGTTGAATTTCGCGATTCCGTACTTCTCAATATCTTTTTTTGTTTTCAGCCCCAAGGCCTTTTCAATCTGGAGCTCAACGGGAAGCCCGTGGGTATCCCAGCCGGCCTTCCGGGGAGCATAAAAACCGCGCATCGTTTTATAGCGAAGCACCACGTCCTTGTAGACGCGGTTCAGCATGTGATGAATACCCGGCCCCGCGTTTGCAGTGGGAGGACCGTCATAGAACACAAATCTTGGCCCCTTTTTCCTCCGTTCAACAGATTTCTTGAATGCCTCAGCTTCCCTCCATCGCCTGAGAACGCGCTCCTCAAGCTTGGGAAAATTTGTTTCCATAAAGCAAATTTAGCACCTTTTCAAGCGGGCCTCAACTGCAGTTTACATGCGCTCCGGGCTTTGAATGCCAAGAAGGGCAAGCCCGTCTTTGAGAACTCGGGCAACGGACGCTGTCATAAAGAGGCGGAATTCCTTTTGTTCTTTGGTCGCAGCTTCAAGAACCCGATGCGTGTTATAGAAGACATTGTATTTTTGGGCAAGATCAAAAAGGAATTCGCAGAGCATATTGGGCGCGTAGCTATCCACGGCATCCTGCACTACTTCCGGAAACCGATAGAGCAGGCGCAAAATTCTTTCCTCCTCTGGAGATACCTTGCCTGGGGCAAGTTTCAAACTTGCCTCCGGCAAAGAGCCTTCTTTGAGCTCCGCCTGACGAAGGATGCTTCTGCTCCTGGCATACGCGTATTGAATGTAAGGGCCTGAATTTCCTTTCAGATTCAACACTCTGTCCCAATCAAAAAGCACATCTCCCTGAGGATTATGCATCAAGTCATTGTACTTTACGCCGCCAACCCCAACCATCGCCGCAATTTCTTTTTGCTCCTGCTCGGTGAACTCAGCTTCTGATTCGGATGTTGCGACAAGAAGCCGAGCCCGCTCTTCCGCCTCATTGAGCACTTCCTCTAAATGAATCGTCCTCCCTTTTCGCGTGGAAAACTTGCCCTCGGCAAGCCGGTACATCCCATGCCCGACATGCGCCAACTCCACGTTCTCTGCCCATCCTATTTGCCTGGATGCCTCAAACACCTGTCTGAAATGAAGATTCTGCTCCATTCCCGTTTCAATGATAAGCTTGTGCGGTTTCCAGGTATTAATACGGTAGTTCATAGCGGCCAAGTCCCGCGTGAAATAGGTGGTCGTCCCATCGGATTTTAAGAGCATAGCCGGAGGCATGTGTTCAAACTCCACAATGAGAGCTCCTTCGCTTTTGCGAGCCAGCCCTTTTTTCTTAAACTTCTCCACAACATCTTTCATCTTGTCTTCGTAAAAACTTTCCCCGAGAACATGTTCAATATGCACGCCTAATCTGGCGTATATGCGCTCAAATTCTTGGCTGCTCACCTTGCGCGCGTATTCCCAAATGTGTCTTGCCCTTTTATCCCCCTGCTCAAGCTTCTTGAACCATGCTTTTGCCTGCTCCTTGAGTTCCGGGTTGGATTCGGCTTCTGTGTTGAATCGCACATACAGATCCTCAAGCTGGCCTACCGTAAGTTGGCTCAAGATACTGTCCACTTCTTGCTCTTCCTTTCCCGTCAAGAAATGTTTTTGCACTTGGTAGAGCACAATGCCGTGAGGCGTGCCCCAATCTCCCAGGTGGTTTATGCCAATAGTTTCATATCCCAGAAACTCCTGCATACGGTAAAGAGCATCCCCGATGATGGTGGACCTGAGATGTCCTATACCAAAACGTTTTGCGATATTCGGACTTGAATACTCAATGATAACTCTCTTTTGCTTCTTGCTCTGCCCGTATACTCCTTGAGAAAAATCCAGAAGTATCCTATACAACGCTTCCGGATTCAGGAAGATATTCACAAATCCAGGACCGGCAACCTCCGCCTTTTCAATGAGAGGGGATTGCTCTTTTTCCAATTCAGCAGCAAGAGCTTGCGCAAGCCCTCCTGGGTTTTCCTTGGTTTGGCTCGCAAGAGCGAGGGCAATACCTGTCGCGTAATCCCCGTGAGCAATATCTTCTGGATGCTCCAAAGACACCTTTTCAGGATCAAAAGAAGGGAATGCGCGCTCAGCCGCTTTTCGCACGAGACGCAGGATTTCTTGACGTACCATAGTCATTTCAGTTTAGTTGAAAGTACCGTAGAATAAAAGATATGGCAATCCTGGCAGAAAACAGAAAAGCAAGATTTGACTATGAAATCCTGGAAACATTCGAGGCGGGCTTAGTGTTGAACGGCCAGGAGGTCAAATCAGCAAAAGCGGGCAGAATGCAGATTGCAGGCTCCCATGTATCTATCAGAGGAGGAGAAGCGTACCTGGCAGGCTCCTCTATCCCTCCCTATCAGCCCATAAACGCGCCCTCAGATTACGCCCCTGAAAGGAACCGCAAGCTCCTCCTGCGCAAGCATGAGCTCTCTTCCCTCCTCGGGAAAAGCGCTCAGATGGGCTTGACCATTATACCCCTCAAGGTGTATACTCTGAAAGGCAATATCAAGCTTGAGATAGCTCTCGCCCGCGGTAAGAAAAAACACGACAAGCGTCAAGTATTAAAGAGGCGCGAACACGAGCGGGAGATACGCAAGCATCTGAGATTGTCATAGGGGGATGTTCTGTTCGACAAGGTCAAAGAGGTTCAGTATGCAGGCCGAGGTCCGGTTCCTCGTGAAACTTCCGGGGCACATTATCTGCCAACGTCTTTAGCCCCCAAAGGGCATACGCCTACGCTTAATCGCTAGGCCGTCACAATCCTGACTCCTGATACGGATTTTGGCGCCAACCATCAGGATAGGAAAGGGTGCGGGCGGCTTGGATCCTTTCTGAACTCTTAGGCCGCGCAGGAAAAAGGCTTTTGCCCAATAGAACCTTTTTCCTTACCCAATTGGGCTGAGCCTGGAGTATTGCTGTTCTGACATGATCTTGGACGCGGGTCGTTCCCGCCATCTCCACCTATCTAATTATTTTATACATACCATTGGCAGTTCGAATTTTCGCAAACCATAATATCAGAGCCAGCGAAGTGCGGGTTATTGATGAAACAGGCACGCAGCTTGGGGTCATGCCTCTCGCGCAAGCGCTGAAGATTGCCCAAGAACGGGGCCTTGATCTCATCCAAATCACAGAGAAGGTGGAACCCCCCATCACCAAGCTGGGACAATACGGGAAATTCCTGTACGACAAGGAGAAAAAAGAGCGAGGAGCGAAAAAGAGCACGGGAGGAGAGCTGAAGGAAGTGCGCATGACCTTCAATATCTCCCTCCACGACATGGAAACAAGGGTGAAGCAGGCGGAAAAGTTTTTAAACAAGGGAGACCGCGTACGGGTTACGCTTCCCCTCAGGGGACGCCAAAAGGGAATGGAAGAATACGCGAGGGAAAAATTGCAGGCATTTTTGAAGAGTTTGGAACAGCTTCTCCCCCTGAGGACAGAACGTGAGATCAAGCGCGAACCAAGAGGACTTTCTATGATCATTGCGAAGAAGTAATAAAGTGGACCCCTTCTTGAAATTCTGTGCATATGTTATATGCACAGAAGTGTCCAACCGCCAAGAAGTCAGAGTATCGCTCACACAAAACAAGTTTGATGCTCACGATGCTATAGTATGCCAAAACTAAAAACACGGAAGGCGCTCACCAAGCGCTTCAAAATAACAAAAACGGGCAAGGTTCTGAGAAGGGCCGTAGGGCAGGACCACTACCTCGCCAAACAAACTGCGAAAAAACGCAGGCGTATCCGCAAGTGGATTGAGGTCTCAGTCCCCGAGTCAAAACAGATCAAACGAATGATGCCCGGAATTTCTTCTAAAGCGTATGGCAAGAGTTAAACGAGGAACAACCGCCAGCAAACGGCGCAAGAACATTCTCCAGCATACAAAAGGTTTCCGTTGGGGAAGAAAGGCAAAATACAAGCTCGCGAAAGAGGCCTTGATCCACGCGTGGCAGAACGCGTTCCGAGATAGGCGCGCGCGCAAGAGAGATTTTCGCCAGGCATGGGAAGTGCAGATCAACGCGGCAGCAAGAGCAGAGGGAATTCCCTACAACCGGCTGATCCACGGACTGAAACTCAAGAGCATCGCGCTGGACCGCAAGATCCTTGCCCAGCTCGCCAAAGATCATCCTGCCCTCTTTAAGAAAGTGGCAGAGCAGACAAAAGCATAACAGGGACTACTTCCCTGTTTTTGCTTCTCTGAGGAATTTCTGCGCCGCCTTGAGAACGCGGCGGGCATTCGCGAACGTAAGCCGCTCTAAGGCTTCCTCATACGGGAGCCATATATATCCTACGTGTTCATGGGATATCTTTACCTGCTCTTGGTTCGTTCTCGCGAGAAAGAATATCACTGTTTTGGAGATGCGCTTTTCCTGAAACTGAAACGTGTAATGAATTGGCTCCCGAAAACTTTCTTCAAACACAATGTCGCTCAGTCCGGTTTCCTCTTCCACTTCGCGCCGAGCAGTTTCCTGCTCTGTCTCCCCTTTTTCCATATGTCCCTTGGGCAGATCCCAATATTCCCGCTTTGCTCGGCGAGCTGAGGGATAATGAAGAAGGAGAAAGAACGGAACCTGCTGTTCCATTCGTACAATGACAGCTCCGGCGGACTTTTCCCGCCAGACTCCATCCTTAGAAGGCCTTTGTTTTGTCTTTGAGACTCGCTGTGAATTCATGGAGTGGTTTTGTATTGAGGATATCTTTTTTCTCCGCCCATCCCCTTCTTGCTTGGGCAATCCCAAAGCGAAGGAATTTGATATGATCAACCGCGTGAGCGTCAGAGTCAATAACCATTCGTACTCCCTGCTGCTTTGCTTGTCTGATGTCCGCGTCCCGCAGATCAAGGCGATCAGGGTACGCGTTGATCTCCAACACGGTCCCTGTTTCTTTCGCAACCTTGAAAATCCGATCCATATCCAATTCGCATGCCTCCCTCTTCTGGATGAGGCGTCCGGTGGGGTGGAACAGGATATCCACGTGAGGACTTCTTATAGCTCTGACTACCCGCTCGGTCATTTCTTTCTTTGGCATGCGGAAATGGGAATGGACGGAAGCGCCGACAACATCGAGTTTTGCCAGTACTTCATCTGAAATATCCAGGCTCCCATCTTTCCGAATGTTCACCTCAGCTCCTTTTAAAATGGTAATGCCCGATATTTTCTTATTAATCTTGTCGATCTCCCGCATTTGAGAGAGAAGCTTTTTTTCATCACATCCATTCGTCATGGCAAGATCTCGCGTATGGTCGGTGATGGCGATATAGGAAAGCCCCTGGGCTTTTGCTTCCTTTGCCATATCTTCAATGGAATGCGCCCCATCCGTCCAGTCCGTCTGAATCTGAAGGTCTCCCCGCAAAGATCCGTACGGAATAACGTCTGGAAGTTTCCTCTGGAGAGCCGCCTCAATTTCTCCCGTATCTTCTCTGAGCTCAGGTTCAATGTATTGCATGCCAAGAGCTTCATACACCTCCTGCTCTGTTTGTCCGGCAATTCTCCTATTCCCCTTAAATACCCCGTATTCTGAGACCTTCAACCCTTTGCCGACCGCGTATGCCCGCAGGCGCACATTGTGTTCTTTGGACCCGGTAAAGTACTGGAGGGCCGCTCCGAAAGTTTCCATTGGCACCACGCGCACGTCAATATTAAAACCCTGTTTTGCACGAAGGGAAACTTTAGTATCCCCCTTCCCCCAGATTTTGAGGTAGGGAACGCGCGCGAGAAACTGATCTATAACCTGCTGAGCATTTTTGGAAGCGACAAGAATATCCACGTCCCCCACCGTCTCTTTCATTCGCCGGAAGGATCCCGCGGGCGCGGCTTCCTCTGTGATATCCAGGGATTTGAGGATACGCACATATTCCTCCACATATGGGTAGATAAACCCCAACGTCTTTCTTCCCTGCCCTTTTTTGAGAAACGTGATTCCCTGAAGAATGTTCTGCTCGCGTTTTGCTCCAAAGCGGGAAAGCTTCTGGAGTTTGCCTTCCTTGGCTGCCCTTTCCAAGTCATCCACGTTCGCGACCCGCAGTTTTTCCCATAGCTCTTTGACGAGTTTCGGCCCTACTCCTTCCACTGAAAGGAGCTCCTCCACGTCCACGGGCATTCTCTTGCGAAACGCCTCATACTCCTTGATGGTTCCCGTTTTGAGAAATTCCTCAATGTGATCAGCTAAAGAGGCGCCGATCCCCTGTATCTCCATGAGCCCCTTTTTCCCTTCCTCGCGATATATTTCCTCAATATCTCGCCCCATAGTTTCCAGCGTCATGGCAGCCCGTTCATACGCCTGGGGCTTGAAAGCAACACCTTCCATTTCAAGGTATGCCGCCATCCGGAAAAACAGGTCCGCGATTTCAGTGTTTTTCATGAAGCGTTTCCTAAAAATCTTGAGACTTTCCGTTCCAGCGCGCTTTTCATAATCAAGAGCCCAAATTTCAAAAGAAATAAGACTCCCACGAGAGCGAGCGCCCCGTCCGCGGAACGTATGGTAAAGGCAAAGGCAGCCCCTGTGCTTTGGCCCAGATTGAATGATTCAAACGCGAAGAGCTGAAGGGCTTCGTGGGTTCCCAGAGAAGCGGGGATGGGAATAAACAAAGCAACATGCTGAAACCCCAAAATAGCCAAAGCGAGGAAAGGCCCGACTGCTTTGCCCAAAAACAGGATGAGGAGCCATGCTCTCGCGAACATAATGCCTGACTTGCCAAGAGATAAGGCAAGACACAGCAACAAGGCCTTGTTCTTGAGACGGAAAAATGAGAATACTTCCTTTTCAAGTTCCCATCCATTCGCAAGTTCAGATCTCTTAAAGAACATCTTCATGATGGACTTCCTGCGAAAACTGCGAAAAAAGAAAAAGGAGACCAGCGTCCCCAATATTCCCATGGCCCCCAACGCTGCCCAGAAAAAGGAGGGGATCGCCCCCTCGGTTTGCAAAAAGAACGCCGCGGCGCCCACGAGAATAACAACCAAAGAGGCGGTTACTCCGCAGATTCGCTCAATCACGTTGGAAGCAAACGCCCGGGTAAACGGCACATCGTGTACGGTACGCAAGGCATAGGCCCGAAATATTTCTCCTCCGAACACCAGAATGGGAGCTGTAAAGGAAATCGCGAACTCCCCCATGCACATTTGCCAGATATGACGAAACGGAATGTGATACCCCTGATACCGAAGAATGATATTCCATCGGATCGCACCCACGAAAAAAGCAACAACGCTTAAAAAAAGAATAAGGAACCCTTCAATGCTGAAAAGCCCCAGGGCAAGATCTGAAATCTCTTCCCACCCGATGTGCCCGATGACCCACACAAGAATCGCTCCCCCAAGGAGGAGCGAAAAGAGAAAAGCAACCACCTTTTTCATGATTCCCATTATACCCAAAATCTCCGGACTTTGCACCCATTCAAAAAGATGAAGGGGGTTACCATTGTGGCAACCCCCTTTGAGAACCTAGAACCTATCTGGCCGATACGCCTGCGGAATAGGTATCTGCGGCTCCTTACCCGCTATGAGTGCCGCCAGGGCTTCCGCGGCGCTCAAGATCACTGGCATCCCATGGCCCGAGTAGCCGCCCAAGATCCACACTCCCGGCTGGAGTTCTCCCACAAGGGGATTGCCATCGGGAGAGAAGCCCATGATGCCCGTCCACTCTGCCTCAATTTGGAGATCCTGCAGAGCGGGGAAATGGTGCCTGAGGAAACTGCGCAGCCCCGCGCTTACCGCAGGGTGGAGCTGTTCTTCGTTGAACTCTCCAACCTCTTTGCTCGGAGACAAGGAACGCAAGCCCCCAAGGACGATCTTCCCGTTTGGAAGCTGCAGCCAATAGGCAGCAGCGCCCGGCACCGTGGAAGCTCCAAAATCCCACATGGATGGAGCAGGCTCTGTCACTAAAGCTTGGCCGCGCACTGGAGTAATGCGCTCTACGCCAAGCCGCCCAGCCCACGCGTTGTTGGCGTAGACTACACGCTTTGCCGGAAATACCCCAGCACTTGTCATGACGTGGAACCCGCTTTGCGCCTGTTCCACGCGCAGTACACGAGTGCGGAAGTGGAACACAGCCCCTGCTTCTTCCGCGCGTTCGGCAAGCGCGTAGGTGAAGGCCGCGGGGTTCCACTGGGCTCCAGCCGGATTAAAGAGCCCTCCGGCAAAAACTCCAGGGTAGCTTTTGAGCTTACGCTCAACCTCCTCTGCCCCCCAAAGCTCTACCGGATAGCCCTCCTCTTGAAGAAGCTGCGCGCTTCCTTTGAGCGCCTCAAACTCCTCCTCAGAACCGGCAAGCCTGACGTGCCCTCCAAATCGCAGATCGCAACGTATTCCCTCTTGATCAACGAATTCTTGGATTTGCCTTACGGTTTGGTGTTCAAACCGCAAGACCTCCCGCGCCCGCTCATGATCAGCTCCTGAGATCTCCAAGGGCCCGGGGCTTAGGTGGCCTCCATTTCTCCCGGAAGCCCCTAGGGCAAATGACCCGCGCTCCTCAAAAACCCTTACGGTATACCCAAGAAGCGCGAGAAAGTACGCGATCGCGACTCCGGTCATTCCTCCTCCCACCACCGCTGCATCCACTTCTGACCGGCTCCCTGCCGAAAGCCAGAAGGGACGTGTCCTGCTCCTGCTTTGCATGGCAGCCCTCCTTTCTCCTTCTGGATTCGGAATCGGATCCTGAGATGTAATTGGAAAGGTACGTCTGTCTGTTGTACTAAAATCTGAAGTCTTGTAAAGCGGACCTACCTTGCAAGCGCCCTCTTGATAGAGACGGGGAGATTCTCCATTATTTTTTGAGGGTCCACTTGCTTTAAGAATTCCCGCGCTTCCTCCCGCGTGCCAAGGGCGAGATAATATTCAAACACATTGGTCAGCTGATCAATCGCAAGGGACGCGCGTTGAAAATCAATCGCAAACCCTTGGTCGGTCCATTGCAGCGCCCCCCCATCCAGAAAAAAATCCAGAAACATAGCGTACCCTACGGCCGGCGCTTCCATATATTCTCTGGCTCGCGCGGTTTCCAGATACGAGAGAATATTACATGTCTCGGCCGTAACAATACTCTTTAACTCTTGCTCTCCTAAGAGTCCTTTGAGGAACAGATATCCGGCAGAGCGAATGGCGAGTACATCTCCGTACGCTTCATCAATATAGGCATAGCATTCTTCCAGGCGAGATGCCGCGTCATCGTACCTGACATTCGGTCTCGTCATTTCATCAAACAAGCTCACCAAGAAAAGCCCACGGGAAATATCTTCCGCACTCAGCTCCGTCCGAAAGGAAGGCGCAAATACCCGTTCGTAAATAGGGCGGATCCAATTTTGGAACCGCCACCTAATCATGGGAAGATAGATTGTGGAAATAGTACCGTATTCCTTAATGAGGTGGAGATCTGCGGAAGAGGGAAGGTTGTTGGAAGCGAACAAAAAGTCCGCGTCCAGGCCGCCAAGCGCTGCCGTTTCTTCAATGCGCACTTGAATCTTTGGCACTTGGGCTTGTTTGGCACCCGGCAAGTATTTTCGCGTACCTGAGAGTAACGCAGCACGGAGGCTATGTGTCCTTCTCATTTCTTCCTCGTGCAAAACGCCGACCCATCCCGCGTATGCCCGTTTCCGGTAGAAAAGTTTGTCGTGATGCCGATCAAAAGCTCCAATATTAAAACCGATGCGCGAATTCAATACATCAAACCAAAGCTTATTGCTTGCGTCAAAATTATCTCTCAGCAAATCTTCAGCGCGCGCACGCACATAGTGTTGGAAATGCTCGTCTTCGCTCAGGTCTGCCGCCTCCCGAAGAAGACTCACGATTTCCTCTAATTCCCGAGAAAACACCTTACTATAAGGAATCGCCACTAACCCCCCACGCTCATCTCTCCGCACAAAAGTATAAGGATCAAGGATTGAGAGATTCGTTTTCGCCGCCTCCTGAATTTCTTCCCGAGTGGCATCTGCAGGATAAAAGTTTGCGCCAGGCAAAGATTCATTTTTTTGCTCCTGGTATAACGCAACAAGTTTTTTTAAAGCACCGGAAAGCTTCTCCAACACCTGACGCTCGTTGGAAGATAAGCTGGACGTATCTGCAGGAAAAGTGAGAAAAGAATCCATGAGGCGACAATTTTTACCGTACTTCGTAGCGCACCTTCAATATCTTGCAACAGCGATTGGCCATACTCGTGCTTGGCCTTACTTGATCCCCAACTTTCGCGCCGATCAAGCATTGCCCGATTGGAGATTCGTCTGAAATCTTTTTCTGCACAGGATCTGCCTCCAGAGTACCCACAATAGTGAATTCGTCTATTTCCCCTCCAAAATCTATGGTAACCGTAGCGCCAACCGCTACGATATGCCGTTCACTTTTCCGGGGCATTGTAATTTCCTCCACATTCCGAAGAATGTGTTCGTGCTCGGCGATCTTCTTTTCCAGAAGCTCCATATCTTCCCAGTAGGCAAGATACTCGGGTTCAACCTCTTCTGAATGCCAAGTTAAAGGGGTATCTTCGCCCTGAACCTTAAACTTCCTCAACTCAAGGAGTCTTTCGTACTCGCTCTGGAAACGTTTAAACCCTTCTTTTGTAAGTATGTATTTCTGTTCCATGGTCTTTGAAGAATAAAATCGGCCGCATAGGGGGCGGTCGTTTGTCTTTTCCTCTTTCTTATAATCAACAAACACGACCGCCTCCCTTTGTTGGGGGAAAGAATATATTTAAAACAACAATGCTTGTATGCCGCGCTGGTTCCATATGATTGTGTCGCATAATTTATTGTACACGCTCGTAATGCTCTGTCAATACTATTCCAATAAAATCCTCTGACGATTGCGCGCCCCATGCTCTGATGTGATTTGTATGTTCCCGTATTCCCCGTCATATCCTGGCTCAATAATCACGTCCCCGCGCCGAACCCTCGCGATTGCCTCCGCGATCTCCGGAAGCGCCCAAGAACGGATCTGATCTTCTTTCGCATCCACAAGAATCGCAAACTCGCTGCCGGCTTGCTGTACCATTCGTTCGTATTCCTTGCGCACGCGCTTTGCGGCCGTGCCCATACGGAAAACATCCGCGATGATCTCCTGCAAAGGAATGAGGCGCCTGTAGGGGATGGCGTTCTCTGGCGTAAATCCCTCGGGTCGGTCAGCCAACTCTTCCACGCGGTTTAATACACCGATAGTAAGAGGCTTTTCGCACTTGGGACAGATGTTGTTGTGCTGTTTTGATTCTGCTCCTGACATGCGCACTCCGCACAGACGATGGCCGTCGTAATGGTATTTTCCTTCCTCTGGGAAAAACTCCACGGTTGAGAGAAACTTCTTTGGATTTTTGGATTGAATGGCTTCTCTGATACCCGCATAGCTCAGTTCTGTATCAAATATGTTCGCCTCTCTCCCGATCTTTTCTAGGCTATGGCTGTCTGAATTTGAGATGAGAGCGACGTTATCTAACTGCGATAGTCGCCAGTTTAATGGAGGATCACTGCTTAAGCCCGTCTCAATGGCGTAAATGTACTTTGTGTATTCATCAAAGCATTCTTCCAGAGAATTGAATCCGGATTTGGATCCAAACACGGAAAACCACGGGGTCCACGCGTGGCAGGGAACAACCATGCAGTCAGGATCAGCTTCCAGGCAAATCTTCACAACTTCCTTCGCGTCCATGCCGAGGATTGGCCTGCCGTCTGCCTTGAGATTTCCAATGCGTCCGAGCTGAGCATTCACTGTATGTGCCGCCGCAAAGGATGGGGCGAACAATAAGAGGTGGATCCTTCTCACAGCTCCCTTCTTTGCGTAGATGCAGCTTATTTCCGCGGTGAGGAGAAACCTTGTCCCGTGCCCTGAATTTTTCCTTCTATATAAGCCTGCTTCTGCTTCCTCAAGCTCCTTTCGCAACTCTTCCATCCACCCAGGATGCGTAAAGTCCCCTGTTCCCATCATGGTAATTCCTTTTGTCCTCGCCCAAAGATCGAGATTGGGAATGGTGAGGTTTTTGGATGTTGCCCTTGAGAAGCGGGAATGGATATGAAAATCCCCTACAATTTTCATATGAGCATCTTTTGAAACATTCTCGCAGGATATCCCGGCACGCGGCGAAGAATGTCGCGATGCTGCCACTCCCAGACCTCTTTTGCCGCGAAAAATGCCTCCAGGTCGTGTTCGTATCCTTCAAGTTCCTTGAGCTCCGTGCTCCCTTGCGCTTCTCCCCACTGGTGATTACAAAAAGGATTCCCTCCAGCGATAGAGGGTTTTCTTGCGCGCGATCGCAGTTTCGCTTCACATCCAAGACATTCCTTATACTGGTCAACGCGCAAGATCCACCGGGTTTCCGCGGGCTGCGCGCCTGACATTTCCTGGTTGTACGCATTCAGGTATGCTGCGGTCTGCAAAAAGAATTCCTTTCGTATTTCCGTTCCCGTCTTAATATCCAGAATGCCCTGTTTCCCATCAATGGAACAAAAAAGATCAATCGTCCCCGCGTACCTATGGTGCTTGTCTGACACGCGCCGTTCAATGTCTTCTTTTCGCGTTTCAAAAGAAATACTGTGCATCCATAAGGAAAACGCCCTCAAAGAGGGGGCGATCCTGCTTTGAGGATCCATACTCTCTCCCTTGAGGATGCCCGCGATTCCCTCGTGCACTTCATTCCCCCACTCTGCGTATGCTGAAATTCCCGGAATCTGATTCATATGAGAAAACAGGGAAGTGATCGCAGTAACCCGCGGCATCCATACCCCTTCCACCTCATACCCGTATCGCTTCTGGAAAAAGTCTACGGTCATTGTTCTTTCTTTGTTGCCTCAGGCAGAGAATAAAACGAGGGCTTCTGCAGAATAATCTTAAATACATTTTCCAAGAAATCCCCGCCCGCGTATCCGATAATCAGCGCCATAGCTGGCGTAAGAACGGGAGCGCCAAGGAACAGAAGTCCCAGTTCCTTTACGGTAACCGCGGCAACTACGCCGATGATTCCTGAGATAGTCATCATAGACGCAAAATGAGAAAGATTGAATCCCGCGTCTTTATAGGAGTACTGGTGCTTGATAAATCCCACTAATCCTCTTACGATTCCTCCCGCTAACCCGGCCAAAAAGATTGTTTCCATATCAAATATTGTAGCCATTGGGCAATCCCATGGCAAGCAAGTGCGCAGGTTCGTATGTTATTAACCTTGGATATCCTCCACGTGTAATAAGAGTCCCTTGCGCTAGATATGTGCAAACACAGGCCACCTATGAATAGGTGGCCTTGTTGTCATCGGAAACGCCACGAGTACAGACGGAAAGCAGGTAGGGCGATGAAAGGAGCGATGCCGACCAGGATGCCTAGATATCGTACCTCCTGATGACCCGCATTCAACAGCCAGACTACGAGGGCTATATAGAAGAGTGGAGACAGGTATATGGCGTATCGGAGCAGGACCCTCATAATACGGGTCATAGCTTACCTCCCTGCCAAAGTATTTCACGTAACTAGCTCCGTTGGCTCACGAACCACGCTCTGAAATCACGGCCGCGGGCGGCGCAATGCCTGAAGGCCAAGCTCATCGTCACAGGCTCTAGCGATTGCCTCATGCAGAATATGGCGTCCGTGCCCGTTGCTGGAGCACTGCTGTGCCCAAGCTCTCATCTTGCGCAACTCAACTGTGTCAAAGTTCAGCTGCTCAAGAGCGGATTCAGCATCTCTCCTGAATTGCCAAACCGGGTAGACGACGGTCTCACCAGAGAGTATGGACTTGTCTGTGTCGGTCTCTGCCAAGACATCAACTAGCGCGAGGTACTTAGCGAGGTCATCAACATCTTGCACGTGATCTCCTTTCTTGGCGAGATGGCATTTTGCGAAGGCGAACTGTTGTTCTGTTTTTCATGCTATACAGCTACAATCTGGCCGTCAAGCCTCTTCTTTGGCCACGGCCTGACAGAACAATATGCGCTCTGATCATCAGAAAAGACCGGCGATATGGGCTCCCTTTATTACAGCTCCCCCGGTCAGCACCACAGCCAGCCCCACAAGCACAAACAGGGGAATCTTGAGATCATATTCTGGTTTCCGGTCACCGCGTCTTTTCGCTTTCTTGTAGATCAGCACAATAAGCACTCCTTCAATCGCCCCCAAGCTTATGGCGCCCACAATATCCATCACCAAAGGAAAACTCCTTACGCCTCCGAGGAATAAGAGCAGAGGAGTGAATACCGCTATGCACGCTGCCCAAAGATAGGGAAATCCAAAGTCATACCTGAGAGAATTCTTCAGATAATTTCCAAGTACCAAAAAAGAAGCGGCAACCGCCACCAGCCCAAAGAGCGCCCCCAGCATCACGATCTTTCCCCCGAGGAAAGGCACCAATCCGGAAAGGGCGTCTTCTGAGGTTGCCTGCCCTGAAACCCCCACCACAGAAAATGTGAATACCGCGTAGAGGACAATCGTACTCAAAGACGCCCACACAATAATATTGTCCAGGCGCGCCTTGTCTTTTTTGTTTTTAAGAAGAGCCGCGATCTCCGGAATCGCGGACCACCCGGCCAGCGCAAACAAGAGAACTCCGTAAGGCAAAAAAAACTCCATCTCCCCGAACACAGAGAAGTTGGCAGAATCAATGTTTGGTATGGCAAAAAACGTGATCAGGCCGACGGTACCAAAGAGGATCGCCACCATAACCATTTCCGCCCGCGCGATCACGTGAATGCCTTGGAAAATGAAGAAGGAAAGGATTGCCCAAAACGCGAACGCCGCCCAAAGTTCAGAAATCTGAAAAAAAGGAGAGAGAGCGATGCGCAAAAAGTCCCCGCCCAAGATCGTGTACGCAAGCAAGGCTCCCGCGATGCTGAAGAGGATCGCGAAGGTTGCCGCGTATTTTCCTTTCGGGCCCAGGTACCGGAAAGCGTATCCTGGCAAACGATAGTTCTTTTCTGTGCGCAAAGCAAATTCGCCGAATAAGAGGTGGAGAAGCAGAATGATCCCTCCCAGGAGAATAAAGTACAGCAGACCCAGAAGAACACCGCTTTGAGACAGAGCGTAGGGCAACCCAAAGATTCCAGCTCCCACGATTGTTCCGATCAACGTGGCGAGAGCCAAGAGCGAGGAGTTATTGAGAAGCTTTCCCATTCTGCAAGAATACCACAAACACCATTGGTGCGCTCGAGAGGACTTGAACCTCTGGCCTCTTCCTTCGGAGGGAAGCGCTCTATCCAGCTGAGCTACAGGGACACTTAATTATTCCGCCACTCCCTGTACCACGATCATTACTTTGCGGCCGTTAAGAGTGTCGCCATCATTATAATCATGGATGGCGTCGGTTAAATTCTGATAGGTATATTTAAATCCATTTCCATTCCGCGTACCCGGATCGTTAGTGATAAACTCATTACGATCGTAACCACGCACCACTAACATATGATACGTCGGCCCGGGCTGACGAAAATTCGGGTTATCAAGCAATCGACCAGCCAACGGCAGAATCAATAACCGGCCGGCGGCCAATTCCTGTTTAATCCGCTCCACACTGGTATCTTCCACAATTTCCGCTTTGAGTTTAAAATACTCGCGCAATAAACGCAAGGTATCATTTGTGTCCGTATCAAGATAATGTCCGATATTTTTCTCCTGCCAAGCCACGGTCGCCAAAATCTTGTCATGCATGATTTGCGCTGTTAACGGCTGTTGACGCCAATAATGATCAATCATTATAGCGCTGGCCTCCTCGCACGATTCGCCAAACGGCAATCCCCAATTACCAAAGGGCGCTTGAGCCACAAACGGAACTTTTAATAATACAGTCGGCGGCAATTTAATTTCTGATTTGGCTGGCGGCGGAGGAGAAGCCGGCTGACTCGGTTGTGCTACCGGCGATGGCGATAATTGGCTGGGCGCGGAGTCAGGTAAAGCTACCGATGCCGGCGGTTGTTTGCCAGTGGGCGCCGACTTTGGCAAAGATTTGGTATAAATAAAATATCCACCCGTCACGCCAACGACGAGTATAATAGCCGCCAAAATTTTCTTGCCCGATAAAATCATACCTTACTTTGAATTACGAAATTCGGAACTTTTTACTCCCTGAGCTTGTCGAAGGGGTAAAAAGTTGGGAAAACACACCGGCAGCACTTCGACTCCGCTACGCTTCACTCAGTGAATAACGAGTTTCGTAATTCAAAGTATCTTAATAAATCGATTTTAATTTTCGCGCCAAGACGATTGTTTTATAAACCACCGAACGTACCAGCCGGTCACACGCGCCCGGATATTCGCGGATTACTCCGCCAAAGCCACGCTTAAATCTGGTGTAGCCTTCCCAATCCGGCTGATAAAGTGTCAACCGACCGCGCCGCTCCGGCGCGTTGATGCCCCAAAAATCATACCATGAAAATCCGGCCTGCTTGGCCGACTGAATTTCGCGCCAATGGAGCAAGTATGGCGCCATGACATCGCGCATTTCTTCGCGCGTCCCGCCGTGCAAATAGCTGGTGGTATTGCCGAACGGCACTATCATGTGCGCCGCCAAAGTGACGCCGCGACAGGCAGCAAAAAATAATTTTACACCCGCGATAGTTTCCATAATTAGTTCGTAATGCCGTTTTGAATGCAGACGAAAATGGTTGCGTTGGCCGGTCTCTTCAAGCAAACGCCAGAAAGCCTCAAAATCCGGCTGCTCGGTAATTGTGACGTCATGACGCTCGGCTAGTTTTATGTTGTACCGGGTTTTTGGCTTCATCTGTGCCAACAACTCGCTTTCACTTTGTGATAAATCCAACAACAATGTCGAATTAGGTGACTGACTGCGCACCAACAACTCCGGCCAGACAAAAGCGGCGGCCATAATTTCCCGCTCCAATTCCGAGCTGATGGCTTGTGGTAATTCAATCCGCAACAACACCGGCTGTTCTTTTCCCTGCCAATATTTTTTCAGATCGCGCAACAAAGCCAACACCGCCACCAGATCACCCACCGGCCCGCGCGGACAATACCAATAAGAAAAACCCATGGCTAAAGATACGTTGACAAAACTGCCGGCCGCAACAATGTCAGCCCCAGCCAACAACGCCAACCGCCGCACCGTTTTACCCTCGGCCCGCTGTATTTCCCCCCACTCCCAAGATTGTAAAAACAAACCATCGTGAGACGGCTGGTTTAATAAAAAATTATTCCAAACAGATTTGTCAGTAATTTCGGTAAGAGACACAATATAAAATTTCCAATTACCAATATCCAATAAAATTTCAAATGTCAAAATCAAAAAAATTTAATACTCGTGAATTAGACATTTTGTTGGAAATTGGAAATTGGAAATTGGATATTGGAAATTTCTACATGAGATATTTCAACGCTTCTTTTACTAGGGCGCTCATATTCCCATCGCCTTTCACTTTTCCGGCGGCGATTTCCGCGTCTTTGCGCGGATAGCCCAAAGCGATTAAGGCCGAGACCACATCCGCATCGCCGCGCGGCGCTAACATGCTTGTCCCATCATCGCCAAATTTTGATCGTAATTCGAGCACAATCCGCTCGGCGGTTTTTTTGCCTATACCGGAGACGCGCGTGAACACACCCGTTTCACCCTGCACGATCGCGCGCCGCACGTCGTCGGGCGAATTAAAAGATAAAATCGCGATCACCGATTTTGGACCGACGCCAGAAACCGAATCCAACGCCTTGAACATGATCAATTCTTCGGGCGTGCGCACGCCATACAAATCGCTAACATCTTCGCGCACCACATGATGAACCCACATTTTTTCTTCCGTGCCAATTTGCAATTCCGCCAACCACAACGGCGATATAAAAACTTCATACCCAACCCCGCCCACTTGCAGAGTGGTAGTTTGTTGACCGATATGAATTATGGTACCTGCCAGATAGCCAATCATATTTAGAGTTTATTTCAGTATATCATTTTTCGTAAAATAAGATCTGATTACACCCCACAGCGCCGGCACAATCGACAGACCGATAATACCTAAAATAAATAACGAAAAATTTTCTTGCACCACCGGCAATTCGCCAAAAAAATAACCGGCAAAGATAAACAGACCGATCCAAACCACGCCGCCGGTAACATTATAAATTAAAAATGTCCGATACTGCATTTTGCCAATGCCAGCCACAAATGGCGCGAAGGTACGAATGATCGGCATGAAGCGCGCCAAGATAATAGTTTTTTTGCCGTGCCGCGCATAAAACTGTTCCGTGCGCTCAAGATATTCTTTTTTAAAAAAACGATTCCCTGTGAATACGCGCAAACCAATATGATAGCCCAACCAATAATTAACCGTATCACCCAAAATAGCCGCTACGGTCAGAGTAACAAATAGGATGGTAATATCCAGTGCGCCTTGCGCCGCAAATGCCCCCACTGAAAACAACAATGAATCGCCGGGTAAAAACGGCGTTAGCACCAATCCGGTTTCGGCAAAAATAACGGCCACCAAAAAAACGTAGGTAAGTGTCCCGTAAGCCTGAAAAACAAAGGCCAAATGCTTATCAAAATGAAGAACAAAATCAACCAAAGCGGCCATAATGAAATTAATTAAACGATTATTTGCTATTTATTATTACATTTTTACTTATGTTCGTATAGTTCGCAACGAAATTAACGAACATACGAATGTGGTACGAATATACGAATTTAATCTTGGTTATTGAAGTTTCCTTACTACCAAACATGACCATTTCAGCCATCTCAACCTTTCTCGCTTGCTTTTTTTTTAAATCCATGTATAATGTACATACTTATTATTAACCGAACAAGTCTATGTTTCGAGACGACACCACACCGACGGGTACGGATACTCCAACCGTAGTCCCGACGGAAGATACCACCAACAACGGTGGTGAACAAGCGCCGGCTGATTCAGAGGGTGAAACGCCCACTGACGAAACCAAGCCGACTGAATAATAATTTGGCGCGCAAAAAGAGCCGTTGTCTTAACGGCTCTTTTGTTTTATTCACATTTATTTCAAATACTTGCCAGAATAATAATTACGTCCTAAGCTGGTTGTAACTACCGGTATGAATTTCAAACTACAATCGAATGTTCAGCCAACCGGCGACCAACCGACGGCTATTGCCGCGTTAACGAAATGGCTGGACAGCGGCCATGAATACCAAACTTTGCTCGGCGTAACCGGATCGGGAAA
>JAUYJF010000002.1 GCA_030688685.1 Candidatus Yanofskyibacteriota bacterium | reverse complement strand
AGCTTCCCTGCGGGCAAGTGAATTTGAACCACCTTCTTTGTTGCTCGTCGTTCACGTATCGCCTGATACGCATCACTCCTCGCGCCTTGAATCTGATTCAATATTCATCTTGCTCAGAGAACGAAATGTGGTAAGTGTGGGGACTCTTTCATAATACCTTTGCGCGTAAGACTTCACAAGAAAACTTGTCTGTATTTTTAGGATACCGCAAAGGAGATGGAACGCCACCACAATAAAGGCCTCTGGTCAGTGAATGCTTTCAAGCAAACGCTGGCCCGGGGTCTTATTCTTTTTGCAAAACAAAACAGCCCCTTCGGGCTGTAGTGGAATCGCTTCTCTTTACGCGGCGCGCAGGTTGCGCAGCTGGATTATTTGATCTTCCAGCTTCTCAATTCTTTGTTTGTAGTCGTTGTCTATAAGATTCTCAATGCGGTCAAGCCGCTCATACACATTGCCAAAATCTTTTTGGATAGCGTTAAAATAAGGGGCCACCACCTTTTCCACGGCCCTTTCCACGGTCTTTTCCACGGTTTCTTCCACCGCTTCGGTGACAATCACCTTTATTTGCCTCAGATCTTCTTTTTCAAGCGCCATACTACTCTATTGTGGTATCCAAAGATCCCCCTGTCAACAGTGAGGCCTTATCTTTTCCCTTTCACAAGCAAGCTCAGGATGAAGATTGCGAGGGCAACAACCACGATGGTTCCTCCGGTTGCCAGGTCATAGGAGTAAGAAAGAAAAATCCCTGAAATAACAGAAAGAAGGGAAAACAGAACCGCGAGCCCCATGGTCTGCAGAAAACTCCGGCCAAGCTGCATTGCCGCGATCACGGGGATCACGGTAAGCGCTCCCACAAGCAATACCCCGACAATACGGATGGAAAGAGCGACCGCCATGGCAGTGAGCGCCATAAGCACAATGTTCAGGATTCTTGCCTTTCTTCCTGACACTTGAGCAAACTCCTGATCTAAAGAAACAAACAAGAACTCCTTATATAAAAGGAATATTGTTCCAAGAACAAGCGTTCCAAATCCAAGAATAACGTATACATCGGTCTGGCTCACGGTCGCTATGCTTCCAAACAGGAGGCCGAACAGACCAATCTGAAAACCCTTTGTGACACTCAGGAGAACCGCTGCTATTGCCAAGGAACCTGAAAGAAAAATGGCAAGCAGAGATTCTCCGAAGATCTTCCATCGTACTCTCAGAATTTCAATGAGCACGGCCGCTCCCACGGAAAGCGCGACCGCGGCAGCGATGGTATATACCTGCAGAATGATGCCCATGGCAATTCCGGCCAATGCCACGTGGGCTAAGGTATCTGCCATGAGAGAGTACCTTCTTACCACAAGAAACATGCCGATCACCGGGGCAAGAAAGGCAACCATAAGCCCCGCACCCAAAGCGCGGACCATAAAATCAAATTGAAAGAGTTCAAGCATGATGATTTTCCTTATGCGGAAAGAATTTTACCTTGCTTCCATAGAGTTTTTCCACAAGTTCTTCCTTGGTGAGATCAGAAGATGATCCATAATAGAGCAGCTCATGCCGGAGACAGAGGATTGATTTTACTTGCTGAGCAAGGACATCAACATCATGGGAAACAAGAATGATCGTAATCCGAAACACTTCATTCAGATCCCGCAGAAAATCATAGAACAGCTCTTGAGAAGCTGTGTCCACGCCCGTGAGCGGTTCATCTAAGATAAGAATCTTGGGGTTTCCGGCAAGGGCTCTCGCGATAAACGCCTTCTGGCGCTCCCCTCCGGAAAGATCGTCCACCCGCCTGTTTTGAAGTTCCAGGATTCCAACGGTACGCATGGATTGCTCCACCATCTTTCGGTCAGCGTCCTTGAATCTTCCAAAAAGAGGGAGCTGGGGGACGCGCCCGCTTGATACTAATTCCCTGACCGTTACAGGAAAACGAAATTCCGCGTGCGAAGCATGCTGGGGAACATAGCCGAACACAGAGAAGTCCCCTCCCGCCAGCACCTCTTTTCCGCGCGCGCGAACGCTTCCCTCTTGCGGGGAGAGAATGCCCAGCATAATCTTTAAAAGCGTTGTTTTGCCAGATCCATTCGGCCCCAAGATTCCCAGGTAATCTCCTTCTTGCACCTGAAAACTTACACCCTTCAGGACTTGCCTGCCGTTATACCAGAATCCGACATTCTGAAGTTCAAGGAGGGGGACGGAGCTCATGAACATTCTAAGGCAAGCCGCAGGTTGGTAAGATTCTGACGCATGAGTGAGATATAGGTGTGCCCCTCAGATTCCTCTTGCGCGCTAAGCCCCTCTATGGGATTCAGAACAAGGGTTTGCGCCCCCACTTCTTGGGCTATTGTTTCAGATAACCGCGTACTCGCCAAGGTTTCAAAGAAAATGTATCGGATGTTCTTTTCGCGAGCAAGCAATACGAGCTCCCCCATTCTCCGCAGAGAAGGTTCTTCTTCCGGAGAAATCCCCGCGATGGCAATAATGTCAAATCCGTACCGGTCAGCCATATATCTGAACGCGTCGTGAGCAACAATGATTTCGTTCTTTGCGCAAGAAACCAAACCCTGCTCGTACTCATGGTGCAATTGTTCGAGCTCTGTCATATACGCGGCTGCCTGGATCTCGTAGGCTGACGTATTGTCAGGATCCAGAGCGCTGAATGTTTCCCCCACAAGACGGACTGCTTCTGCCGCTCGCGTAGGATCAAGCCAAAAATGAGGATCGTACGCCCCGTGTCCGTGTTCTTCCTCTTCCTCCTCATGTTCCTCCTCCTCAACGCGGAAGAATTCCATATATTCTTCCATCTCAAGAACCGTGACTCCCCTCTTTTTCAAGTCCTCCTCCAGGCGTTCTGCCCAAGGCTCAAATCCCCCACCCACGAACAAAAACACCGAAGCATTGTATATCAAGGCGAGTTCCCGGGGAGTAGGTTCAAACGTATGCGGATCAATCCCGGCCGGAGCGAGAACGTGCACATTCACAAGCTCTTCTCCCGCGCGGGACGCCCACTCCGCCAGAGGATAAAAAGAGGCCACAACCCGCATTTTCTCCTCTTCCACGGAGACCCCTTTCCATCTCTGAAGCGCCACAGCTCCGGAGATTCCAACAAGCAAAACGCACAAGCCAATGAGAAAAGTTTTCATATGCTCAACTCTAGTGCAACTCAATCGCATCTGTCAATCTTCTAGTTGATCCGCCAGAGAAAGAAATTCAGATACGCCGCAAAGAGCACCCAGAGGACAGACGGAATAAGGAGCGCCCCGGCAAGCTTGCGTACATTCCAAAACAGGAGCGTCGTCCACACAAGCGAGATACAAAGAACGCAGAGCACCAAAAGCGCCAGCAAGGGACTGCGGAGGGCGAAGAAAACAATGGGCCAAAGCGCGTGGAAGCCCAGCTGAAAGAAGAACACCGTCAGCGGCCCGCAATGGCATTCTTCCTTGGTGCGCGTTTTCCACACAAGATAGAGCGAGACGCCCATCAGGGTATACAGCGTTCCCCATACGGGACCAAATATCCAGTTTGGCGGAGAGAACAGCGGTTTTTCAAGAAACAGGTACCATTCCTGAATTGAAGAAGCCACAAAAAAGGATCCGATGATCCCCGCTCCCTGGCAAATCCCGATGGCGGCGAGAAGCTTTCCCGTTTCCTTCATGCCCGAATCATACCATAGAAAACTCTCAAAGAAACTGTGCTGAGAAAAGAGCGCCCTCGGCACGCGAAGACGCTCTTTTTATGTTCTCCTCCGTATTAGTACGGAGGAGGTGCGAGTACGCTGTGGATAACCCCATTCGGCTGAAGCCGAATCCCCCGATTCACGATATCCAGCCTCCTTCCGGTTACCGCGAGCTTTTCACGCAGTTCCCGTTCTTCCTGTTCAAGTTGGGCGCGCTTTTGCTCTAACTCAGAAACGGTCAGGATCCGTGCCTCCATGGCAAACTCCACGTCTTCTGGAGTATAGGGCGCCAGGACATTCTCCCTTCCCTCCGTCATTGCCAAAAGGATATGCACAGGCTCCACTTGTTCGGATCCTACCCGATCCGCGTACCTCCTTTTTGCGGCTTCCAGAAGGTGTTGCCCTGACTGGATGAGCTGCGCGCGGTCAACAAACAAGGGAACGATGTTCCTCTTCGCAAAGTCCCCTTCCGCATCCTTTATGACAGGGTCTGTCGCTCCCAACAGGTTCAGGACGCTCCGCACGGTTGCATCCTGTCGGGAGAATACGGACAGGAGAACAGGCTGACCAAGATGTCCCGCGTGCTGTCCTTGCGCCCGGTCAACGGCGGCGCTCAGTACAGCCCGACTCTGCGCTGAAAGATAGTCTGGAAGCTGGATTTCAGGTTCCTGTTCCGGGTGCCGCCTGGCAAAGATCGCTCCCCCCATGATCGCAAGGAACATGAAGAGAAAAATCGCCGATCCCACGATGGCCCAGAACTCTCGCCACGCTTCCGCCCGATAGGCCAGATACGCCAGCACGCCCGCAATTCCCGCTACCACTCCCGCGATTGGTCCAACAGGAGGCAAGATGAAACCGAGAGCAAACCGCTTCATGCAACTCCTCCTCTGAGATAGCAACTCTCATGCTTATTATACCATTCTCTTATTCTGAAAAAAACCACTTCTCCATATCCCTCATGAAGATACGGGAAGAAATGGGGCCGATGCCCTTGAATTCTTCTTGCAGTTTGTCCACCAGATTTGTCCTCCCTACTCTCTGAAAAAACACCAGCATGCTTCCCTGGTACTTCTTTTTCAGGAGATCCGCGGCATCAAGAAGCCGGGTCGCGGTAGACTCGTCATATCTGCCGTATTTGCCCCGATCCAGCGCCCTCACGATCCGTTCCCATCCCGCCTTGAGGAGCGCGTCCGGGCTCATGAGGCCTTCCTGCTCAAGTTCGCCCCACGCCTGGGCCGCAATCTCCTGAGAGATCGGATTGCCGAATAAAAAACAGGCAACAAGCCATTTGAATGCTTCCCGCTCCTTTCTGGATTCCAGATCAATCCCCAGATCTTTGGAATAGATTTTTTTCAACTTCATAGGACGGAGTAAAATAACGCGAGAAAAAACGGGGAAATATATGCCTCAACAAGCGCGGCAAGGAAAAAGACCGGAAGAAGAACCCGCAGATAGAAGGAGACGGCGCGCTTTATTTCTTGCTTGAGACTTATCTCGCTCTTTGGCCCAAAGAGCTTAGAAAAAGCGAGGAACCCTAATCGGATCCCGAAAGCTGCGCCAACAAGAACCGCCGGAATTTCTATGATTCCATGCGGAATGATGCCTGTGGTAAAAAAGCCCCATCCGAGGCTGTCCTGCACGAGAAACGCGAAGGTTCCGAGAAGCTGGCCGTTTACAAAGAGGAACAGAATGGGAACAAACGCGAACACCAGCCCCAGCGCCATGGAGAAAAAGACCTTGATGCTGTTGTTCAGGAAAATCAGGAGGGCGATCTGCCAGCTCTGCAGATCAAGCAAGGGACGCGCCTGCTCATATACTCCCCTCTGGACATGAAGGGTTTCTGTAGGATCCAGGAAGGCAAGAACGTACCCGAACGCGGAAGCTCCCGCGAACACGAGGAACGCGAGCCCCAGGTACGGCTTTATTTCATTCAGATACGCATTCATACATTCACCCCATTCCGGGGCGTGTTACCACAAACACAACTCCAGCAATCACCGCGAGCACAATCGTAATGAAGAGAAGCGTGAATATGTTCTTGGGCATACGAAGATGGAGGATCCTCGCCTGAGACCTTTCTACTAATAGCGACGCTTTCTTTGACCAGAATATGACAAAAAAAAGAACAAGACGGCGCGGGACCATCTTGTTCTTAAAACTCGCTTTGTCTACTTCCCCTTTTTCTGGTCGTGCGCCCGCCAAGCAGCCGCAATCTCCGGAGCTTCTTTTTCAAGCTCAGACAACAGAATCTCCCGCAACTCCTTGGTTGCCACCTCTTGGCGGTCTTCCGCGAAGTTCAAGGCGGGCTGGGTCACCCTATCAATAAGCCGCTGATCTATTTCTTTTCCCGCCTCTTGAGCCGCGAGCGTAATCGCCTGCCGAATCTTTGCCGCATCAAAGGGTTCCTTGGTTCCGTCTTTTTTTACAACGTGTTCTGCCATATTTTTGGATGACGAATGAATTGTGACAGGTGACTTTTGACTTTATGTGTACGCGTCAACTGTCAATTATCACTTGTTTATTGTTCTCGCGCGACCTTGTTCCTTTTAGGAAGGCACATGCAACATTTTCTTCATTTCCTCTTCATACTCAGGGAAAAAGCCCTGGATATCCCGCAGATCAAACTCACGAAGAATCAGATATTTGGATTCTTTTTTGAGAAGAAACTCAAAGGAGCTCTTTACCAGCTCCTCTGGGGAACGAAGCCCGTTTGTCAGCTCTTGCCAATACGCTTTCTCCAAGTATACCAGAAATCCTATCAGATCGGTGTCTTCTCTGCCAACAGCTACCACAAACTCCCATACAGCTTCTGCTCCGCTCATCTCTTTTTTCGTGACATGAACCGGATCCATAATTGGACGCGAAGACTCTTAAGGGGGCGGGATTCCCGTCTTCCGCTAGGCAGAACGAAAGAAATCACGCGCAAGCGTGATATCCCTTTCAATCTCCTCCTCCATATCCCGCATGGAACGAAAGGTTTCCATTGGGCGAATAAAGCTGAGGAGCTCAAGTTCCACATGATCCCCCACAAGATTTCCCGTAAAATCAAAGAGATGCGTTTCCACCGTAGGATTCACCGCCCCCACCGTGGAGGCAACCCCTACGGACGTTGCCCCTTCATACCATTCTGCCCGGTCGCGCAGGATCACGCGAGACACATACACTCCGGGTTCTGGAAGTTCTGTATCCGTTTGAAGGGTAGCAGTGGGAAACCGCATCCCGCTTCCCCTCCCTTGAACGATAGATCCTGTGAGAAGGATGGGACGATCAAGCTTTCTCATGCACGGGGAAAGGCGCAAGCGTAGGAGGCGTCTTTTCTCTTCCTGGGTTTGGCAAAGAACGCAAGCTCCTCCAAGTATCAAAGTACGCGCGAAATGCTCCGCTCTTTTCCTGATCCTGGACGCGAAAATCAGCCGGAAGGAGGGTAAGCGCGCGGGGATGGATCCAAAGGTATTCTTTGTGCTCCTCAGAAAGCGTAATCTTCCCTTCCAGATGCTGCGCCTCATACACCACGACAAATTCATACGTCTTTGTCCGATGCATATAGATGCGGTACTGGAACAGCGGCCGTCCCAGCTTGAATACGATATCTCCCCCAAGCTCTTCCTGGACTTCTCTTTTCACGATCTCTTCCAGGGACTTCTTCTCTTCTCCAGAGTCAATACGCCCGCCGGGAAGATCAATGTCCCCCTTTCTGGCCCTGAGCAAAAGCACCTTTCCGTTCTTTTTCTTAAGAAGAATTTTAAGGGAAACCTGAAAGAACGCGAATTTCTTAGTCATGGGGCAGTTCAATAATAAGAGGCTGTCTGAAGTCCTCGCGGGCCTTCAGATATCCTATGCCAAAAGACAGCAGAGAAAGCAAGAGCACGAGCAACCCGAGAAGGATATCCCTTTTGTGTATTTTGACAAATTCCGTGAGTTTTGCTACCATATTTTCGTATGTCAACAACAAAAGCTGCAGGTACAAGTAGGAACGCGCGGGATTCTGAGCCAAAATATCTGGGAGTTAAGCTGTTCGCGGGCCAGAGGGCAAAAGTTGGACAGGTTCTCATTCGCCAGCGGGGAACTCAATTTGCCGCGGGATCCAATGTGAAAGAGGGCGGAGACAACACCTTATTTGCCTTGCGCGATGGCGTTGTCCGATTCTCTACAAAACGCAAGCGGAATTTCAACAACAGGCAGCGTATTCTCAAGATTATCCACGTTGACCCTGTTTCTCGCGTCGCTTAATGGCGGCCTCCAGAAAAGCCAGAAAGAGCGGATGGGGTTGAAGAGGTCGGGATGTAAGCTCCGGATGAAACTGCGTTCCCAGGAAAAATGGGTGATTGGAAAGTTCTCCAATTTCCACGAGATTCCTCTGAGGGTTTACCCCTGAGATCACAAAACCGTGCTGCTCTAAAAGATCGCGGTATGAATTCTCTACCTCATACCTGTGCCTGTGCCTCTCTGAAATCTTTGTTGTCTTATAGGCGCCATACGCAATGGTGTCTTTTTTGAGTTCAGCTTCATACGCTCCCAAGCGCATGGTTGCTCCGTATTTTTTTTCGGCAAGAAGCGCTTTCTGCTCTTCCATCACATCAATAACGGGATTCTCGGCATCCGCGTCAAACTCACGGGAAGTGGCGTCTTTGACGCCGCACACGTTTCTCGCAAATTCAATGATGGCAAGCTGAAGACCAAGGCACAACCCAAAATAAGGAATCTGGCGGGTGCGGCAGTATTCAATCGCCTTGATTTTTCCTTCAACTCCCCTGGTGCCAAATCCTCCCGGCACGATAACACCATCATATTGTTCAAGTTCCTGAACCTGCTCGGGATTCTTCTCGTATTGTTCAGCGGACAGCCAGGTGATCTTTGGCTCTGAAGAAAACCGCCAGGCAGCCGCCTTGCAAGCCTCAATGACGGAGAGATAGGAATCCATGAGCGTAAAGTCCCCGATCTCAAAGTATTTCCCCACAATTCCAATCCGCACTTCCGGTTTCCCTTTCTTGCCAATAACCTCCACGAGCTTTCTCCAGTCCGCGAGGTCTTTTTCCCGGGGCTTGATGTGGAACTTCTCAAGAATGCGATTCCCCAAATCTTCCTCCTCCAGATTCACCGGGATCTCATAAATAGATTCCACGTCAGGAGCGGAAATAACGTCTTGGGGATCTACGTTGCAAAAATCTGAAATCTTGCGCTTTCTGGGCTCATCCACGAGAAAAGCTGAACGCGCCAGGATGAAATCTGGCTGAATACCGGCGGCATTCAGGGCGCGCACCGCGTGCTGGGTGGGTTTGGTCTTCATTTCCCCCAGGTTTCCGGGAACCGGGAGATAGGTAACCAGCACAAAGAGCACATTCTCCTGTATTCTCCGCTTTAAAAGACGAGCCGCTTCCAGAAACAGCACGTTCTGGTAGTCTCCCACCGTGCCTCCCACTTCCACCAGCACAAAATCCGCGTGATCATGCTCTGCGACCAGCTGAAGGCGCGAGATGACTTCCTCTGGGATATGGAGGCCAACCTCCACGGTTTTGCCGCCGTACTCAAGATTGCGCTCTTTGGCAATAACCGACTGGTATACACGGCCGGTTGTCAGATAATTCGCGGTGCTGAAATCCTGATTCAGGAACCGCTCGTAATTGCCGACGTCTTGGTCGCACTCCGTTCCGTCATTGGTAACAAATACTTCTCCATGCTCTAACGGGTTGAGAGTTCCCGCGTCCACGTTCACATACGGGTCAATCTTCATGGCGGAAACCTGAAATCCCTTGCTCTGGAGAATCTTGCCGATGGAAGCTGTTGCCACCCCCTTTCCTACTCCAGAAATAACTCCGCCCGCGACAAAGATGTACCGTGTCATTGTTTCGTAATGGATAAACAAGAGACGGAGAATTACTCCGCCTCGCTGATGATTACTCGTATGGTTGCTTCCAGGTTGTGGTCCAGAGACACTTTGACCGGGAATTCTCCAATTTCCTTGATTGGAGCATCCAATCTGATCTGGTGCCTCTTTATGTCAATGCTCATTTCCCGAAGACGGTCTGAGATCTTCTGGGCAGTGATAGATTCAAATAATTGTCCCTCCTCCCCCACTTTCACGGCGAGAACAACTTCAAGATCATCCAGCTGGGAAGCGACTTCCTGGGATTTCTGGAGATCCTGCTCGGCTCGTTTGGTAAGAAGCTCCTTCTGCGCTTCCACCCATTTGACCGCGTCCTTGGTTGCCTGGCGGGCCAAACCCTCGGGAATCAGAAAATTGCGCGCGTGTCCGTCCGCCACCTCCTTAATGTCAAAACGCTTGCCTATATTTTGTACGTCCTTTAAAAGAATGACTTTCATAATGTATTCCGCAATCTAGCACCTATATTCTCATACATCTTTTACAACTTCAAGTGCCTTGTCAAGCTGGGGGTCAAGATTCTTCTCAAAATCCTCCGCGGTTAGGTTGAGCTGAATATCCGGCTCCAGCCCTATTCCCGTAATATGGTGCCCGTTGGGAGTAAGCCAGTTTGCGACCGTCACCTTCAAGGAGGCTCCGTTCCGAAGACGGTCCAGCTCCTGTACTGACCCTTTTCCAAAAGATTGCGTTCCAATGAGGAGAGCTCCCCTATTGTCGCGGAGAGCCCCTGCCAAAATCTCAGAAGCAGAAGCTGATCCCTCGTTCATGAGCACGACAATGGGGTAGGATGCCAATCTTCCGTTTCCCTGGGCCCGGTATTCCCTCTTTTTCTCTTGGGATCCGAAATCTTCAATCGTCACGAGAGCTCCCGGCTCCAAGAACCATCCCGCGATCTCCTGAGAAACTTCCAGATATCCTCCCGGGTTATTTCTGAGATCCAGAACAATACGGTCAGCCGAGGAAGCAAGGATTTCAGAGGCCGCTTTCCGAAAATCCGCGGATGCTTTCTTGGAAAAGTGGAACAGGCGCACATATGCCACATTTCCCTCTTTGAGTTCCCAGCGGAGCGAAGGCACCTCAATCACGCCACGCTCAATCGTGAATTCCCGGGTGTCGCTCCATCCGTCCCGGAAAACCGTAAAGGTGACGGTAGAGCCTTTTGGGCCCCGGATCAAGGAGACCGCTTTGTCCACGGTCATATCCCTTGTGGTTGCCCCGTCAATCTCGTAGATTGCGTCCCCTGCCCTGAGACCCGCTCTCTGGGCGGGAGTTTGTTCCAAGGGAGCGATCACTTTCAAGAGTCCGTCCCGTATGCCAATCTCCATCCCCACGCCTTCAAAGGTTCCTTCGATGTCCTCCATGAACTTCCTGGTGTCTTTTGGGTCCATAAACACCGTGTAGGGATCCCCAACGCTTTTCACCATGCCGGAAATCGCACCGTGTACCATGGCCTGGAGATCCAGAGAATCCGCGTCCGCGTACTTTTCCTGGAGAACACGCCACGCATCCCAGAACATGGAAAAATCCACCGCTCCAGGTTTGCCTTGTTCAATGTTTACGAGTCCCGCGACATACTGTTCTTTTTGTAATCCTCCCCCCACCAAGAACCCAACGCTAAATGCGAAGATTATGGCCCCTACAATAAAGAAAAGAGAGGATCCTCTCTGGCCAGTACTCATGGCGCCATTCTAGCACACGCCGCAAAAACTTCAACCCATGAAAGGGAAAGTCGGCAGCTTTTCAGCCACCGACTTTATTTGAGTATACTTCTCACAGAGGAGGTAAAGGATTCATGTCCCGTACCTCAATCTCTGTGTCTCCTCTCTGCTTGTCAAGGCATTCCTGAGAACACCAAGACATCGCAGATACATGAAACAATCTTTGTGAAGCATGGACTCGTATCTCTTCTCCCTCAGGCACCCGCATAAGAGGAGAATCAATCACTGAGAAAGTGGTATCCTTACTGCAAACTTTGCAGCTTGATGACACCACAACCGCCCGCGAAGGCGGAAGAGATGCGCAACCTTTGCAATAGGTATTCAAGGAAATAAAACTGCTCTCCCCGAAGCTGATTTTGCGCTCCCCGTCCGTCTCTGCGTTCTTGACTACAAACGGGATTGTGCTCTGTATGTACCCGCCAATGAGGCGAGAACATACAGCACACCAATACTGCGCGACAAAATGGATTAGTTCCATTTCTCCCTCCGATTCTTTCTAAGATAAGTACCAAAGTATATTTACCACAGTATCAACAAAATGTCAACTCTTGCGCTCGTCTTGTCCTTTTCTTCATTTTCTCATATGATAAATTGGCATCTTGCTACATGCCCAGAAAGAAAGGAGAAGTAATGGGAAATGCCGCAAAGATCCTGAAGATTCCAATCGGTCCTGGAACGAAATTCAGAATAGTGGACATGACCACAGAAAGGGAGGACAGCTATGTGATGGTCAATGACGGGAGCTATGATGGAGTCTTCCGCATTAGCGACCAATCCCCTCTGGGAAAGGCGCTTCGCGGGAAAAAGGTGGGTGACATTGTTAGCTTCACCCTCCCAAATGGAAAAAGCAGAATAGTCGGAGTCAGGGAGGTAGTTGAGTGGATGCCGGAATAACAACAGCTCTTTGAAAGGGCTTATGATACAAAGTCATAGGCCCTTTCACTTTGCATTGTATGTTGTTTTTCAGGAGATTTCTGCGTTGAAATGTTGATTGACACTGCCTTCATGCCATTTAGGGGTTTCTCATGAGAAACGGGGGCTCTTGTGTACTCCTGGCGCGCCCAAGGGGCGGTAGCTCTCTATTGCCATATTGAGAAGTTGTCGTTTTGACAATTCCCTTTTCCAGATACTATTCGTTCTTTCGGGATTGATATATATTCCTTCAGAGAAATTTATGAAATCTCGAAACTTCATGAGATTTCCTTTCCGGGAAATAATAATCTCCTTATATGTCTCATCTACTGTACTCGGTATGCCAAAATCCATGAGAAGTATCCGTACTATCCGTAAAAGGGATAAGTCGTACTGAAACCCACGCACTTGTCTTTTGCTTCTCTTGATATTGAAACTTATATTTCCCTCGTCATCAAAAAAGGATTGAAGAAAAACACGTTTCTCTTCTAAGGAGCTCAAACGGATGTGTACACGAAGCTCCAGGGCCTTCTCTCGTATGTACTCTCCAAACTCCACGTTGTAGTAGCTAAGAGCTTTCACCCCACCCTTTCGCAGCTCAATTTTTGACTCTAGTTTAAAATTCTTCAACGATTTTTCTCGCATTTCCTGTATAAGAAAATCGCTTCTGTTGTAATAGTGACAACCTTCATGACATATTCTTCCATCAAACATAAAGTGAGCTACCAAGAAGATCAAATCGCGGGACCATTGTTGAGGTCTCCGGAAATTCCTTCCTGACCGCGCGTGTCCCCTTTGCGCATGATTAAACGCGTTAATCCTTTCGGTATGCTGCCTAATGAGCCGCTGCTTTATGTCCGGAGACAGAGGGAATCGAGAGATATAACCGTACACCGTAGTCCTGGGCAAACCAGTCGCTCTCATGATTTCCCCAAGTGTAAAGCCGCGCCGTCTCAGAGTTTGACATTCATCAATCAGTTGCTGAGAGGTCTTCTCCATAACGAGAGTGCCCCGGGTGGGGGTCGAACCCACAAACCTTGTCCTTAAAAGGGACCTGCTCTACCAATTGAGCTACCGAGGCATGCGCACATACTCTGCGCATAGAGATTATACCCTACAATCCCTCCTTTTTCAACCGATCCAAGAGATCCTTCTGTTCTTTCGTGAGCTTTTTGGGAACCTGAATTTCCACGCGGACATGGAGGCTCCCGTTCCCCCAGGATCCATAATGAGGAATTCCCTTTCCGGGAATGCGAAACACCTTCCCGGACTCAGTTCCCGCCGGAATCTTCAACTGCACGGTTTGCCCATCAATTGTGGGAACCTGGATGTCGTCTCCCAATACAGCTTGAGACAAAAGAATAGGAACGGTTACAGATACATCATCTCCTTTGCGCGTGAATATCGCGTGAGGCTTTACCAGAATGCGGACATAGAGATCCCCTGCTTTTCCTTTGCGTCTTCCCGCGTCTCCTTTTCCTTCCATGCGCAGAATCTGGTGAGAATCAATGCCGGCGGGGATCCGAACGAGCACCTCCTCCTCATTCTGAATCCTCCCCTCTCCTTTGCATACGTTACACAGGCGTTCTGGCGTTAATCCTTCTCCGGCGCACGAAGGGCATGTGGAAACTCTGGTGAAAGACCCAAACACGGTGCGTTTGATCTCCTGGACTTCTCCGCTTCCGCGGCACATGAGGCATTCTTTTACCTGAGCGCCGGGCTCTGCCCCCACTCCTTGGCATCTCGCGCACTGCTGAAGGTGTGAGAGCACGATTCTCTCTTCCCCGCCAGAGAATGCCTTTTCCAGAGAGATCTCGAGTTCAATTTCAATATCTTTTCCTTTCTTGGTATTCTTGTGAACGTGGCCACCGCCAAAAAATTCCTCAAACATGTCTCCGAGATCCTGGAAATCAAAGGAAGCGCCCCCTTCCTCTTCAAACCCAAAGTCTGAGCTGGGCTGTCCCCATCCCCAGCGGAACCCTCCGGGCCCTGCTCCCTGAAATCCCGGACCTTCAAAGGTTTTTCCGAACTTGTCGTACTGAGATCTCTTGTCTTGATCGGAAAGCACCTGATAGGCCTCGCTTATTTCATTGAACTTCTGCGCGTCTCCCCCTTTATCGGGGTGATACTTGTGGGCAAGGCGGCGATACGCCTTCTTAATATCGGTGTCTGTGGCGTTTTTGGCAACGCCAAGAATTTTATAGTAGTCCTTCATAGGTACATAAGAGTGAGAAACAGGCAAGGAGAACTTCCTTCTTATCGCGTGTTCTCGTCGGAACCTTCGTTTTCGTCTTTCTTCTCCTCAGGTCCCTGTTCTGGGTTCTGGGTGTCTGGCACAGCTCCCGCGGAAGAAGAATACATCGCGCTTCCGATTTTCTGAAGCGTTTGAGAAAGCTCCTCTGCCGCTTTTTTCACTTCATCCAGTGTACCATTGTCCTTGACCTGCTTCAAGCCGGAAATCTTCTCTTCCACCTCCTTTTTCACGTCCTGGGGCACCTTCTCTCCCGCTTCTCTTAGAGATTTTTCCGCGGTATAGAGAAGAGCTTCAGCGTTATTCTTTGCCTCAATGAGTTCTTCTTTTTTGCGATCCTCTTCCGCGTGCAATTCCGCCTCGCTGCGCAAGCGCTCCACTTCTTCTTCTGAGATACCCGTGCTTCCCTCAATGCGAATGGACTGGCTCTTATTGGAGGTCTTTTCGCGAGCCGTTACGTTCAGGATGCCGTCAGCGTTAATATCAAAGACAACTTCAACCTGGGGAACCCCCCGGGGAGCAGGCGGAATGCCTTCCAGAATAAACCTGCCCAGCGATTTGTTGTCTGGAGCGAGAGGACGTTCTCCCTGCACCACATGAACCTCCACCGATGTTTGGTTGTCAGCTGCCGTGGAGAAGATTTGGCTCTTTGAAGTAGGGATCGTGGTATTCTTGGGAATAAGCACCGTGTTGCGTCCTCCTAAAGTTTCAATACCGAGAGACAAAGGAGTCACATCCAAAAGAAGAACATCGCGCACTGACCCCTCCAGTATGCCTCCCTGGATAGCGGCTCCCAACGCCACCACCTCATCAGGATTAATGGATTTGTTGGGTTCTTTCCCCAGCAATCCTTTCACTGCTTCTTGAATGGCGGGCATACGGGTCTGACCTCCCACTAAGATAACCTCGTCGATGTCTTGCGCGCTCAATTTTGCCTCCTGCAGCGTTGACTGGAGAAGCTGTGTGGACTTATCAATGTACGCCTGCACCATGTTCTCCAGCTGGGCGCGTGTCAGTTTATACAGGAGATGCTTGGGACCCGCGCTATCAGAACTGATGAACGGGAGATTAATGTCTGTCTCCAGAGCGGTGGACAACTCAATCTTGGCTCGTTCCGCCGCTTCTTTCAGGCGCTGGAGCGCCAAGGGATCCTGGCCCAGGTCAATGCCCTCGTCTTTCTTGAATTCCGCAATGAGCCATTCCACGATTTTCTGGTCAAAATCCTCTCCGCCCAAATGCGTATCTCCTCCTGTTGCTTTTACCTCAATAGTGTCCTCTGAAACCTCAAGGATGGAGATATCAAATGTTCCCCCTCCGAAATCGTACACAATAATGCGCTCGTCTTTTTTCTTATTAAGCCCATAGGCAAGAGCTGCCGCGGTGGGTTCATTGATCACGCGCTTTACGTCCAAGCCCGCGATCTCTCCCGCAACTTTGGTTGCCTTTCTCTGACTGTCGTCAAAATAGGCGGGAACAGTAATAATGGCTTCTGTGATTTTTTCCCCCAATTTGTCTTCCGCGTCCGCTTTCAGCTTGCGGAGAATCATGGCGGAAATTTCAGCGGGCCGGTACCATTTTTCCCCCATCCGCACTTCTATTCCCCCGTCCTGGCCTTCGCGAATCTCATAGGGAAGCAGTTTTCGGTCCTGCTGAACTTCAGTGTCAGAAAATCTTCTTCCAATCAAACGCTTTACCTGGAACACCGTATTCTTGGGATTTGTAACCTGCTGGCGGCGCGCCTGCACCCCAACGAGTATTTCCCCGGTTTTGGAGAGAGCAGCCACAGAAGCGGTTGTCCTGGCTCCCTCGCGGTTCTCAATAATCTTCGCCTCCCCTCCTTCCATGACTGCCATGGCGGAGAATGTAGTACCCAAGTCAATTCCGAGAATTTTTGCCATAGTGATATACGTGAATATTATTTTACGACTGTAACTTTTGCGGGTCGGAGAAGTTTTCCTTCCCGCGTGTATCCCTTCTCAAGCACTTCCAGGATTGTTCCCGGATCCATGCCTTCCTCTTCCACTTCCTGCACGGCCTCATGGATGGCAGGATCAAACATCTGGCATTTTTCTGTTGGTATCTCCCGCACCCCGTGCCGCGCCAGAACATCCCGAAGCTGCCGGGCGATATAGAGAAACCCCTGGGTCACGCTTGTCTGTTTCTCCTTTTCATTGAGCGCTGACTCTGCCCGGTCCAGATTATCCAATACACTGAATAATTCTTCAAACAGCGATTCGCGGGTGTGCTGGGCAAGGGCTTCCGCGTATTCCCGCATCTCTTTTTTTACGTTTTGCGCGTCAGCGCGCTCCCTCTGCCACCCCTGCAAATACTCATCCGCCTGCTTTCTGCATTCTTCGAGATCTGCGAGAATTTGCTCCTTTGTTTGTTCTTTTTTTGCTTCCATAGATGTTATTGAAAATACCAGAGAAGCTGGCGCAAGGCGCCAATGTTCTCCGGGTACGCCATGCGCTTGGGGCCTGCTAACGCGAGAACCCCTGTCTGCCTTTTGGGAAGACGCAGCCCGCTCACTATAATACTAAAATCTTCAACCGGAGAAAAGGGGTTCTCTTTCCCGATATACACCTGCAATTCTCCGGCAGAAAGATGCTCTTGCGCGAACGCGTTCTCCAAATCCTGCAGAAAACGCAGGAAACTCTCAACCGTTTCATGTTCTTCAAATTCCGGCTCTTCCAGCACCTCCTCCCACCCTTCTTTCCAAAAGAATTCTCGGTCAGAAAGGTAGGCAATAGTAAGCCCCGAGGCAGAAGCGCGCAAAAGCCGGGTCAGGGATTGCAGGATCTGGATTTCATCTTCCATTTCCTGAAGCAAGCGCTCAAAGCTGCGCTTTCCCTTCTGCTCCTCAAGAATACTATCTACATAGAAGCGGTATCCCTTATCGGTGGGAACGCGCCCCGCGGCCGTATGGGGCTGGGCAAGAAACCCTTGCTCGGTGAGATTTGCCATCTCACTTCTCAGGGTAGCTGAAGAAAGCCCGAAATCCCGTGCCTCACCTAAAACCTGCGAACTTACGGGACTCGCTCTCTTGATATGCTCTTCTATAATTGCTTCCAGGATTTCTTGCTGGCGAACCGTCTGGGGCATTAAGACTATGCTACCATAAAAAAACTAGCAGTCAATGGGGTTGACTGCTAATACTGTTCAGGGCGAGGGAGTTCATATCTCCCTCGCCCCTTTTCTCTATCTGAGTTGCTGCATGGCATACTGCGTAGTACTTGGAAACACGCCCGGTTGAAATTCCATGCCCTTAGGGGCATGTAACCAAAGTACCCCAGTGTCAGCCTTGATTGGCAAGATTGCTAGTCCAGCTGCCACGGAAGAAAACCCCGCAGATCCACTGATATGCACACCCGGAGGCATGCTTACCAGTATTTCTCCCTCTGTCTCCCCCCGTTTCACCTCAATAAGGTAATACGAGAAGTTGACAGACCCATCACGAGTATCTACAGGAGGCACCCTGCCTATCATCGTTGCCGCGACCAGGGTCGCGATCACTACAGAAACAAAGAGCTTTTTCACTTCTACTACTCCTGGCAAACTCTAAATGTATTATACATTATAAAACTATTTTGTCAATGTTTCTTGTTACAGAGATATGAGGGGAAACCAAAAAGCTAATTAGAAACTTGCAAAATAATCTGGTACAATTCTGGAATGCTTTCAAACATGGTGAAATCAAAGGGCGTTCTCTTTGCTCTTCTGGGTATTCTCCTGCTTGCGTCCTTCTTTCGTCTTTGGCAATTAGACACGCTTCCTCCCGGACTTTGGCCGGATGAAGCCATTAACGCCACCACGGCGGTGGAGATTTTACAAACCGGAGAGTTTCAGGTGTTTTATCCTGAGAATCACGGAAGAGAGGGATTCTTCTTTCTCCTTATTTCCTTCGCGTTTGGATTGTTTGGCGTCAGCGTTTGGGCCTTTAAGATTGTTCCCGCTCTCATAGGAATCCTTACGGTGCTGGGGCAGTTCCTGCTTACTCGCGAGCTCTTTGGACAGATTGCCGCTACGCGAATACATGCCGCAAAGATCGCTCTCTTGTCTTCATTCTTCCTCGCGGTTTCCGTATGGCATATTATGTTCAGCAGAATAGGGTTCCGGGCTATTCTTCTTCCTCTTGTTCTTGTGTTCTCCTCCTACTTCCTATTCCGGGGAATGCGCACAAAGAAAATTCTAGACTTTATTCTCGCGGGGCTCATCTTTGGACTGGGATTCCACACGTATATCAGTTTTCGGCTCGGCGCTCTCGCCGTAGCCCTCGCCCTCCTTCTCTGGCTTATCCTCGCGATAAAAGAGCGTTGGGGAAAGGAGTTCCTTTTCAAAGCAAGCGCGTTTTCTCTCTTCGCGCTTCTCTCAGCATCCCCTATTCTTTGGCACTTCTTGAATACTCCCGAAGACTTTCTCTTCCGGGCAAGCGGTATTTCCGTATTCGCGCAGGAACAGCCTTTGAAGGCCCTTGGGGAAAGCACCCTCAAACACCTTGCGATGTTCAATATCGCGGGAGACCAGAATTGGCGCCACAATGTTGCGGGCCAGGCTCAGCTCCCGGCCGTGGTTGGCATTTTCTTCCTTATTGGATTGGGAGCGTTTATGGCAAACACCATCAAAGCCTTTGCTGTCCTGGTGAAAACCAGAATGCAGGGTGAGGCGTCCCGCGCCTTCCTTATTGGTGCGTTCGTGCTTGCTTGGCTTTTCTTTTTGCTTCTCCCGGGAGTTCTCACCTCCGAGGGTATCCCGCATGCTTTACGGGTTATTGGCATGATTCCCGCATTGTATCTCTTGGCGGGGTTTGGCGCGCTTATCTCCTTCCGGTTTCTTTTGCGGCTTCCCCGCGGGCAATACATGCAAGCTGGAGCAATTTCCCTTGTTCTTCTGGGAACAACACTCCTCTCCTTTCACTCCTATTTTATTCTATGGAAGCAAAGCCCTGAGCTGGAAGAGTCCTTTACCCTCCGTTTTATGGATGTGGGGCATGAACTTAATTCCTATCCCAAAGAAATCCAAAAGTACGTGGTTATGTCAGAAGGAGATTTGCCCCGCGAGGTCCCGAGATTCATTCAGTACACCGAGAATCGGCAGGAAGCCATCTACTTGCATCCGGAAGAAGTTGCCACAACCGTATTTATGCCAGGCGATCTTCTCTTTACCATGAATAAAGAGGCACGTTTCCTTGCTCTTGCGCGAGAACAGTATCCCAATGGAATACTCCATGAACGAGAACGAATCTGGATCTATGAAATTCAATAAGACATCCATCACAGCGGGAGTGCTTTTGGGAATCATGGGGATTCTCGCGCTCTTGAGCATGAAACAGGACGCCCTTACCTTTGATGAACTCGCCCATATCCCGGCCGGCTACTCGTACCTTACCCAGCAGGACTACCGCGTGAATCCTGAACATCCTCCGCTCGCGAAAGATATTTCAGCTTTTCCCCTCCTCTTCCTTAATCTCAACTTCCCAACAGAAAGCCCATGGTGGCAGCAGGAAGACCCTCCCGCCTGGTGGGTGCAGTTCAACCTGGGAACCGAGTTCCTCTATGAATCCGGGAACGACCCGAGACAGATTATCTTCTGGTCGCGAGTTCCCATGATCCTGCTCCTTCTCCTCTGCGGATGGATGCTCTTTTGCTGGACGCGCAAGATTGCCGGAGACAAGGCAGCCCTTGCGGCTCTCTTTCTCTTTTCTTTCTCCCCCACGCTTCTTGCTCACGGGCGGCTGGTCACCACGGATGTTCCCGCGGCCCTGGGAGCTGTCCTCGCGATCATTGCCTGGGTGTCTTTCTTGAAAAACCCCACTTCAAAGAATGTTCTTCTGGCGGGATTTGCTTTGGGCATAGCTCTTCTCTTGAAATTCAGCATGATCCTTCTCATTCCTTCTCTGGGGATTCTTACCATCCTCCATATACTTCTCTCAAACCAGTGGCGCGAAACAGCAAAATACGTATCTTTTTCTGTGGCAGCAGGCTTCGTTGCTCTCTTTCTCGTGATCTGGCCGGTGTATCAGTTCCATATCTGGAATTATCCCCAAGAGCGCCAAACGCGGGACACCATAGCAGATCTTTCTCCCGGAGAAATAACCGCCTCAGAACAAGCGGCAATCTGGATGTCAGACAAACCGCTTCTGCGCCCCATTGCCCAATACGCCAGAGGAGCGCTTATGGCGAGCCAGCGCAGCTCTTTTGGAAACACCACGTACTTTATGGGGGAAGTGTTCTCTGGCGGGAAACTCTCGTATTTCCCCACCATGTACCTCACCAAGATTCCTCTTGCTCTTCACGTCCTTACCCTGCTGCTTCTCCTGTTGGCGCTTCTGCGATTCCGTTCCATGATACGGAATATCCCTTTGGACATTTGGGGGGCGGTAATCTTTATCTCCATCTACTGGGCAGTTACCCTTTCAGGAAACCTGAACATTGGGGTACGCCATATCCTTCCTGTTCTCCCCTTTACGTACCTGCTGATTGCCTGGGCAGGAAACCGGCTCTTCCCATTCTTTGAGGGAATGCGCGCGCGAATACTATTCTTTGGCGGTGCCACCCTTCTCTTTTCTTGGTACGCGTTCTCTTCTCTGAGCGCCTTTCCCCATTTCATTTCCTTCTACAATGAGTCAGCGGGAGGGACCCGGAGCGGACACGAGGTTGCGGTGGATTCCAACTATGACTGGGGGCAGGATTTCTACCGCCTCCTGGAAAAAGTTGAGGAGCACAATATTGAAAAACTCCGGCTTCACTACTTTGGAGGCGAGTCTCCTTCTTACTGGCTGGGAGAAAAATACCTTGAAATGAATTGCTCTGACCAGAGAGAAGAAAAGCAGAGAACGTGCAAAGAAGCGCAAGAGGAAGGCGGATGGATCGCAATCTCTCTCAATGAGCTGAAGGGAGGATCTTCAAAGCAAGCCCCAGGATATGACCAGGACACAACGTACTATGGCTGGCTTTCGGCCCATGAACCCGTAGACCAGGCCGGCACCTCTATCTTGCTTTATGAAATAAAATAACACATCTGTAAATGTGTTATCGCGAGTGCGGAGTGCGGGGTGTGTGCCCCGCACTCCGCACCCTTGCTAGTTGGCGAGTCGCTCGAGTTCTCGAGCGAACTCATCAATCTGGTTCTTGACCCGCTCTGTTTCGGCCCTCCTGGCCGTGACCTTCTCCCTGGATACCTCCACATATCCCTTGAACAACTGGAGGAGGACCTTCAGGAGGGTCAGATGACCCTGTATCCCCATGCTCCGGAGGATGTCCTTCTGTGAGGCACCATGATTGTTTCTCCGTAGCCCTCTTGTGGGGCTTAGGGTGAGGTTGCTGAATCCGAGGTCTTGGATATGCCCCTTCATGATGAAGGGGCGAACGGCCTCCATCGCCCCGAGGATCAGGTTATGGACCTTCGCCCGGAGCTGATCCTCCTGGCCCTTGACCTCCTGGATTTCCTGTTCAGTCGCTAGGGCTGCCCGCTTGAAAAGGTCTACTGCGCTCTCAGGCATCTCTTCCTCCTATTGTGCAATCTTGGGTGCATTATAAAATACTTTTGCTAGTTTGTCAAGTCCCCAGGGTACATATAGGCCTGATCGCCAAACCGTACGTCAATATATTGGAGACGCCTTCGCTCTTCTTTTGATATTTTATGCTCTAAAACCGCGAGCGCTTTTGAGGCTTGCCAATCAATGTCAGAGTCAAGGTCAAAGAAAATATCCCAGCCCTCAGAACTCCGAGCTACCGCCTTTTCCCTTTGAGAAGGATCCAGCGACTCAATGGAAATGAGCTCTGTCTGGAAGATGGCAGAATGCGAAAGAAGATCAGAGAATGCCAAAAGAGGAGCCATGACCTGCTCCTCAAGGATCCTTGCTCCAAGTTCCGCGCGCTCAATTCCAGAAACCACCAATATAGGATCCTCGCGGGATGCTGTTGCCCGGAATACCACACCCTGTTTGTCTACAGAGTAGCATTCCTGCTGACACCACCGTGCTTCCTGTGTTCTTTCTTGAATATGAAAACGCAGAGCGCGCCCCCAAATGCTTCGCCGCAACGTAACATCCGAGATAATCGGGTCATACCGCAGAATCCCCTCTTGCACGGCGCCTGTGTCTACCAGCAGAATACTTGCCGTTCTTCCAAATAAAACCTGCCGAGGGAGAAGAGCCCAGGCAGCAGACTCCAATTCCTCCTGCTTAAGCGTCGCGGCCCCAGACACCGTAACAGTCTTCACCTGCGCCGCCTCAGAGAAAGCCGCCCCATACCAGACCCCAACTCCGCAGAGAACAAAAAGAAATCCTCCCCACGCGAAAGGGTTTCTCGCGATCTTCATGAATCTGCTGGCCGCGCTCTTTTTTTTGCGTATGCGTTTTGGGCTTCTATAACTTCCTTTCATGGGTATGGATCACAATCCCCTTTTCATTTTTCTGAATGCTTCAAAGAAAGCAGTCGGCCAGTACTTCCAGGTTAAAGGCAAATCCTGGGTATGCACATATTCATGGGCCGCGCCTCCAAATCCCATCTTAAAGAGCGTAGGGCCGGCCCAGCCATGGTTGGGATGGGTTTTTGGATCCACGTACCCCCAGAAATCATACAGGGCGCACCCTCTCCTTTTCGCTTCCCGGATCGCTTCCCATTGGAGCAGATACGGAATGGAAAGCTTTGCGTACTCTGGAAGAGACGCGGCATGATGATAAAACCCGATACCCGACCAGAACACCACAAAGGACATGGCGGCGATTTCCCCCTTGACCGTTCCAATAAACAAGGAAATATTGCTATCTTTTGAAAAAGATGAAAATTCGTTCTTGAGGTACTCAAGAGAAAATGGGACGAAATTCTGACGCGCGGAAACTTTTTCGTGGAGTTTGCTGAATACCTCCACGTCTTTGAGATCCGCGCTCTGCCTTATTTGGATATCTTCATTTTTTTGCGTTTGGCGAATCAGGTATCTGGTTGTCTTGCGCATTGCAGAGAGCAACCCTTCTTCTGAAAGAGAGATATCCAATTTCCATGAGGCCTCAGGGTGCATCTGGATAGGCGCCCTCCTGAATCCAAAAGCAGAAAAGAGACGGCTGTTCTCCTCATTGCGCTCCCATATGGGGTTTACGCGGATAAAGTTCACGTCTTCCTTGTTTGCAATTTCTCTGAGTTTTTCAAGGAGTGTCTCAAGAATTTTGAATTTTACATTGTCATTTTGATCTTTGAGATTTGCATTTTGCATTTTGACTACAGGACCATGGGGAAACAAAAGAAAAGATCCGCGCTTTGCCCGCACCCGAACACAAAGAGCCGCGGCAACAAGAACGCTTCTTTCATATATTCCGAAATACCATGCCTTTCCCCGCATCGTGTTTTGAAATTCTCCCCATTGCCATGACTGCAAAAAGGTCTTTTCCTTACACGCCGCGAGAAACTCTTCCCATTCTTCTTTGTTTGGAACCTCCCGTATCTCCATTGTTTAACACATACCATTTTGCGGCCTCTTTTTGAAGCTCTGAAAAAGAAAATCCCCTTGGTGAGCAAGCTCACCAAGGGAATCTTTGGTCAGAGTTTATGTTCCTTCTTTTTTTCCTGCCATCCAGAGGCAGAATTCACCGAAGAGCTCGTCAGAAGGACGAAGGAAGAGGTTCCATGCGCCCTCTGAGACACGGATACAAACCACAAATAACCGACCGAGTGCATTTTCCCACTCAGAGCCGCCAAAGATCACGAGCCCTTTTTGTGCCGGACGCGGAAATAGGGCTGTAAAGGGCTCTTGCGCCCGATCGCTCACGAGGGAATAATCCATCTCGTCGGCGATTTGCCTCGCCTCTCTGAGGTCTCGCGCGGAGCCGAGGCGAACAAGCTTCGCCTTAATTACCCTCCTCTGCGATGGCGGGGGACCGACATACCTCCAGCCACGAGAACTGAATCCGGCAAACAGGAAAGGAGGAGAAGAACTATCGCAGAAACCTAGGGGAAATTCAGCACCCTCCGCCGGCATAGCAACTTGATCCAGCATGCCCTACCCTCCTAATCCCAAAATAAGCGCTGTGTCTAGGATATGCGTACCACACTTTCCTCACTTTTTCAATGCCTCCGCCATGATCCAAGCGAATTACATTTTGAATGCTCTAAGAAACTGAATGATCCTCTCCGCGTCTTTTTTGGATATGCGGATGTGCGTGGGAAGGTTGAGCGTTTCTTGTGAAAGCTCTTCCGCAATAGGACACGAACCAGCAACATATCCACAGGATTCAGCTTTTGTGTCGTGGGGATCTATAGGAGTGGTGTACCAATCCCCCAAGAGTATGCCTTTCTTCCATGCCTTGCGGATAATCTCGTGAGCGCGGGCATGACGCACAGGATAACGTAAAAAGATACTGCCGTCTTGGTATTTAGTATCTGGTATTGAGTATTGAGTATCATGTAACTCCCGCGAATAAAATTCGGCAATCTCTTTTCTGTGCTGGTTGAACCGCTCAAGCTTCTTGAGTTGCTGGAGGGCAAGAACAGCCAGGGCATTGGGCATGCGCTTGGGAAAATACGCCGGCTTCTCCCCTTTTTTCTCTTTCCAATGAACCGCCTTTGAAAACAGATGAAGACTCTGAAAGAGCACCAGTATATACTTTCCAAAGATTCCGTAAAAAGGCAGAACAAGAGTGTTCATGAGAACAGGATGCAGCAGCTGCTGCTTTATCCAGAAGAGCCCCGGGTATCCCGCGCGCTCTTGGAACTCTTTCACGCGCTCCGCCCACGCTTCATTGTTTGTGGCAACCATGCCCCCATATACTGAGGAAATCACCTTATCCCGCGAAAAACTAAAGAAAGAGATGTCCCCTATTGTTCCTACTGGTTTTCCTTTATAGGTTGCTCCCAAAGCGTGCGCGCAGTCTTCAATGAGAATAAGGTTTCTCTCGCCGCATATTTTCGCGATAGCGTCCATGTCAGCTGGAATGCCAAAGGTATGCTGCACGATAACCGCCTTTGTGCGGGGGGTAATCTTGCGCTCAAGATCCTGGACATCCATGTTGTAATCATCTTTTGCGCAATCAATAAAGAGAGGCGTCAGTCCTGACCAGCGGACAGGATTAGGAACCGCGTTGCACGTGAAGGCCTGCAATGCCACCTCGCTTCCCTTTTCAAAGTTTAAAGCATGAAGAACCGCCATAAGAGCTGATCTACCGCTGTTAAAAGAGAGGGCGTGGCGCATCCCTACGCGGTTTGCGAATTCTTTCTCCAAAAGTTCTGTTCCTTTTCCCTTTTTCCACCGCCAGAGCTGGAAAAGCAATGCTCCAGCAAGCAGAATATCATCCCGCTCAGTATTGGGAGAAAGAGAAATGGATATGGGACGAATACGATACGAATTCATGGCGTTATGAAAACAGCAAACGCTTCAGTTCTGTCTGCGTCGCGCTTTCTTTTCCTCCCTCTAAAAGAATAATATCTTCTGGCCCTCTCAGGCTTTTTAAGCGCTCAAGAATTGCCTGGGGATTGGCGCTCATGATCACACTCTTTTCTGTCATTCCTGCCTTGATCGCCCCTGCCTTCAATTCATTGAAATGATCAGCTGTGGTGACAATTGCCAAGCTGCATACCTCTCCTATCTTCTCCCCTATATTCTGATGGACATCCGCAGAAGCCTCCCCCAGTTCAATAAGAGAAGGCAGGACAATCGCTTTTTTGCCGGGCCATACCGCAAGATATTCCAGGGACGCGCGCACCCCGTCCGGATTCGCAGAATACGTGGAGTCCACCACGTTCATTCCTTCTCTGCTCTTCCGCAATTTCAAAGCGCCCAGTTCAGGCACGATACTCTTACAGCGTTCCGCGATCTCTCGCATGCTCATTCCCAGCTCTTTGGCGAGACTTGCGGACACAAGAATATTTTCCACGTTGTGGCCGCCCAGGAGATTCACGGTGAACGCGGCAGAGTCTCCATCTCTGGAATGGGCAAGAAAAGAAATACTTGTTTTCTGCTGTTGTACGCCTTCCGCCCAAACATCGTATGCTCTGGAAAATCCCGCTGTTTTCTTCTTCAGCTTGGGAGCTTCAAGATCCCTCGCGTACGCGTTATTGCCATTCACTACAAGCACTCCCCCATTCGGCAGAGAAGACACTAACTCTTTTCCCCCCTCCCCGCTCAAGAGGTTTTTCATGGAGCCAAAGGTAGCTAAATGCTGCTCATTAACTCCCGTCACAATTCCCATAGTGGGTTGGGATATTTTAGAAAACATGGCAATTTCTCCTTTCTTGTACGCCCCCATTTCACATACAAACACCTGGTGTTCCCGCTTGAGATCTTTCAAGATGGTTCTTGCTATTCCCACCTCAGAATTGAGGTGCTCTGGGGTTTTCAGAACAGCATACTTTGCGGAAAGAATATGAGAAAGAATTTCTTTGGTTGTTGTCTTCCCGTAGGAACCGGTAATGCCGATGGTAATGAGGTTGGGAAATTGCGCCCGTCTTTTTCTGGCAGGACGGAGAATCAGAAGCTCACGCGCAATCAGATTGAAAGGCTGGAGAGCTGATACGATCAGAAACACAACAAGAGGGATAAAAATATCATATAAGACAAGGACCCTCGGGTCCCGCGTTGCGAAAAGAACAAGAAACACGAGTCCCAGGGCAATCCCGATCAGCGGAATGGATTTACTCGTGAGCACAGGAACGCGGATCCTCCTCCCCATGACATCCAGTACTGTTTTCCCTGCTTCTGCCCCATACACAAGGAATAAAAACAGCAACGGGATGAATGGGGAATCAAAGGCGAAAAAAAGAGAAAGGCCGATAACCTTTACCCCGAGAAGCGGATACAGAAGCAGTTTCTTTCCCTGCGCGGTGCGAAAATGATCCAAGAATCTCCCAACTTGGTAGGATTTGACCTGCCACAAAGACAGCCAGAACAGGGATGCTTTCGCGGCCCTGATAAGCCAGAACACCAAAAGAGAACCGAGGAAAAATTGCTCCATTCTTAGGAGAGAAACTTTACGATTTCTTTTGAGAGCTCTTCTGGCATCTCCGCATGCAGGTTGTGCCCATGCTGGGCGAATACCTTGAGTGTCGCGTGAGGGAGCCGCTGGTCAAGTTCATGGGCCTCCCGCAGCGGAGTAAGCGTGTCTTCTTTTCCCCAAAGCAAAAGCGTCTCAGGGCGCAGGTAGGCAAAGCGAGGAGATAAATCCTCCCGGATGACTTTCTGGAATACTTTGCGCATAATGCCTTTCGCTTTTGAATAATCACGCCGGCGTATCACCTTGTATCCAAACGCGCGGATCCGTTCTCTCTGATGCTCCGGAAAGAGTTCCAGCAGAAGCTTTAGTACTTTCGCGATCGGACTTAAGACCCGTTCTTTCAGCCCGGGTTTTGTTCTGATGGCGGCGGGAGCAACCAGAATAAGCTTTTCCACTTTGTCTGGATGCAAGAGCGCGTACTTAATGGCCATTTGCCCTCCAAAGGAATGCCCCAGAAGAACAAATGACTGCAGATGCAGCTGTCCTGCCAGAGCGTCAATCCATGCCGCGTATTCATCCGTACCCCATACCTGCTCTGGGGCTGGAGTTTTGCCAAATCCCGGAATATCCGGAACAATAACCCGAAACCCGGATCCCGCCAGATGTTCCTGTACTTTTGCCCAGGAGTCAGAGGATCCCCCCCATCCATGAATAATAAGGAGGTTCCTCCCCTCTCCCGCGCTTTTGAGAAACGCGGTTCTGGCGTCCAACTTGATTTTCTGCTCTTGCGCTTTTTCCATACGTTTATGCAATGCTTTCCTTTCCCATGAATCCTTGGAGAACCTCAGGAATCCGAATTGATCCGTCTTTCTGCTGGTAGTTCTCCAGAATCGCTATAATTGTTCTGCCAATGGGGAATCCCGTAGCATTGAGCATATGCACAAAACGAGTTCCCTCTTTTCCCCGATAGCGAATATTCAGACGCCTTGCTTGATAGTCCGTGGTATTGGAGCAAGAACTCACTTCCCGATACCTCTCTTGTCCCGGAAGCCAAGCTTCAATATCAAGAGTGGAAGCAGACGGCCGCGACATGTCACCTGCGGCAAGTTGAACCACCTGGTAGGGTATACCGAGCTGCTGCCACAGCTTCTCTTCAAATTGAAGCAAAAATTGATGCTCTTCCCATGATCGTTCAGGATGAGCAAAGCTTACGAGTTCAACTTTATCAAATTGGTGCACACGCAAGATTCCCTTTGTATCTTTCCCATAGGAGCCCGCTTCTTCGCGGAAGCACGAAGAAAAAGCGGCGTAGCGCTTGGGAAGTTCTTTCTCATGAAATATTTCTCCCGCGTGCATTGGTCCCACTGCTTGCTCTGCGGTTCCCACCAGAAACATGCCTTCTTTCTCCAGGTAGTAGCGTTCAGCCAGATCCTCAGGAGTATCCACATACCCCATTTTCTGCATCATTTCAGCACGAATAAGAACAGGGGGGAGAATGGGGACAAATCCCTCCCGCACCGCAGCATCCAGAACGAACCGCACCAGCGCAAATTCAAGCAATACGGCGTCATGCGTGAGATACGCGAAGCGTGATCCCGCAACTTTTGCCGCCCGTTCAATATCAATAAGCCCCAGCTTCTCTCCCAGCGTCAGATGATCTTTCGGAGGAAAATCAAATGCTGGTTTCTCCCCTATCTGTCGAAGAACGCGGTTGTTTTCTTCGCCCCCAGCTGGTACCTCCTCATGCGGAATATTAGGAAGCTGTACCAGAAGCGCCTGCACATGGTTCTCCAGCTCCTTTGCCTCTTCTTCACGCACCGCGAGCTGTTCCTTCACCCGCTTTCCCTCCTTGATGCTCTCCTCGCGCTCATCCTGGGAAACTTGAGCAATCTTCTTTGAAAGAGCGTTTAATTCAGCTCTGAGCTCTTCCACGCCGCGCAATTTATTCCGATATACCTTGTCTGTTTCCAGAATCAGGGCGATATCCGCAACAACACCGCGGTCTTTCATCGCTTGTTTTACCTTTTCTGGGTTTTCCCGAATAAATGAAATATCCAGCATAGATTATTCTTTCGGCTTCATTGTTGGAAACAGGATAACCTCCCGGAGAGAATGAGAATCAGTGAGAAGGGTCGTAAGCCGGTCAATACCCATGCCAAAGCCTGCTGTGGGAGGCATACCATATTCCAAGGCTTCAATAAAATCAGCGTCCATGCGCTGGGCGTCCTCCAGCCCCTTCCGGAATAATCCCTCCTGCTCTTCAAATGCTTTTCTTTGAATCTGCGGATCGTTTTGTTCTGAATACGCTTTCACCAATTCCCATCCGCCAGCAGCAAGAAGCTGAAAGGATTCCGCTTTCTTTGGATCTTTTGCCGATTGCTTTGCCAGGGGCATCATTTCAGCGGGATGATGAATCACAAACACAGGGTCCCAAAGATTGGGACGGATTACTTTCTTATAGATGGCATCTTCAATGCGCGCCTTGCTAAATGTTTCCTCCACATTCGCCCCCAGTTCTTTCGCTTTCTTGAACAGCGCGTCCCGGTTCATGGAGGAAATATCAATCTTCGCGTACTGCGAAAAAAGATCCGCGTATTCAATCCTCGGCCATGGGGTTGTAAAGTCCAGTTTTTTTCCCTCGTACGAAATTATCGTTTTCCCAAACACCTGCTGCAAGACAGAGACAAACATGCGCTCAGTCAGTCGCATCATGTCCTTATAGTCAGCGTACGCCCAGTAGAACTCAAGCATGGTAAAATCGGGATTGTGCTGACGGTCCACTCCTTCGTTTCGGAACACCCGTCCCAGCTCGTATACTTTTTCAAATCCTCCCACGATGAGGCGCTTTAACGGAAGCTCCAGGGAAATGCGGAGATACATATCCATGTCAAAAGCATTGATACGCGTGACAAAGGGCTGAGCATCCGCTCCCCCGTACATGGTTTGCAAAACCGGGGTTTCCACCTCAAGAAACTTTTCTTGCTCTAAAAATCCGCGAATTGCTTTGGTAATCTCAGCTCTTGTGGCGAATATTGCCTTCACGTCTTTGTTGAAAATCAAATCAAGATATCGTTTTCTAAACCTTTCTTCCATATCCTGAAGGCCGTGCCATTTGTCGGGAAGAGGCAAAAGAGATTTTGCCAGAAGCCTGTAGTCTGTGACCTGCAGGGTCTTTTCTCCCTTTTTCGTTTCAAAGAGAATACCCCGAACCTGGATAAAGTCTCCGATATCAAAACAATCCAAAAAGAGCTGGTACGATTGCTCCCCTACCCCGTCTTTTTTCATATACGCCTGGAACATCCCTGTTCCATCTTCCAGATGAAAAAAGGTGGATCCTCCGTGTTCCCGAATCGTTCGGATGCGCCCTGCGAGGATTATCTCTTTTTCGCTTTTAGAAAGTTGAGAAAACTGAGAAACAGCTTCCTCTGCGGTATGCGTGCGTTTTGTATCTGAAGGATACGAGGCTTGCCCTGTTTTTTCAAGAAGCTCCAGTTTTTTCAATCGTTCTTTTTTGATTTCCGAAAATCCTGCCATACGAGATTTACTCAATAGCTTTTATCGTATACGCCGCCTTTCCTCCCGGCGTCTCCACCGCAACGCTGTCTCCCTTCTTCTTTCCCAAAAGCGCGTTCCCGAGAGGAGATTCAGAAGAGATTTTCCCACTGAGAGGATCTGCCTCCCTGGGTCCTGTGATGACAATATCGAGAGAGAACCCGTCTGGCCCATTGAGAGAAACACGCGATCCCACCTCTACGGTATTCCCTGTGCGCGTCTCAGAAACAACTGTCGCGCTCAAAAGGAACGCCTCTAACTCGGCGATCCTTCGCTCCACAAACTCCATTTCTTCCTTCGCGTCCGAGTAATCAAAGTTCTCCGACAGGTCCCCTTGGGCCGCCGCGTTTTGCAGACGCGCTGCTACTTCTCTCCGTTTTACGTTTTTCAGGACCTCAAGCTCCTGCTTCAGCTTTTCCAGGCCCTCCTTTGTGATATATTCCATACACTGTCTATCTGCTAAAGTACCATTGAAAGACGTCTCGCGCAACCTCCAAGGCCGCAGGCTGGCGGACTTTCGTATCCTCCACGATAACAACAAGCACGATTTCAGGGTTCTCGTAAGGAGCAAAGCCCGCAATCCAGCTATGGAGCATCTCCTGTCCGTCAGCGTGAATCCTTCCTGTTTGGGCAGATCCCGTCTTGACCGCGACAGCAGCTGGTATCCTGTCCAGAAAACCGGTCGCTGTCCCATTGATCACCGTCTGGCGCATTCCTTCGCGAATGACCCTCCCATTTTCTGCGTCCAGAAACCCTTCTTTGAGAATTTTCGGTTCCTGTGTCTCGCTCAGAGAGTCATCAAATATCGTACGCACAACTTGGGGCTCAAAGAGCGTTCCCCCATTGGCAATGGCAGCGAATGCTGTGGCAACTTGAAGCGGCGTTACCGCAAATGGTCCTTGCCCAATGGAAAGGTGATACGTATCTCCAAGGCGCCAGTTTGGGCCCAGAAGGGGGAGCACTCCACCTCCCTCGTTCGGGATATCAATGCCGGTTCTTTCTCCCCATCCAAAAAGTTCCAAGTACTCTTTGATTTTTGCCGCGCCCAAACCCTGAAACTCTTTGTGTCCTCCTCCGATCTTGTAGAAAAAAGGGTTAATGGATTCAGCAAGAGATCTCTTTACATCGTTTCTTCCCGGGTGAAACGTCCAGTCCGCAAAGCACTCGTCTTCTCCTGTATATATATTCTGCACGCACAGGGACAAAGGCGTCTCCAGAGCCGTGTTCGCACTGATGATTCCCTCCTGCAAAGCTGCCAGACCAATGAGCGGCTTTATCACAGAACCGCTTGGGTATCCTGATCCTGCGATCGCGCGATTGAATAAGGGACGGTCAGGATCCTGCGATATGGAGTTCCAGTCATTCACTGATATAGGCTGTGAAAACAGATTACTGTCAAAGGAAGGGAAACTTACCAGAGCAAGCACTCCCCCATTTCTTGGATCAAGGGCTACGGCTGCTCCCTTCCGCACTCCGATCTTCGCAAGCGCTGTTTGCATGGACTCAGCAAGCGCGCGCTGGAGGCCTGCGTCAGCCCAGAGCTGTATACTCCTTCCTGGCAGAGCATCCACTCTTCCGTGCTCTTGGACCAGATTTCCAAATGAATCTTTTTCCATAACAATCTTTCCATGTCTGCCGCGCAGCTCATCCTGATACGATCTCTCAACCCCCATCTTGCCGATATTCTCCTGGACAAAGTAATCAGTTCTGTCCTTAAACTCTTGCGCGGAAATATTCGCGGTGTATCCAATGAGATGAGCAAAGAGAGAGCCGTCTTTGTATACTCGTGCAATATTCTCCTGCACCTGACACCCCTCTCCTTCAGTTTTCCTTGTCTCCCAAAGAAGAAGCTGCTCATGCGTAAGATTTTTCTGAATAACAACTTGAGGTGATATTCCTTCTTCAAACACTTTTTGAATCTCTGTGGCATGAGATCCGCTTATTTCTAAGAGAATTTCCAGGAGCCGTTCCCGGATATTGAGAGAAGCGGGGATATCGCGCCTGTCGCACAAGAGATCAAAACTTGCTCCATTGAACGCGAGTTGTACTCCGTATCGGTCATAGATGACCCCGCGATCCGCGAACACCGGAATTGAACGCAGCGTATTCCTGGCGGCTGCCGCAGCCATTTCCTCATGCGCGGCAACCTGCAGAAGAAATGACTTACCAAGAAAAAGAATTGCGATGAGGACAAAAGTGCCATATACCGCCCTGAGAATACTCTGAGACAGAGGAACCTCCAGACGTTTTTCCCCAAGTTCCTGGGACTCCCGATCGCGAGCCAACTTATCCAAAAGCACCTCTTGGGGCTCAATTTCAGAAAACTCCCGGGCAACACGAAATTGCCGCTTGTTATGAAAGAAGCGGAATGCGGACATAGCTTTGTTTTCCTATCTTAATAAGCAAGGCGACTATCACAAGCGTACTGGCTCCCAATCCCAAGAGCTGGAATGAAAAAATATCCCAAAACAAGCCTCCGACAAAGGCGGCAACAATCCCAAACGAAGAATCGCCCGGTTCCAACAAATTAATAAGGGTCACAGCCAGGAGGATAAGATTTGGCACGCTCCACCATATACCCACATGCGGCAGGACGCTTACCTGAATAAGCGTCAAAAAAGAAAAGAGAACGCTATTAAGAAAAAACATTTTCATGGGGAAAGGAAATTTGTGATCACAAACACAATCTCGCTTGATTCTAAAGAAAAAAATGGAGAAAGGAATGCCTTTTGAAAAGGTTCTGTGTCCTTTTTCTCCACGGCTGAAACAGTCCCAATGAGATAATTATCAGGAAAGAGGCCTCCTCCTATACTTGTAGCAACCGTGTCTCCTGCCTGCAGAGCAATCTCGCGAGGCAAAAGATGCAGAGTTATTTGAAATCGCCCTTCTCCCCGTATGATGCCGCGCCCGCCAGAGACCTTCGCGTCCACGGAGGAGTCAGGGTGTGAAAGCAAGAGTATTTCAATCATAGAGCCTAAAACACGGCCAACAGTGCCTACCGCGACTCCTTGGGCTGTCACCACGGGCATGCGCTGGCGCACATCAACATCCGGCCCCATTCGCACCAGTATTCGGTCCTCCCCTATTGATTTGCCAACAATTCTTCCCGCAGCCAAAGAAAATTCGCTCTCTTCTTGAAGCTGGAGCGCGTTCTTGAGCTCCTCATTTTCCAAAAGAGCATTTTGAAGGGCGGTATTTTCAAAGCGAAGTTCGAGATTCTCTTGCTGCAGCATCTCATTCTGTTGAGAAACATCCGGAAAAGGAAAAACGCCGCTTACAGTTTTTCCCATATTCCATGCGATAGACTGCATGGGAGAAAAAACCTGCAACACGGTTGCGCGGAAAGAATCCGAAATAAGATTTGAAGCGAGCAGCGCGAGAAGCAGAATCAGAACGAAAAAGGTTATTCTGCGCTGCGTTTGAATCTGTTTCATCCTGAAACCATTATACGGATAAGTTCCCGCATACGCAAAGAGCGCTTAGACGGCGGCTACCTACTCTTGCCCTTTCGGACTACCATCGGCCTGAGGAGATTTCACTTCCGTGTTCGGAATGGGAACGGGTGGAGCACTCCTGGTATAGCCGCCATCTAAACGCTCTTTCTGTGCTTGTTTGGTATCTCAAATAGTTGGTATGCGAACAGTGAAGTAACGGGCACAAATTGCCAGCCCTCCAATATTGCACTTATGTGACCATTAGTACTCCTCGGCTCAACGCGTTACCGCGCTTCCACCTGGAGCCTATCAACCTCGTGGTCTCCGAGGGGTCTACGAGACCTCATCTTGGGCAGAGCTTCGCGCTTAGATGCTTTCAGCGCTTATCCCAGATCAACATAGCTACCCAGCGATGCTCCTGGCGGAACAACTGGTACACCAGAGGTTGACTCATTCCGGTCCTCTCGTACTAGGAATGACGTCCCTCAAGTCTCAACGCCTGCGGTAGATAGGGACCAACCTGGCTTGCGCCGGTTTGAACCCAGCTCACGTACCACTTTAATTGGCGAACAGCCAAACCCTTGGGAGCTTCTCCGCCCCCAGGATGTGATGAGCCGACATCGCATCTATCTATTCCTTTCTCCCGTTACCGGAAGGATTGGACTATACCTTCACCCATCTTCGCAGATGGGGCTAGCATGTTAGCTCTTCTTTCTCAGAAGAACTCTGATCCATTTCTGGATCAAGTCTCTCGGGGGTTATACCCGTATAAGGTAAACTTCCCACGGTATTGTCCCTATGCTGGGTTAGGGCATACGGAGTTCACCGTTATGAGCTAGGTTTTCTTGCATTCTGGTAGCTTGCAAGATTATGACATTACTGTCAGAGCACCCCAATGTAATTCAAGGTGCCGAACAGGGCCGTAGATATGGACTCGTGGGCCCTACCAGCCTGTTATCCCCGGGGTAGCTTTTGGCTGATGATCTTCGCGCCTTCTACAACGACGCGTCGGTTCACTAAGTCCTGGTTTCCCAACTGCTCGGCATATCCGCCTCGCAGTAAAGCTGGCTTTTCCCTTTACAGGACCACTCCGATTTCCATCCGGAGCTAGCCAACCTTATGAACTTCTCCGTTACTCTTTAGGAGAAAAGCGCCCCACTTAAACTGCCCACCTCCAACTGTCCCCGCTTGATAGCGGGTTAGCGTTGACGTCTTAAAAGATGGGTATTGCACTGACGACTCCATCCCGCCCGAAAGCGGGACTTCAAAGTCTCCCCACTATGCTACGCATTCAAGATGGCAAAGCAATAAGAAGCTACAGTAAAGCTCCCGGGGTCTTTCTGTCTAGCCGCAGGTAACCGGCATCTTTACCGGTATTGCATTTTCACCGGGCTGCTCCTGGAGACAGTTCCCAAGTCGTTACGCCTTTCATGCGGGCCTGAACTTACCAGGCAAGGGATTACGCTACTTTAACACGGTTATAGTTACCGCGGACGTTCACTGGGGCTTGACCCACTAAGCCGTACCTCTTGCGAAGCACGACCTGCGGGCTTGACACTCCAGCACTGGTCAGGCGTCAGCCTCTATACATCCTCTTACGAGTTGAGCAGAGACCTGTGTTTTTGGTAAACAGTCGCTTGGGAGACATTCGCTGCGTCCCATCTTGCGATGGGAAGGCCTTATTCCGAAGTTACGACCGCTTGATTGCCGAGTTCCTTCAGGAGCTTTCACCCGTTCACCTAGGCATTCTGGCGCCAATCCACCTGTGTCGGTTTCCGGTACGGGCTCACCGCACTCATATCTCTGGAGCTTTTCTAGGAAGCGCGCTCACTTGACTCTCCGGCGGACCGGATCGCCACGACGCTTGGGTTTCCCCTCACGCAATGGACAGAAATCCAATAATCTGCTCAAGCTACTGCACTCCGCACTCCAAAGAAGCATGCGGCAAGGGGCTGGAATATTAACCAGCTGTCCATCAGTCGGATCCTTTCGGATACGACCTAAGGGCCGCCTAACCCTTGGCTGATTACCATTGCCAAGGAACCCTTGGATTTTCGGTGGGCAGGGCTTTCACCTGCCTTGCGGTTACTCATGCCAACATTCTCACTCCTCATCGCTCCACCAGGAGTCCCCTCCTGACTTCAGCGCAATGAAGACGCTCCCCTACCACGTACACAATAAAGTGCACATCCTTATCTTCGGTATCAAGCTTAGCCCCTGTGAATCTTCGGCGCAGAACTCCTTAGCTAGTCAGCTATTACGCACTGCTTAGAGGATGGCTGCTTCTGAGCAAACCTCCTAGCTATCACTGGAATTCCACTTCCTTGTAATGTTGCACTCAGCTTGATTTAGGGACCTTAGATGAAGATCCGGGCTGTTTCCCTCTTGAGCATGGAGCTTAGCCCCCATGTTCTGACTGCC
>JAUYJF010000045.1 GCA_030688685.1 Candidatus Yanofskyibacteriota bacterium | reverse complement strand
CTTCTACAACGGATTCAAGCTGATGAAGCGGGGAGTTTGGCCCTTGTATGGGCAGGAGCTTCAGGTGCTGCGCGGTATTGTTGAGCGGGAAGAATTTGCGACAGCCCCGCCCGGAGGAAGAGAGAAGCTTGATGCCTACGGTGAATATCGGAGCTACTTTCTTGCCCACACGCGTTTTGCCAAGAACATGCGGATTGTGCTGGATACGGGAAACGGCAGCGCGGGGATTTTCGCTCCCAAACTCTTCAGGGAGGCGGGGTGTGAGGTGATAGAACTGTATTGCGAACCGGATGCCACCTTTCCGAACCACGACCCGGATCCTGAAGCTCCCCAGAATATGCGGGATTTGGGGGAACAGGTGCGCCAGCGGCAGGCGGATTTCGGCATTGCTCTTGACGCGGACGGGGACCGAGCGGGATTCGTGGATGAACAGGGAGCATTTGTAAGCGCTGATCTTTCGCTGTTGTTGTTCGCGAAAGACGCGCTTTCCCGGAATCCCGGCAGGAAGATCCTGTTTGATGTAAAATCCACCCAGCTCCTCCAGGAGCTGGTGCCTCGCTATGGAGGCGTGCCCCTGATGCACCAAACCGGACACGCGCCCATTAAAGAAACCCTGCGGCGCGATGAGGCAATTATCTTTGGCGGAGAAGTATCCGGACATTTCTATTTCGTTGAGGATTATTTCCGCATTGATGATGGGATGTTCGCGGCGGCAAAAATGCTGGAGCTCGCTTCCCGGCATCCCGGTTCCTTTTCTTCGCTGTTTTCAGAATTTCCCCATCGCGTAAGAACGCCTGAGATTAAGCTTCCGTGCGAGGATGAGAAAAAGTTTGAGATCGTGGAGAAAATAAAAAAAGACCTGGAAGGCCTGTATCCCGGAATTACGATTGATGGTCTTCGCTTCCAAGTAAGCGATACGGGGTGGGGGCTTATTCGGGCGTCAAATACCTCTCCCTACCTCACGGTTCGTGTTGAGGGAGCGTCCGAAGAAGAGGTGCTGAAAATTAAGGGTATCCTTGCTGATGAACTGAAAAAGGTTCCCGGTATTCCGGATTCTTTGAATAGAGAAAAGGTTGCCGCGCTCGAAGGGAAGCTCGGCTGGCTTTAGGAAAGAAGCCCCACCTTTGCGCGCACCTCCTCCATGGTCTGCTCAGCTAACGAGCGGGCTTTTTTTGCGCCCCGCAAAAGCACTTCTCGCAGATAGACATCGCGCGAAATCAAGGAATGCTTCTTTACGCGGAAGGGCTCCAGTGTTTCAATGAGCACGTCTGCGAGTTCTTTTTTGAGGACAGCGTACCCTTTTCCCTTAAAGTATGTTTCCGCTTCCGAAATGGTAGTTCCGCTGAACAGAGAGTAGAGGAGCAGGAGATTGGAAATTCCAGGCTTTTTCGTTTGGGAATACTTGATATCCTTACCTGTATCGGTTACGGCGATCTTGATCTTCTTCCGGATGGCTTCTGGAGAATCAAACAGGGAAATTTGCGTGTCTGCCGGGTCTGACTTTGACATTTTCTTTTTCGGATCCTGGAGCGACATGATCCGTCCCCCGGTTTTTGGGATGAGGGCTGCTGGTTCCGCAAATGTTTTGCCGAATCTGGCGTTGAACTTTCGGGCGATCGCGCGCGTAAGTTCCAGGTGCTGTTTCTGGTCCTCTCCTACCGGCACCACGTCCGGTTTATACAGGAGGATATCGGCCGCCATGAGAATGGGATACGTAAGAAGGCCGGCATTCGCGTTTTCCCGCTGTTTTTTCGCCTTGTCTTTGTACTGTGTCATTCGCTCCAGCTCGCCCACCGGAGTGATGGTGCTGAAAATCCAAGATAACTCCGTGTGTTCCTTCACGTACGACTGCGCGAAGAGCGTGCAGCGGTCAGGGTCAATCCCAAGCGCTAAAAGCTCAGCTGTTTTTTCAAGCGTGGATTTCGCGAGCGTCTTGGGGTCCTGGGGAACCGTAATGGCGTGCAGATCCACAATACAAAACAGGCAGTCAGCTGTTTCTTGCATCTCCACCCACTGCTTGATCGCCCCCAAATAATTGCCAACGTGATAGGAAGGTCCGGTTGGTTGAATGCCGCTCAAGATTCTCATATTCCATTATACCTCAATGATGACGGGAAGCACCATGGGGCGCCTCTGTGTTTTCTCAAAGAGGAAATCTGAGACTGTATTGCGCACGTTGTCGCGCACATATACCCAGTTGACGGCTCCCCCGGAACCCGCGCTCTTGTTCACGACACCCACGACGCGCTTCCTGGTTTCCCTGAGCAGATCTTTGGACTCGCGGAGATAGATGAATCCGCGGGAAATGATGTCCGGAGATCCCCGTACCGCTCCTGTTTGGCGGTCTACCACAGCTACAATGACAAACATTCCGTCAGAAGCAAGGTTCTGGCGGTCGCGCAGCACGACCTCCCCAACGTCTCCCACTCCGAGGCCATCCACCATGATGTAGTTTGAAGGGACCCGCTTCTTATCAAGAGCGATTGAGGTTTGGGTGAGGTTGATAATATTTCCGTTCTCAGCCACCACGACATTCTTGTCTGGAATACCCGCCTCCCGTGCAAGCAGCGCGTGGTTCACGAGCATGGAAAATTGTCCGTGGATCGGAACAAAAAACTTTGGCTTTACCAGGTGGATGAGTTCTTTCAGTTCGTCCTGGTTCGCGTGTCCGGAAGCATGAATATCCATCATCTTATAGTGGAAGACATGCGCTCCCAGGCGATAGAGCTGGTCTTTGACGAACTGCACGGTACGCTCGTTTCCCGGAATCACCGATGAGGAAAAGATAACCGTATCGCCCCTCTGAATGCGGATGTTCCGGTGTTCTCCCGTGACAATGCGCATGAGCACCGCCCGCTCCTCTCCCTGCGCTCCTGTTCCAAGAACCGTGATCTTCTCGTCTGGGTATTTGCTGATGTCTTGCGACTTAATAAGGGTGCCTGGCTTTATCCTCATGTACCCCAGCTTGCGGGAAATCTCCACGTTCATTTTCATGGAGTGTCCCTCCACGACAACGCGCCTGCCGTATTTTTCAGAAAGCGTGATCATCTGCTGCACGCGATTCAGGAGGGAGGCAAAGGTGGCAGAAATAATTCTTCCCTTGCAGTTTTTGAAAATCTCCTCCAGGTTGTTCATGATGATGCGCTCGGACATGGAGTGGTTCGGCTGCTCCGCGTTCGTGGAATCAGACATGAGAAGGAGGACGCGCTCTTTCCCGAAGCGTTTGAATTGCTCAAAATCCGTGGGAGGCTCATTTACCGGATCTTCATCAAATTTAAAATCCGAGGTATGAATAATGGCACCCAGCTTGGTGCGGATGACGTACCCGAAGTTGTCGGGGATATTGTGGTTCTGGGGGAAGGGTTCAAGCTCAAAAGGGCCGAGGCGGAACCGCTTTCCCGCCTGCACGGTTGTAAACTTGAGTTTGGGCTGGTTAGGAAATTCTACCTGGCGCTTTAAGATAATGGCGCGGGCCAAGGGTCCCGCGAACAGGGGGGGATTGCCGAGTTCTTTTACGAGATAGGGGACCGCTCCCATGTGGTCGTAGTGTCCGTGGGTAAAGACCACCCCCAGGACATCCGCTGCTCGTTGACGGAGCGAGGAAATATTCGGGATGATATAGTCAATTCCCGGCATGTCTTCTTCCGGCATGCGGAATCCCATATCAATGATGATGATCTTGCCATTGTAATCAAGGACCATCATATTGCGCCCCACTTCTCCCAAGCCTCCAAGGGGAATAATGCGCATGGAATCTGCGGACTGCTGTTTTTCCAAGCTCATTGCCTGGTCTTGCTTTGAGTTTGAGTTATTTGATTGTTCTTCCGGCATAAAAGTAATATTGGGCTTGCTCTTCGGACGTGAGAGCATTGCGTTTCATGAGGCAAACGCGAGCCGTTT
>JAUYJF010000044.1 GCA_030688685.1 Candidatus Yanofskyibacteriota bacterium | reverse complement strand
ATTCTAGCAATTCAAGTAGAAAATGAGAAAGAGAGACTAAGAGTAGAGAACGACTTGGTCAGGGACTTAAAAGAATATTTAGGGTATTCAAACCTTGCCAAGGATTTTTATGTTTTTACTTACCCGGATAAACTGACATCAAAAATTTTAGATACCCAAATAGCGACTGAGTACCTTAAAAAATCAAAAGCCCATTTCATGATTTATGGCAATGTAAGTGAACGGTTCTTGGAGAACAGAAATAATTATATCTTTAAACTTCACGGAATTGTTCGACATATTCCCATAAGCTCATTGATACAGAAAAATCTGGAAGATGACTTTTCGAGATCTTTACCACGAAGAGTGGTATTCGAAGAAGGGCAAGAAATGCTTGGTTTTGAGTTCACCACAGAAGTTACGGGGTATGTAATTAAACTGATCATAGGGTCCGCAGCATTAGTTTCAAAAGATTTGCAATTAAGTTATTCATTGTTGAAAGAACTTCGTGAAGAACTTGCGATACTGCCGCAACGTACTATTATGGTTGAAGAAATTCAAAAACGCACCGAGAGACGATTGATTGAAAACCTTTCATATAAAATTGATTATCTATACTATCAGTACAGTAAGACGCGTGCGGAAGAGAGGCTTTTCGAAACTGAGTCGTTGCTTGAAGAACTAGCAACTCTTGATTCGAGTAATGTTTTTATGCTTAACTCGAAAGCCGTATTGCTTTTTAAGAAGAAAAAGATAGAAGAAGCGATTAAAACTCTAGAATCAAGACCAGTCGCCGTAGCGAGACTTGATGTACTATGTAAATACAATCTTGGATTTTTATACGCGTATAACGGTGAGTTTGATAAATCTTTGGAAATGTATCGCCAAGCGAATTATGGAACTCTTGAGGGGGGTACTTTGAATGATATAGAAATGTTTATAACTGATGAGATCGAAAAAAATCCATCCTTAATCCAATTAATCTTTTTTAGGGGACTCATCAATCATAAAGTAAAAAAAGATTCTGTTTTAGCGAAAAAAGATTTCGAAGATTTCTTAAGAATCTCAACTGAGCAATATTTTAAAAATCTTAGGCAATTAGCAATGAAGTATCTAGAAGAACTGGAAGTTTAATTGATTTCGGGTTTTTTACCACTATAGTTCGGGCGCAACTTGGTTCGGTCAAGTTTTCCACAACCATGCCAAACAAAAAAGGGTTTTTCCTAAAGATTCTCGTGGGGCTTTCTCTTCTTTTGGCTTCTCTCTTTGGGCTCACCAGCTTTCAGGATTTTCCTGTTTCTTCAGGGGCGCAAGAGGTTGAGGTGGTGGAGGTAATAGACGGGGACACCATTCGGGTGCGCAACCTTCAAACCAATGAGATTCTCAGGGTTCGCTACCTGGGAATAGATACCCCGGAACTTTCAGGTCTGGCGCATGAAACCTGTTTTGGTTCTCAAGCAAAAGAGAAAAACGAAGAGCTGGTTTTGGGCCAAAACCTTATTCTAGAGCTAGACACAGATCCCTTAGACCGGTTCGGCAGAACCTTGGCCTACGTGTATACCCTAGACGGATTGGGAGAAAAGGACACCTTTGTGAATCTTAAGCTGGCAGAAGAGGGGTACGCGAGGTTTTTCCTGGATACGCAGAATACTCTGCGCCAGCAGGAACTTGTCCAGGCAACTCTTGCCGCACAAGAAGGGTCTTTGGGACTGTGGGGCTCTTGCGGAGAGGAATCTTTCAGCGGAGAATGTGTTATTAAGGGAAACGTTGATCGGTTGGGGAATAAGTACTACCATCTTCCAGAAGACAAGTACTATTCCCAAACTGTGGTAAATCTTCTCAAGGAAGACAAGTGGCTCTGCGCGGTAGAGGAGGCCGAAGCCCAAAACTTCCAAAGAGCCAACCCATAATTTATGCCTTACAGTGCTGCCTTAACGACGTTAAAGCAGAGTAGGCATTGCCTACATGCCATTTAGTTTTCCACACCAGGAGAAAGGGGTGGATTTTTTGTGAAAAATGGGGTATACTACCCGCTGTGTTTCTTATTCAAGATTGCCTATGACACAGGGAGAAGTAATACTGCGATTTGACGAAGTGCAGTTCTCGTACGGACTGGCAAAACCCATTCTCCAAGATGCGGATTTTGTTATGAGAAGAAGAGCAAAGCTTGCGCTCATGGGCCAGAATGGAGCTGGCAAGAGTACTATATTTAACCTCATTGCGGGCATTCTGGAGCCGGAATCCGGAGATATCCACCGTGCTTCAAAGATAACAATTGCCACCGCAAAACAAGTTATCCCGCGAGACCAGCTCAGCTTAACGGTGCGGGAGTTCTTTGAGGCGTGTTTTCCCCACAAGGTATACAATATTGATCCTAAAATAGATCAGGTGCTTGAAGTGGTGCATCTTGTCGCCCCCAAAGAAAGGCGTATTGATTCATTCTCCGGAGGCCAGCAGGCACGGTTATTGCTTGCCTCGGCGCTCATTCAGAATCCTGATGTTTTACTCCTTGATGAACCCACCAACAACCTGGACAAAGAGGGGATCGCGCATTTAACCAAGTTCCTTGTGGACTATGAGAACACCTGCATTGTTATCTCCCATGATTCGGGCTTTCTCAACGCGTTTACCACCGGAGTGCTGTACTTGGATGTATTCACGAAAAAAGTTGAACAGTACGCGGGCAACTATTTTGACCTGGTAAAGGAAATTACCGCGCGCATTGAACGGGAAAACCGGAAAAACGCTCAGCTCGCAAAGCGCATACAAGAGAATAAAGATAAGGCGAACTTCTTTGGCAACAAAGGAGGGAGTATGCGCCTGGTGGCGAAACGAATGCGGCAGCGAGCGGAAACCCTGGAAGAAGAGAAGGTGGTTGTTCGGAGAGAAGATAAAACCATCAGGCCCTTTACCATTCCCGCGCAAGAGGGGATTGGCGGGGAGCTTTTGCGCATCAGTTCGTTTACGGCCATGCGGGGAGAAAAGGCGGTATCACAGACTGCCAATATTTCACTGCGCAAGAATGAGCACCTGCTTATCACCGGACCAAACGGCATTGGCAAAAGCACGCTCATTGAGGCGCTGGCTGCCGGCACCGCGAAGGGATCAACAATATCGCCGGCAGTAAAGGTTGGATGTTATACGCAGGATTTTTCAACATTGAATCTTAATGACACGGTGTATGACTCGCTCAGCTCGGTCGCGCGCGACTCCACCGAACAAGAAATACGCTCCACGGCAGCAGGGTTTTTACTGACAAGCGATTTCATTCACTCGCCCATCAGCAGTTTATCTGAAGGCCAAAAAGGACTCGTGTCGCTCGCGCGGCTGGTGCTGCAAAGGCCGGGGCTCCTTATTTTGGACGAGCCAACCAACCACATAAACTTTCGCCACTTGCCCGTCATAGCCTCAGCGCTCAACGCGTACCAAGGAGCAATGGTACTGGTAAGTCATGTGCCGGAGTTTGTTTCTCAAATCCGTATTGACACGGTTCTCGACATGGAAAAATAATAGTCTCCACCTTAGTGAGATTAAGGAACCAAAGAATCGCCAGAGGAGTGATTTTTTGATATTATAAAACGATGAAAGCCCAAATACTGATTTGCCACGCGTATAACACTTTACCAACTGAAAATTGGTATCTATGGCTTGAAAAGATATTGTGTAGTAGGGGATATGATGCAAAAGTTCTTGAACTACCCAACCCCAGCGCGCCTTCCGAAAAAGAATGGATTAAGTGTATTAAACAAGCCCATACAACCAACCCCGTCATACTAATTGGGCATAGCTTGGGATGTCGCGCTATTCTTACATACATCAACCAGTATAGTATTCCAACAAAGCGAGTGATATTGGTAGCGTGTCCCATGTTCTGGGATGGAATTATTGAAACACGCCCTCCATTGAAAGCATATGTTGAGGGTATGCTGCCGCTTAACTTTGAAAATATCAAGAAGTTGGTAGATCGCTTTGATATTTTCCACGATACAACCGATCATATTCTATCTATGAGAAACGCTGAATATCTGAAAGAAACGCTAGGGGACAAGGTAACTCTTCATGTGTCTAGTACGTATGATCATTTTGATGTTCCGGAAATTCCAGAACTTGAAGCACTCTTTAGGGATTAACGCACGAATAACCTTACCCTCGGCAAGTTTTTCTCAGCAAGGGTAAATCGCCAAAGAGGCGGGTTTTTGATAGAGTAGAATTGGTCAAATGAAAAGTATACAAAACAATCTTATTGTTGAACTGCACGTTCCCGACCTCGATGTTGCAAGGGCGTTTTATTCAAAACTTGGTTTTGAGATAACTATGGATGACAAGCCCAACGAGAAAAATCCAGGATATCTCACCATGACTCGCAAGGATGCCTTGGGAAATACCATGTTGAACTTCTATGGCGGTGATGAGAGAGTATACAATCAATCTTTTTTTAAGCAATTCCCAAAAGAAACAAAAAGAGGATATGGAATTGAGGTTACCGTGCCAATAGGAAGTATAGAGGAATTTTATAACTTAGTTTCTGCCAATCTAAAAGAGCATATAGTGCGAGAGTTAAAAGATCTGGAAGATCATGGCAAACGGTGGAAAGATTTTAGGATGGTAGACCCTTTTGGTTTTTATTTACGGTTTACTGAGCTTATTGACTGGGGTCAACGATAGATAAGAATAGGCGACAGTTGCCTTTTTGCAGCCTATGCCTTGGCCGGGACAAGTCGTTCAGATCTCTTCGAGACTGAGTCTCTCAGAGACGAATGTCCTGAGGGTCTTAGGCCCGAAGGTTTTTTCACAACATTATGAAACTCTACCTAATCCGGCACGGAGAAAGTATTGCGAACGCCAGCAGTGTCATCCAACCTGTTGGAAGCGAACTGTCAGAAAAAGGAAAAGAACAGGCAAGGTTTCTTGCCAAGAGGTTTCAAGGTATCCCGGTGGATATTATTCTCTCCAGCCCGTTGGCAAGAACAAAACAAACCGCGGAGGCCATTCAAAAGGAAATAGGAAAGGAGATTGTCTATTCAGATCTTCTCGCGGAACGCAAGCAGCCCTCAGAGCTTATTGGGAAACCCACAGAAGACTCTGAAGCGCAAAGGGCATTCAATCTATGGCGGGAACATGCAGGGGATCCAGCCTGGCATTATTCAGACGAAGAAAACTTCTCTGAAGTGCGCGCTAGGGCTAGGCGGTTTCTTGAGTTTCTTTCTCAAAGAAACGAAGAGCATATCCTCTGTGTCACTCACGGGGTGTTCCTAAGAACGCTTGTAGGCCTGATGGGATTTGGCGAGCAGTTTACGCCGCAGGTTTTTCTCGTCTTGCGGGGTTTCTTGAGGACAAAGAATACCGGCATTACAGTATGCGAGCAAGACGCGGAAGGGGAGTGGCACATGGAAACATGGAACGACCACGCGCACCTTGGATAGAGGGCAAGCCTTTTATTGAATGAGCTTTCTATGACAGGCAGAAAGAGCTAAAATAGAACTACAACCGTATGTTTGAACTCAAAGACAAAGTGGCATTGGTGACAGGGGCAAGAAGGGGAATGGGAAAGGCCCATGCTCTTGCGTTGGCAAAACAAGGAGCAAAGGTAGCTGTGTGCGATATTAATTTAGAAGAGTGCCAGATCGTGGCAGATGAAATACGTGCCCGAGGTGGGCAAGCGATTGCCTTGCGAATGGACGTATCAAAAGCGGAAGACGTGAACCACGCTTTTGACGCGACAGTACAGCAACTCGGCAGGGTGGATATTCTGGTGAATAACGCTGGCATCTATATTCCAAAGCCGGCTTTGGAGCTTGGTGAAGAGGACTGGGACAACACGATTGCCGTTAATCTCAAGGGACAGTTTCTCTGCGCCCAGCGGGCAGCCAGAGAGATGGCAAAGAATAGGTGGGGGAGGATCATCAACATCGCCTCCATTGCTTCTGGGGGCGTGGGAATTGGGTTTTCCGGAGGCACTCACTATGCCGCCTCCAAGGGTGGGATTATTGGCATGACAGAGTCCCTTGCCGCGGAATGGGCAGAGCTCGGTATTCTGGTGAATGGTATTGCTCCAGGCGCCATTGATACCCCCATGGTTCGGGAGCCGGGCAAGGAAGTGACTCAAGAGTTCACAGAAGAGATTATCGCAAGAATTCCCCTGCAAAGAATGGGCACGCCAGGAGAGGTTGCCGCAATGGTCGTCTTTCTTGCTTCAGAAGAAGCAAGCTACGTGACAGGAGCAACGTTTTATGTGGATGGTGGATGGCTTGCCGCGTAAGAAATACAAAATAATTTTCATAGGCATGATTTCCAAATTTCTTTTTCTTGTGTGGGGAGTTGCGATTCTTGTTCCTTCATTGGGGAGCGCGCACGGTATCTCATCATTTGAGGAAGCGCGGACAGGTTCTGGAATGATGCGCTACATTGAAGACGCGTCAATTCAGAGCGATGAGCTCCATGAAGAAATGGAGAATCTCATGGTGAACATGATAGCAGGGGAGTTAACGCAGGAGGAAGCGGACCGCTTGGTGCAGCTTATGGAACAATATCCTGCCCCTATGAGCATCATGATGAACAGATTTGGCTCTTCGCAGACAGGCGAATGGGGAATGATGAATGGCTTTGGATGGGGCATGATGGACGGCATAGGCACTTTTCTCGCCTGGCTGTTCACCCTCACCTGGATTGTTTGGCTTGCGGTGGGAGTTCTTGCTGTTGTGTGGCTGTGGAAGCAGATCCGAAGAACCTGACTTGACAGGGATTCTTGGTGTACGTTATTATGTACGCATGGATCCCAAGAAAACCATCCCCATAACGGAAGCAAGAAAGCGCATTTTTGAGATTGTGGAAGAGGTGCAAAAACCAGACACCTACTACACGCTCACAGAGAAAGGCCGTCCCAAAGCGGTGATTTTGTCCGTGGAGGAGTTTGAATCTCTTTGGGAGACGATTCATACCTATGAAGATATTCCCGATTTGGCTAAAGATATTGAAGAACTCGAGCAAGACATTAAGAGTGGGGAGTACGAGAATTATCCCACGCTGGAAGAGATTTTAGCAAAAGAAGGTTTTGTGGTTGCTGATAAACCCCAGAAAAACCAACGATATGGAGTACACGCTAAGCATAAAGCCAAGAGCAAACAAAAACCTCGAAAAGTTCCCAGAAAAAGATAGATTGCGGGCAAAAACCGTACTATCTTTGATTCGTAGCAATCCTTTTCAGGGCAAGAAGCTCAAGGGGGAATACAAAGGGTACTATTCGGCACGATCGTGGCCATATCGGATTGTCTACAGGGTTATTGAATCAAGGCAGGAAGTTATCGTGGCAGAAATAGATCACAGGGGAAATTCCTATCGCGCAAAGTTCCTATGAAACAATCTTTTACTGTTCGCGATCTTCCCGCGGCTGAACGCCCAAGAGAGCGGCTGGAAAAATACGGCGCGGAATCCTTGTCCGCTCAGGAACTCCTTGCCTTGATCCTGGGTAGGGGAGTGAGGGGAGAATCCGTGATGGTGACAGCTCAGATGCTGCTCTCTGAATTCGGATCTCTGGAGGGAGTCATGGATGCTTCACTGCAGGATCTAAAAAAGCTCAATGGCATTGGTATAGCAAAGGCCGGGCAAATTAAAGCGTGTTTGGAGATTGCCAGGAGGGTGCAGGCGCAGAGAGACGCGGTTCACGAGGTATTAGCGAAGGGAAAAGGGCGAGTCACCTCTCCCCGGGAAGTGCATTCTGTAGTGCAAAGTCGCCTCCGCGAGTATTCCAAAGAACATTTCTTTGTGCTTTCCTTTGATACCAGAAACAAGCTCTTGGGCATGGATACTGTTTCTGTGGGTACGCTGAACGCGAGCTTGGTGCATCCGAGGGAAGCATTTGAATGCGCCATACGCCGCCACGCGGATCATATTATTGTGGTGCATAACCACCCCTCAGAAGAGCTGGAACCCTCAAATGAAGATCTGGAAGTTACCAAACGATTATCCGCGGGAGGAAGGCTTCTGGGCATAGAACTCGCAGACCACGTTATTGTCACCAGAGATAGGTATAAAAGTTTTAAAGAGCACGGGTTGTTATAAACGAAACACTATACGCTATGCAAAATGAGTTATTTCTTATCTTGAGAGAATCCGCTCAGGTTATCTACGGGGAAGAAGAACAGCGGCCGTTTTATTACGAGAAAGAATTGGTACGGGCGCGGCTTGTTCTAGAGCTGAACGAACGCTTGGGGTATCCTCTTTCTTCCATTCATCTGGACGCGCTTGTATTGGTGGAAGGCGATGGGTTCCAGCAGATCGATGTTGTGGCGCGATCCCAAAACGGAGACGTGATGATTGTTGCCGCCACAGAGCCGGCTCAAGTGTATGAGAGTCTGCGAGAGGAACGCATGCGTGGTCTGTATAAGCAGGCATCAGTTGTTGCCAGAGCAAAGAGGGTGCATTGCCTGGTGTATTACACGGGGTGGTATGAGAAGAGCCAGCTGCGCAAAAGGCAAGTGGTTGTTGATTACGCAGCGTACCCAACGTACCGGGCTTGGCGGGCAGCAGGGTTTCCCTCTGGAGAATTCCTCCCCGCGTACCGTAAGGAACAAAATGAGCAGTGACGGGTAAATACATTGTGCGACATTTTTAGTGAGAAATGTAGTACAATGTGATTGTGCGACATTAAGAGGGGGCAGGAAGACGCGGACCATTCATGCCGCGTTCTTTTTTCTTTTCTATTTCAACCTTAATCTCATTAAGGTATTCGTATCGCAGCGAAAAGAAGTTTATCAGGGTCTCAATAAGCACAGAAATTTCATCTGAAACCCGGATGTTGATTGGGCCGAATTTATGCCAGGATTCCAGGCCTGGAACCCAGATCCTTCTTTGAGGACTCTTTGCCTGGATGAGCCCTAAAACAAGGGCCTAGGATGCCCCCTAAGGGCCTTTTGTCCCAAGAGACGATAAAACACTCATCTCAGGCCAAAAAGGGCCTAAAACAGGCCCTCCAGGGAACTTCTTGCGAGGATGATATTACGCGGAGATACAGAGACGCGGAGAATGATCCGGACATCAAAATAAGCGGGGAATAATGTTCTGATTCAACCCCATTTTGGCGAGAATAAGAGAACAAGTTGAGACAATGAACCTCCCAGAGCCCAAGATACCCGAGGCCACCTTATTTGCAAGGAATCCCTCTTATACGTCGCTTAATCTACATTGTACGACATAGTATATCAGCGTCTGAATCCTTCTCCCCGCCTCATTTAGTTCTCTTGGGATTCCCTATTCCAGATTCTTTGAATACGCTCCCAGATATTTTCTTTTACTTTTGCGGCTTCCCGTTCCAGGTCTTCTTTGAGTTCTTCTTTCTTTTTCTCAAATTCCTGTTCTACAATCTCAGATCTCTTCTCTACCTCCCCTCGGAAGACTCCGAGGGCGCGATCCCACAGCACTTTTCCAAGCGGATACAGAAGTCCGTCCCAAAGTATTCCCTGTGACCAAGTCCACATCCCAAAGAGAATTGGTAAGGCATCTTGTTCCCACGCCTGTTTTATGGTGTTCAAAGCATCCTCCCCTACCCTGCTCCCCAGCTCCTTTGCTTCATCCGCTGTTTGAGGAAGTTTGGGTTCCTGGGCGAGCGACATCGCGGGAATTGTAATTCCGATGATCAACACAAGGGCCAGGGAAAGAAAACGATGTTTCATATAAGAAGTTGCTCTGCTTCTTGTACGCGTGATATCGTTTTTTGTTTGCCCAAGACTGTCGCAATTTCAAAAGGTCCTGCGGATGCTTTCTTTCCGCAGAGAGCTACGCGAAAGGGCCAGAGCATGTATCCTCTGTTTTTTTCTTTTTCAGCTTCCGGCATGAGCAGCTTTGTGATATTTTCTTCATTCCAATCTTTCTCCTCTATTGCGCGAACAATATCTTCCGCTTTTTTGAGCGCGCTTCGTATTTCTTCTCGTGTCGCGTCTTTCCAGAGGAGAAGGTCTTTATCGTATGATAATTTTTCAACAAAGAAGAAATCAACAAGCTCAACAATTTCAGAAAGCTTCTTTAATCGTTCTCGGTAGAGGGCGACAATCTTGGCAAGCTTTTGAATATCAATTTCTTTTTCACCAAGGAGCCCCGCATCTACAAGATAAGGCGCGCAGAGTTCCGCGACTTCTTCTGTGCTTTTTTGGCGGATATACCAGCCATTGAGCCAATCCAGACGGCTTACGTTAAAGATTGCTCCTCCTTTCTGTACTCGTTCCAAAGAAAACTCCCGCGCCAGCTCTGTGAGGGAAAAGGTTTCGCGTTCTGTCCCGGGATTCCACCCCAAGAGCGCGAGAAAGTTTATGATGGCCTCAGGCAGATATCCCTCTTGCATGAATTGGGCAACCGAATGATCTCCGTGTCGTTTGCTGAGCTTGGTGCGGTCAGGCCCGAGGAGCAAGGGAAGGTGGCCGTAGGCCAACCTCGGAAGCCCGAGCGCCTCTTGAAGGAGAATCTGCTTTGGCGTGTTTGGGATATGATCTTCCCCCCGGATAACGTGGGTTATGTTCATTTCGTGGTCGTCAACCACCACCGTAAAATTATACAGAGGGGTATTCAAATCTTTTGCTACGACCATATCTCCCGCGAGGCCCGCGTCAAATTCAACAGTTCCTCGCACGAGATCCTGAAAGGACACCTTCTTTGCGGGCACCATGAATCGGATTACCGCTGACTCCCCTGCCTTCAGACGAGTTTCTTGCTCTTCTTGGGAAAGATTGCGGCATGTTCCAAGATACCGGGGCGCCTCTCCCCTACTCATCTGATCCTGGCGTTGGGCTTCCAGGTCTTCTGGTTTGCAAAAACAGTAGTACGCTTGCTTTTGTTCAAGCAATTGAAGGAGATATTTCTTGTACAACTCTGTTCGTTCTGATTGCCGATAGGGTCCGTATTTCCCTTCTTTTCCGGGACCCTCATCCCAATCCAGCCCAAGCCAGGAAAGATGTTCCAAAATATCCTCTTCCCATTCTTTCTTTGAACGTTCTTTATCGGTATCTTCAATGCGCAGCACAAACACGCCTTTTTGCTGTTTCGCGAAAAGATAGTTGAACAAGGCGGTTCTCGCTCCTCCCATATGAAGGGCGCCTGTGGGAGATGGGGCGAATCGTGTTCGTATCTGCTCTGCCATGTTTCCTTTGTATATCAAAGCGCGCTTTTACGCCACTTTCTTTGATTTTCTGCTGTTTTTCTGAAGCCAGGAAGCGATTTCATGTATTTCCAGTTTCTCTTTCACAATACGCAAAGCGAAGAGCTCGGTCTCCCCCTTCGGTGTTGTTATTTGAAAACCATTATCTCCGAGAAACACAGACGCGGCTGTTACTCCACTTCTTTTATTTCCATCCACAAATGGATGATCCATAATGATTCCACGAGCATAAACAGCAGCTTTCTCGTAATGAGCTGGATAGAGCTCCTTCCCAAAAACTGCTTGTTTTGGCGAATCTACTAGACGTAAAAGGGCGTGATAATCTCTCACGCCGTGCGCGCCGCTCGTTTCATCTATAATCATTGAATGAATTTGGAGAATATCCTCCATTGAGAGATACCGTATCATCTCTGAGTTACTTCTTTGCCAGTTCCTCTAGATCTTTTCGGTATCGCTCAATAAAGTTTTGCGTAAGCTCCGCAATCCGCTTTTGTCGCGCGGAAATTTTTTTCGTTGTTTTCATCATGAGGGATCCTCGTCTTGCGTCATATTCAACCGCAACACGATCCCCTGCTCGAAGACGCATTTTTTCCAAAATTTCCTTCGGGATTGTAATACCAGTTGATTTTCCGATTTTGATAACTTTTTGGGTCATATGGCGTATAATCTTGATTATAACCTAATTATAATCACCGAGACCTGCTTGTCAATACCTCTATTATCTTTCCAGGTATTCAATAAGATAATCCGCGATGAGCTTTCCCGCGTCTGGTTTAGCAAAGGAGCGGGCCGCTTCTGCCATGTGTTCTTGTTCTGCCGGAGTTGAGGAAAGGAACTTAAGTTTCTCTAAAAAGAAGTGAGGGGTAAGGTTTGGGGCTTCCATGACAATGGCGGCTCCCGTGGACGCGTACGCGTAGGCATTGCGCAGCTGATGATCCTGGGCGGCTTCCGGAAGCGGAATAAGGATGCTGGGTTTACCTAAGGCCGCAATCTCAAAAATGGAAGAAGCTCCCGCGCGACTCACAATAATCTCAGATACCGCGTAGGCGTGCCGGAGGTCTGTTTCTCGGACGAAAGGCAAGGGGTGGTAATAGGCGAGCTGTTCTTCTGCTGCCGCCACCTGGGATTCAGCTGTCACGCGGGGAAAATCCTTGTCCCCTGTCTGGTGGATAATCTCAAAGAGATCAAGCAGGGGGCCTAAGATTGCCAGGATCATGTCGTTGATCCTTTGGGCTCCCTGGGACCCTCCGATGATCATCACAATGGGTTTTTCGCCCTTAAGATGAAACAGTTCTCCTGCTTTCTCGGGAGATCCCGTAAGAAGACGTTCACGGATGGGCGACCCGAAGAGCAGCACCTTTTCCTGAGGGAATCCTGCAGTGCGGGGAAAAGAAGTGAATACCTTGCGCGCAAAACGGGCTGCCAGCAAGTTTGCTTTGCCGGGGACAGAGTCAGACTCATGGAGAAACTGGGGAATTCCCAGCGCCCACGCGGCAAGAGTGACGGGGATCGCCCCATATCCCCCTTTGCTCACGACAATATCCGGGGAAAGAAAGAGAAGCCGCCAAAAGGCGATACAGACCCCCAGGGGTATTTTTATACACACATCAAAGATATTCAGGAGAATGGTTTTTATCCCCCCGTATCTTCTGATCTTCCCCGCGAATACCGATCGTACCGTAATGCCTTCATGCGCCAAAAGCGAGGCGGAGAACACATCCCGCGGTCCAACATAAAAGAACTGCGGATTCAGGTCCCCGTAGGATTTTTGGATTTCGCGCACTAAGGCAACGATGGGGACGATGTGCCCCCCTGTCCCTCCTCCGGTAAATAGGATCTTCATACGTTTCTTCAGTATCCCAATTTTTCCGCTCCCTGACAAGGAACCTAGAGGGTTTTCCCCTTTGTCTGTCGCCGTGAGATATTCAGGAGAATTCCCAGGGCCATGAGTTCTACCACAAGCGAGGATCCTCCATAAGAGATGAATGGCAGAGGGATGCCGGTGAGCGGAAGAATCCCCGTGAGCGCTCCCATGTGGATAAATGCCTGGAGGGTAATCCAAAGGGTTATGCCGGCTGCCGCAAGCTGGGAAAACGCATCCACGGCGCGCCGCGAGATGGTGAATCCGCGCCAGGCAAAGGCAAGGAAGAGAGCAATAAGAAACACAGCTCCCAGAAAGCCCATTTCTTCAGCGAAGACCGCGAACACGGAGTCAGACATTGGTTCGGGCAACATGCCAAACTTTTGAAAGCTGAGTCCGAGACCTGTGAGCCCTCCAGACCCAATGCCAATGAGCGCCTGCTTGATTTGCCACCCCTGGCCCAGAGGATCAAGAGAGGGGTCAAAGAGCACCTTGATCCTGCTCAGCCGATACGGGGAGGAAAGCGCAAAGAGGAGTGCCGCTCCCCCGCCTGCCGCCAGAAACGCAACGGTATGGAACAAAGGGGTTCCCGCGAGAAAGTACATGGAGAGGCCGGTCAAAGAGATAACTCCCAAGGTGCTCATGTCCGGCTGCCGGAGGAGGATTATTCCAATGAGCCCGCACACAGCTAAGAACGGAAGAACCAGCAGAGATATACTTTCCTTTTTGCTCAGAGAGGCCTTTGCTCGCGCTCCCAGAAATGTCGCAAGGTACAAGACAAAAGAAAGCTTCAAGAGTTCTGAGGGTTGAAAGGAGACAGGTCCTAAAAAAAGCCAGCGCTGCGCTCCCCCAATTTCTCCTCCAACGCCAGGAAGAAAAACGGCGAGCAACAGCAGAACAGTTCCCGCGAGCGCGGCGAAACTCCACTTTTTTATCAGTCCAATCGGAAGGAGATAGAGCGCAAAGGCGGCAAAAAACCCGAAGAGCCCAACCAGCAGCTGATGATTCAGGTAAAAGAATGTGCTCCCTGTTTTCTGGAGTGAGAAGGAGGCGGAGACAGAGGCAAGGATGAGGAAGCCAGAAAAAATGAGAAGCAGACAAATAGCAAGAAGAATGGCATCCGGCCCCCCGATTTTCTGGGCAATCGTGTTAGGCTTTTTCACCATAGGATCGCGCGTATGCGGTAAACTGCTCTCCCCTATCCTGGTAATCGCGGAACATGTTAAAAGAAGGAGACGCGGGAGAAAGAAGGCATACACTCCCCTTTCTTGCGTGTCGGTAACACAAGGCAACAGCTTCTTTCATGGACTCTACAAAGAATATCGCAGGAGCATGGCTCTTTTTCAGCGCTTTGAGTTCCTTTGCGATTTTCTGTCCGGAAGAAGGAAAGAGAACAAGCGTTTGTATCTTATGTTTCGCGATTGCTTCCGCTAAGGGCGTATAGGAGACTCCCCTATCCACTCCTCCCGCGATCAAAACAGAAACATCCGATCCGAACGCGTCCAAAGCCGCCGCTGTCGCCTGCGGAATAGTCGCGAGAGAATCGTTGATAAACTCAATGCCCCGCCACTTCCCTACCTTCTCAAGACGGTGCGGAAGCGGCTTGAAGGACTTGAGCGCTTTCTCAGTTATTTCAGGGGAAATGCCAAAAAGTTTTGCCACGCGCGTTACCGGCTCAGGGGAAGCTAAGAACGGCAAATCCTTTCGCGGCTTAGGAATAAATCCCACGCTTTGCGCGCGACTTTTCTCTGCGATACCGCGAACTCTCTCATCCTTCTTATTGAAAATAAGGTAATCCTTCTCGGTCTGAAATTTCGTGATGTTTTGTTTTGCCTGGATGTATTTTTGAAAAGTTTTATGATGATCCAAATGCTCAGGATAGATATTCAAGAGCACCGCAATGTGCGGACTCTTGTGTACGGTTTCCAGCTGATAGCTCGAAAGTTCATACACGAACACATCATCTGATTTCGCTTGATCAAGGTACGCGAGAACCGGCTCCCCGATATTCCCGGCAAGTTTTGCGTTTTTCCCCGCCTTCTGCAGCACATGGGCAATAAGGGAGGCAGTGGTGCTTTTTCCTTTCGTTCCGGTTACTCCCACCACAGTTCCCGGGTACTTGACGAGAAAGATATTCGTCTGGGAAGTGAGGAGGACATTCTTTGTGAGGAAGGAGGAAATAGCATGGAGAGGAATTCCCGGGGACTTCACGACAACCTCAAAAGAAGAGAGAGATTTGAGGTAATCTCTTCCCCCCAGGTATCTTGTCTTTCCCAAGACGGCTCTTGCTTCTCTGGAGAGCTGGTTGCGCTCTTTCTGGTCTGCGACCGCAATGTCTTTTTCTGTGGTGTGCTTGCGCAAAAACATGAGGGTATCTTGCCCCTCTCTTCCAAACCCAAGAACGAGAACATGTTTTCCTTGGAACTCTTCTCTCTTCATTCTTTTCGCATGAGCTTGCGGAATACTTGTATAAAATCTATCCGGTCAACGATGATTTCCCCGAGAATCGCGAAGGGAATGGCCACAAGAACAACAATCCCCACAATCTTCCAGGTAATGGATTCTCCAGTGGCAAGCGCGATAGCAATGAGATCCTCTGCTATTCCAATGACGATGCCAAAGATAAGGAATTCAAAAAATACCTCGAGGCGCCTTCCGTTTTTCATTGAATCATTGTAGCTTGTTTTTCCCCTTCAGCCAACCAACTCCCGAAGGATTTTCTCAAACTGAGGCGGGAGAAAGTGTTTGGTGTTCCACGCGCCCAGCAGAGGGTGATTCATAATCTCCCCTTTGCACAAGGAAAGGGCGACCCTGCTTTCCGCGATTGTTCCCACGCATTCAAAAGGCTTAAAACGCTTTTTGCCCAAGATCTCGTCCAGCAACGGCCGCAGTTTTTTGTCTTTGAGAAGGTTCTTCTTAAAAATGCCAACCGTTTGTTGCTCTCCAAGAAAAGGATACAGCGCGAGAAAAACAAACAAGCACTTGGGGCATTTGCCGCACCATGTTCCCGCAGTCTTCCGTTTTCCTGAAGCGGTCTTATACGCCTCATTGCAGCTCAGGAATACAGGAAAGTACTTTGGGTATTGCGCGAAAAGCTTTGCGATCTGCAGTTCATACAGTGGCCGAAGAAAACTAAAGTACTCCACATTCTTTGCGAGATATGCTTTGGCATACGCGCGGAACCGCTTTTCAAAGTCAAAGGATTTTGAATACTGATGATTGATTTCCTTTCCCCTATACTTTCTATTGCCTTCATTTGAGCTCCGCTCATTAGAGAGGGCGACAAATCCGCAGTCAAAGAGAGCCGCGCAGAACACGGAAAGGAATGCCAGGTACGCGGAAAAAGGAGTATGCCCATTGATATATCCCTTCCGATTAAGTTCTAACAGTTTGGGATCTATGGAGCGGCGAACAATAACAGCGTTCTTTTCTTTTGCCGCCTTGAGGATATTTTCCTGTTCTGGTTTTGGGTTGAGTACAAAAGGCAGTACGTTCACGTTTGCCCGCTTGAGGGTCTCAAGAGTTACGATGGCATCTTTCCCCCCTCCAATGGGCACCAGCACCTTGGTGCTTAGACCTGGTTTAGGCAAAGGAATATCTCCTGAACCTGGTTTAGAAGATATTGGGAGAGAGGTGATGGTGAGAAAGTTGGGTTGCGTGAAGTTTATTTTGTTTTGGTAGAAGTATTCCCCCATCCCCTTCAGGATGAGCTGTTTCCACCAGCGTATTTGATCTTTGCTGAGATATCCGGTTTGTACCACAATCTCAGGGGAGCAGGCTGCTTTCCAGTAGCTGAGGGTTTCAATGAGCCCAAGGTGGAAGATGAAGTTTTCCAATGTCTCCTCCCCTACTCTTTTGAGATGATCTTCTGTTACTCCCTCAATAAGAAGAGTCGGATGAAACTGAATATCTGGCGGAACAGAAAAAGAAAAGGATATGCTCAATCCCCTCTTTTCCAGCTTCCATGTATATCCCTCATAGATGAATTGAGGATGTTGTTTTCTCAGTTCTGTGGAGTTCATATGCAATGCGCAAACGAGGAGGTATTGGTAATCTATCCTAATAAACGAATGGCTACCCCTATAACCGCCATGACAATGCCAATGATCCAAAAACGCATGGTCACTTGATAATGGGGCCAGCCCAGCGCTTCAAAATGATGATGAATGGGAGCCGCCAGCAGGACCTTCTTTTTCCGGATCTTCTTTGAGAGGAGCTGGACGATGACAGAGCCCGACTCCAGCACCAGAGGGAAGGCGATAATAGGGAGCACGAACACAGAGTCTGTGAGGAACGCCACTACCGTAAGGGTCGCGCAAAGCCCCATCGTTCCTGTTTCTGACATATAGAATTTTGCGGGCGGAATATTGTGCCACAAAAAAGCAAGCAATGCTCCCACAAGAGCAAGACAGAAAGCCGCCAGGTCAATTTGTCCGTGAGAAAAGGCAATAATGCTGAAGGCGGCGAATATAACGGCAAATGTTCCGCCGGAAAGTCCGTCCAACCCGTCTATGACTCCCCCGCTGTAGACGGCTATCATCACAATCACAAAGAGAGGAATGTACAGCAGTCCGAGGGAAAAATCCCCTACTCCCGGCACGTGGATGGTATCTATTCCAAGTTTTGTAAAGAACCACCATGCTCCCACAAGCCCGATACAGGATACGAGGAAAAGTCTATGCTTGAGCTCAAGCCCTCCCGCGATGTAGGTGTTTGCCTTCTTCCAAATTCTCGCAAAGGCCGAATTTCCTGAAACCGTAATGACTTGAAGCAAGTCATCAAGAAAGCCAACCGCGGAAGCAGCGAGAAGGGTTCCCAGAGGAAGCCATGTCTGGTTCCGGCTCAGAAAGCTGAGCTTCTCAAACCACCCGAGTCCCGAGTGGGAAAGAAGAAAGAAGACAAGCGCCATGAACGGGGGCACAAGCCAAACAAGCACGCCGCCAAAACGGGGCGTTTTTACTTCTCCTTCGCTGTGG
>JAUYJF010000042.1 GCA_030688685.1 Candidatus Yanofskyibacteriota bacterium | reverse complement strand
GTCCGGGATTTTCTGGCGAATCATTCTCCTCGCTTGTTCCGTCTCTTGGTCGCGAAAACCCACTACCGCTCCCCTCTTGATTATTCTGAGGAACTGCTTGCGCAGGCCGAACGAGAGCTGGAGAGGATTGATGAATTTGTTGACCGTCTGCGAAAGAAAGCTCATTCTCGCCTTGTCCCGGACAAGGATGTATCCTTGTCCGGGACAAGGATGGCGATCGTCCGGAACAAATTCTGGAAAGCGTTGGATGATGATTTCAATACCCCGCTCGCGCTGTCAGTTCTTTTTGATCTCATCAGGGAAATGAACGCCGCCATGGACAAAGGAACAATCTCAGGAGTTGCAGCCAAAGATATCCTCGCGTTTCTCAAAGAAGCAGACACAACCTTTGGCTTTATTACTTGGGGAAGAAAAAAGCAGAAGCGCGTTCCGGCAGAAATCAAAATACTCGCAGAGCGGCGCGAAGCACACCGAAAGCAAGGAAACTGGGAGGAGGCTGACGCGATCCGCGCACAACTCCAGAGCCGCGGGTGGTCTGTTGAGGACACGGCTCTCGGTCCCAAGCTCAAGCGGCAATAGGAATCCGCCTTGCCACCTCCGTGAGGATGGCATACTATACAGGTATTATGGCAGACCGCCTTCCTCCGAGAAATATTGAAGCTGAAATGTCTCTCCTCGGCAGCTTAATGCTGGATAAAGACGCCATCACAAAGGTGGCGGACTTCTTGTCTCCCCAGGACTTCTATCAGGGCGCTCATCAGACAATTTATGAAATCATGGAAGAGCTCTTTGACAAGGGCGATCCCATTGATCTTCTCTCCGTGTCAGGAAGACTCCGCGAAAAGGGAAAGCTTGAAGCGATTGGGGGTCAGGCCTACTTGACCCAGATGATGAACACGGTCCCTACCGCCTCTCATGTGCAGGCCTACGCGAAAACCGTACAGAAAAAGCGCCTGCTCCGCGATCTGATCTCAGCTTCCTATGATATTAGTTCCATGGGGTATGATGAAACAGAGGATCCTGAAGTTCTTTTGGACCGCGCGGAAGGACGGATTTTCACGATTGCCCAGCGCTCCGTTTCCAGGAATTTTATATGGGTCAAAGAAGAACTTGAGGAAGCGTTTGAGAGAATAGACCGGCTTTCCAAGCACGAGGGAACAACCCGCGGAGTTCCCTCAGGGTTCGCTGACATGGATAATATGCTCTCTGGGTTCCAGAAATCAGATCTCGTTATTCTCGCCGCCAGACCCAGCTTGGGAAAGTCCTCTCTTGCCATGGACATTGCGAGACGGGTCGCGGTGCATCATAAGATTCCTGTTGGAGTATTCAGCCTGGAAATGTCAAAAGATCAGCTGGTGGATCGTCTGCTTGCCTCTCAGGGTAAGGTTGATCTCTGGAAGATTCGCACTGGCAAACTGTCTTCTCACGGAAGCGAGAATGATTACGAGAGGATTCAGGAAGCCATGGGAGTGCTTTCTGAAGCCCCTATCTTTATTGAAGACACCTCTTCCCAAAACGTGCTGCAGATGAGGGCGCAGGCAAGGCGCCTGCAGGCAAATCACGGGCTGGGGCTGCTTATTATTGACTACCTCCAGCTTATTGAGCCAAGAAACTCCCAGGCCTCTCCCGTTCAGCAAGTAACGGAAATATCCCGCTCGCTCAAAGGGCTCGCGAGAGAGCTCAACATTCCGGTTCTTGCCTTGTCTCAGTTATCCCGCGCGGTAGAGCAACGGTCTCCTCAACGTCCTCGCCTTTCTGACTTGCGTGAAAGCGGATCTTTGGAACAGGATGCGGACGTAGTGATGTTTATCTATCGGGAAGATAAGTACAAGGCAGACCCCACAAACCAGAATGTCGCTGAGATTATTATTGCCAAGCATCGCAACGGGCCGGTAGGTTCTGTAAAACTCTATTTTGACGAGCGCATCGCTTCTTTCGCGGATCTCGCGAAAGAACGTGGGCAAACTTCCCCGGAGGAAGCGGAAATAGTGCCCTTCTGACCATTATGCACGCAAAGCCCATCCAGGAGCTTATTGAAAAATTCGCTTCCTTTCCCACGATTGGCCGCAGGACAGCTGCCCGTTTTGTGTTCTACCTTTTAAAGGCCAAAGAGAGCGAGGTGGACGCGCTTATGAGCGCGATCCAGGAGCTGAGAAAACGCATGCGTCTTTGTTCTTTCTGCTTTAACCCCTTTGACGCGGAAGACACAGCAGAGGAGCGGTGCCAGATATGTCGGGATAAGCGGCGGGATACAAAGCTTCTCTGCATCCTTGAGAAAGAGAGCGATCTTCAGCAAATTGAAAAAACAAAGCAATACCGAGGACTGTATTTCATTTTAGGAGGAACGGTAGGCATGATGCGGAAAGAAGATAGAGAGCACATGAGGATTCCGGAGCTCAAAGAGCGCGTGCAGGCAGTCTCTCCCGAGGAGATTATTCTCGCCCTGAATTCCACGGCAGAAGGAGATACGACAGCCCTGTATCTTGAGCGCGCGCTCAAGCCTTTTCAGGGAAAAATCACCCGACTGGGCAAGGGGCTTCCCACCGGCGGAGAACTTGAATACGCGGACGAAGAAACGCTGCGTTCCGCGTTGGAAGGCAGGAAATAAAAGAACCGGCATCTCTCTGCCGGATTCTTTTATTCAATTCCGAGGATTTCTACTTCCGTGAAGGGCTGCCGATGCCCTTTCTTTGTTTTCTCCCGTTTCTTCGCCTTGAATTTAAAGATAATAAGTTTCTTGCCTTTTGCCTGCTGGAGCACTTTGCCTGTTACCTTCGCGCCCGCCACCAAGGGCGTTCCGATAACGACCTGGTCTCCCTTCTGGCGAAGGAGGACCTCATCAAAAGAAACTTCCTCCCCCTCTTCCATGGGAAGCTTTTCTATTTTAATTTTCTTGCCGGGTTCCACGAGGTATTGCTTTCCCCCGGTCTTAATTACTGCGGTGTCTGCCATATGATTCTGAGCGTACCAGAAAGATAATAAAAAGTAAAGCCCGGCAGGAGCCAGCAATAGCATGATGCTGGTTTCCTGCCGGGGGACATCCGTGCCGGATCTCTTTTGACCACCTCCCTTTTGAAATTCTAGTAGTCCAGGGCCGAGGCCAGGTTAAATGGTGCTGGTGGCTGCGAGGGTTGATACCAAGCTCCCACCCCCTTTCTTTCAGTATGGGGCTACTATAGAGACATTTTTGAGTTTGTCAAGCTATAATTCGGCGAGCGACCCTGCCGGTTTGCGCCACGAATCATAGTCGCCATAGAAAACCGCGAGCGGAATACTGATACCAGTCTGGGCGTACCAGCCATAGAATGGCCGGTCAAAGACCAAAATGCGTGGCAATGTGCGCATGGCAGCACCAATGAGCTGAGAGCGCATATAAGTTTGCACTTTCACTCGCGCTCCTTGCTGATCCATCCGCATACGAAAATCTTGAGAGGCCTGCACCACGGTGCAGGATCCTTCGGTCCCCCTAATAGACAGTCCTCCCAGGAACATGATGTTGGGTTTTAGGCGGAAGTCCATCATGGGAACGTGGGCTTCCTCGTAGGAGGCAGGGGTGGAAGACTGCCACTCCTGCATTAACCCTGAAGCCATCTCTACCATGGCGATTCCATGGGCTGGCGCAAGGTCTTCCCTCGGCAGAAATAACCAAAGGTTGGTGTCTGAACTGGTGAGCGCCTGGACAAGAGTTCCCTGTTTGGTTTTCCGGATATTGTACCCGCTTTTTGTGAGCTTAAACCCAGGATACCTCTGCTGGTTTGCCCCGAAAACCGTTACTGGACCTGCTCTTCCGTCAACCCATTGGACAAGTTTGTCCAATGTTGTTTCAACGGTAACCGTTCCAATCGTATGGGTCGCGTCCCATACGATAGTGGTCTTCGCGACAATGTCTGTGAGGTTCCGGAGAACGTTTCTCCAGATGCCATATAGTTCCAGTACTCTGCGTTGTTCCTTGCTCTGGGGCGTCCAGGGACCTGTCGCTATGCCGACGGCGCCCTCAGTTCTTTCGAGGCACACTGCTATGGTCGCAAGGTCAAGCGCGTGCGTTCTCATTCCTTGTCTCCTCACCTCGGCGCGCTCTTTGGCGCCTGCAGGCAATAAAAAGAGCTGATAGTATCTTATACTAAACTTCATCCTGAACAGCAAGAAGCACAACACCGAGAACATCCGAGCGAGAGGTCTCTCCCAATGCCCGCTTTCCTAAGTGAACATTGGGAGAGGGGCGAGGACAAAGCAAATGAAAGTCCATAAATGGACACCGCCCAAAAAAGCCCTCGCCCTCTTCTGCCTATTTCGTAAGAAACAGACAGGAGAGGGCGGGCGAAGCGGAGCAGTCCCGACAGAGTCTTTTCAGACACCAGCTCCTAAAGCTCCGCTTCGCCCTAGGTGAGGGGCAGCCACTCCCAAAGTGCATTGAGCACATCGCATCCAAAGGCCCCTCCCAATACCTACCTTGTGAATAACCCATTCGGGTCTGAAGACCCATCAGGGTCTGAACGACTTAGCTCGGCTAAGGATACGCATTGGGAGAGGGGCGAGGACAAACACCAAAAAAGTCCATAAATGAACATCAAACATCAAAGTCCTCGCCCTTGGGGTTTCCCCCTCACTGCCCACCTTTTCTAAGATGAACAATGAGGGAGGGGCGAGGACAGCCATGAAAAAAGTCCATAAATGGACACCTGCCTTCAAAGTCCTCGCCCATAAGGAGAGATACATGAAAACAACGACTTAAGTTAGTGGGGCATAAAGTCTCTCCTTCAATATCTACTATACTACATATACTAAACATTGAAGGGAGGACGAGGAGACAGGAAGCCCCCTCGTCCTTGTGTTATCTCATTCCCATGTATGACCGCCACCTGGGCCACACGATCTTCTCCAGGAAGTATCGTGTCATGGCGATGCGCGCCTGCTTCACCGCCTGCGCGTGTTTGCGTCGCAGGTCCTTGTCCTTTTGCCGCTGCTCCGCCGTGCAGGGGCAATTGCGCTCCACCTGCCCAATGAGCCGCTGGCCAAGCTCGGAATTCCTGCCCCATTGGAACATATGGTCCTGGAGCAGGAAGCAGGTGGTGTTGAGTTTGGGTGAACGGGAAAGCATCTGCCCCTTGGAGCTTTTGCGGGCGGGCATGTGACCCTCCTTTCCACGGGGCAGCATGCCCGCGTAATTGGAAAGGTCTTCCGGCCTGGCAAAGCGCTCAATGCGCTCCACCGCGGCAATGACCCGGGCTCCAATCATGGAGCCCACGCCCTCTACATCTCCGAAGAGATGTTGGTAGAACGCGGAGCGGCTACAAATGCGCTCCAGATCCGAGCGCTTTCGCTCCTCATCTTCCGCAAGGAGGGCGATATGCGGATCGCTGGGCGCGCGCTTGCGGCCCGTGAGCTTGCCTTGCTCGTCTCGTTCCCGCGTATCCAGCAAGTCGTACAAGATCCAGCTCAGCTGCTCTTGCGCTTCGTCTGGATCAGCAGGCAGCTGCTTGCCGCGAACACGTCCATACACATTGGCCTGGTAGTGTATACTGGCGCGCAATGTGTTTGAAGAAGACAGGCGTTCTCGCATGGCGACCCGAACTTCGTCCCAGGCGCCCATAATCTCCAGTACCTCGTTCTGCTGCCCGGACAGGGAGTAGAACAGATGCGGTGTCTCTTGCGCGGCGCGCAAAACTTGGCTTGGGTGCACTTTCGTTCTGCGTCCGACTTGCTCCTCCTCTGTGTCTTCCTCCTCGGTCTGGCGGCCGTTGGAGGAGAGCCAGCTCTGAACCCGCGGGAACGAGAGCTGGTGCACTTCCACGCCCTTGCGGAATGCGCTCAACGCCGCTATGACGTTGGTAGAACCCATCATGAGCCAGAGGTGGTCACCGGGCTCGAGTAGTGCTTTCAGGGCAAAGGCACTACCCACGGTCACGCTTGTGGGCTTGCGCCGGGAGTTTGGGTCCCAGCGCAGAACCTGTGCCTCCTCCTGCACCAACGGAACGTACGATGCAGCGTAGTGCATCAGGGTACCTCCTTTCAAGGTACAATTTCTCTATCTGCCTCCCACTATTTTGAGGGGCAGATGAAGGCGGGCGAGGACACGTAATCGGAAAGTCCATAAATGAAATGGACAGATGATCCCAAAGTCCTCGCCCTCTTCTGCCCATTTCCTAAGAAACAGACAGGAGAGGGCGGGTGAAGCGGAGCAGTCCGGACAGAGTCTTTTCAGACACCAACTCCTAAAGCTCCGCTTCGCCCTATGTGAGAGGCATGCCCAGCCAAAGTGCATGGGCACAATAGGTATGAAAGCCCCTCCCAATACCTACCTTGTGAACAACGTACTCAAAGTAAGGATACGCATTGGGAGAGGCCTGTACCAGAGCAGAGCTCGGTACAGGCCAGGGGGCGAGGACACCTCATTGCAAAGTCCATAAATGGACAGTCCAACCCAAAGTCCTCGCCCTGCCTGCCTCTGCGGCAGACTTTTCTCTATGCGGGCACGGAGACATAGAGCGCGGATGCGCAACCGTGATCAAAGCCCGCATACAGCTATATACTACAAAATAAAGAATTTGTCAAATCGTCGCGCGAGACGGGCATATGCCCCAAGAATGCGCTCAGCCGTGCTTAGCGCAGTCCACAGCAGAGAAATGACTCAATCGACTTGGTCATTTATGATTTACTCTTCTTTGGTTTTTCCAGCGAGACTAAGGAAAACAGTTCTCCTTCACTCTTCCTCGGTTTTGGGACGGTCCAGCTCCAGCGCGTCAATCTTTTCCTCAGTGTTGCCTGTAATGCGGAGCACATCTTTATCTATTTTCCCCAGTTCCTTGTACGCGGTGTTGTAGGTGCCTACGGTGGTTCCCAAGTGCGTGCCGAGTTTCTTCATGTACATATCATAGCTGGCAATATGTTTTCCCAGCTCCCCTACCCGTTTCTGAATAAGTTTTGCGGATTCTTCAATCTGCATTGCTTTCAGTCCCTGGAGGACTGTTTGCAGATACGCCAGAAATGAAGTGGGAGAAACAATAATGACCCGGTACTTCCCTGCCGCGCGCTGCACCAGGTTTTCGGTTTCTTCCGTTATGGCGCCGATCTTATTTACCAGAAGGTCATAGTAGATTGCCTCATGGGGGATGAACATAAAGGCAAAATCCGTTGTCCCCTGCTCTGGCTGAATATACTTTGCGGTTTCCTCAATGCGATTCTTCAGGTCATTCACGAACACCTTTTCCAGGCGAATTTTCTCTCCCGCATCGGAGGTTTCCGCGATGCGGTTATAGTTTTCCAAGGAGAATTTGGAGTCAACCGGAATGATTTTTTCTTTTACAAATATGGCCGCGTCAACAATAGTACCGTCGGCAAACCCGTATTGCATCTGGTAGGAGCCGGGGGGCATGACGTTTTTTAAAAGGGTCTCAAGATAGTACTCACCCAATACTCCCCGCTGTTTGGGATTCTTTAAAATATCCTGGAGATTTTTTAACTGATCCGTTACGTTTAACACTTGTTTCTGTCCCTCCCCTACCCGCACCAGCTCCTGAGTAATTTCCTTAATGAGCCGGATGCTTTCCTGGGATTGCTGTTGGGCGAGCTTTGTGGAGTCCCCCAGTCGCAAATCCAAGGTATTCCGCAAATCCTGCAGCTGCTGCTGCATAAGGGAAATCGCTTCTGCGCCTTGCCCTTTTGCCTGCCGGGAAAAAAGGAAGATGAGGACAGCTCCAAAAAGGAAGAATCCTCCCAACGCGACAAAGAAAATGAGTTCAGTCATAGAAAGAATTAGCCCATGAGTTTTATCTGGGTAAATAGGAATAAGACATAGAGGAGAAACAAGAGCAAGGCTTCGCGGTTTGAGATCTTTTGCGCGGTTTTGACGAATATCAGGAACAGGAGAGCTGCTATAAGAAGGAATGCCCGGCCTATCGCGAACGCGGAGAACTCGGTGATCTCAATAGGATGAATGAGGGCTACGGTTCCCATGACAAATGTCGCGGGAAACATGACAGCTCCCAGAATAGATCCCAAGACAATCCAGTTTTGTTTTCTTCTGGCGGCGACAACGGAAAAATATGCTTCAGGAATAGCGTTCACAAACCCTGTTACCAAGATTCCCATATACGCGAGCGGAATGCTCAGCTGAAGGGAAAAGAAGGATGTCGCGCGCACAATTCCCTCTGCCGCTCCAATGAGCATGACAAGACCCGCGCTCACAAGCACCAGCGCTTTGAGAAATTTTCGGAAGCTCCTGGTCGGAGTGAGTTCCTGTTCCTGTTCTTCCACAAGATCGCCGAAATGCTTGCGCTTTGAGAACAGCCATATGACATACGCCGCAAACACCAGCATCAAAGCAATCGCGTCTCCCCTCCCGAGGGTTCCATCAGCCACAAGGAGGAGAGGCAGAATGACGGCTATCATGGTAAAGAGCGTTGCCTTTTGAATGATCTTGCTGTCTGTCAGAATAGCTCCGCTGAATAGCACCGCGGCCATAATAACAACCGTAAGGGTAACCATGTTGTTTCCGATCATATCCCCGAAGGAAAGTTCCGGAACTCCATGGAACGCCGAGGAAATTCCCAAAAACAGGTTTGGGATGGTGCCGCCGATCGCCATGATAAAAAACGCGACCACAAAGGATTTCCATTGGAGGTATTTGGAAATATCCTCAATTCCCCGCACGAGCCAGTTCGCGGCCCAGCTTAGGAGGAGGAAGGATCCTGCGAGAATGAGAAGCTGAAGAAGCATGATGTCAGGGTGTATTGGACTCTCTCTTCACAAAATACCATTTTGCAAGCTCAATGAGAAGGACATTCACGAATCCAAATCCAAAGAGCAGTATCCAATCAAGAGCGCCAAGAGGCACGGTATGGAAAAGCGTTTGGAGGAGCGGAAGATAGACTGCTCCCGCAAGCAGGAGAAACCCGAGAGCCGCCGCTCCCACGAGATGCGGGTTTGAAAACGGGTTGTATCTCCAGATATTTTCTTCCATGTTTTTAATAGAGAACACGTATAAGGTGGAGGCGATTCCCAAAGCCACAAATACAAAGGTGCGGATGTGCTCCAAAGAATACGAGTCTAAAGCGAGGAGCCAGAGAAACATTCCCAAGAGCATAAGGTCGGTAAGAATCCCAATGACAAAAATAATCACCTTCATTTCGCCGGTCAAAATCACGGCGCTCTTTCCCTCGGGTTTTCTCCGCATGAGGTGTTTTGCCCCTTTTTCAAAGGTGAGCGCGATTGCCGGAAGACCGTCCTGGAGAAGGTTTACCCAAAGGATCTGAGGAGCTGTTACCGGCAAGGGAAGCCCAAGGGCGATACTGGTTCCCACAAGAATAGTGGCGGTAAAAGCTCCAGAGAGCAGATAGGTGATCACTTTCCGAATATTCGCGACAATGGTTCTCCCCTCCTGGATGGCAGCTGGAATAATGGAAAAATTGTCTCCGAGGAGCACGAGGTCTGC
>JAUYJF010000037.1 GCA_030688685.1 Candidatus Yanofskyibacteriota bacterium | reverse complement strand
GTTCTGCGGATGAGCGACGGAAGCGAATAACCTCGCTATCCAAGGAACGGTTCAATCAGCGGCAAAACAACCCCATGTTATCGTTTCTGTGATAGAACATGAATCGGTGATTGAACCTGTCCGCGAACTGGAGAAGCGGGGAGATATCACTGTTACGTATATTTTTCCCAATACAGGAGGAGTCGTGAATTTCCAGGATATTGAAAAGGCAATCAAGAAGAATACGGCACTGGTTTCAATCCAATACGCGAACAGCGAAATTGGAACCATTCAGCCAATTTCTCAGATCGCCAAGATAATCAGGAAGAAGAATCCAAAAACCATGTTTCATACGGACGCCGTACAGGCGGCTCTCTCCCTTGATTGCGACGTGCGCCGCCTGGGGGTGGACCTTCTTACCCTGTCTGCCCATAAAATGTACGGGCCAAAAGGAGTCGGAGCCTTGTATGTAAGGGAAGCCGCGCTTCTGAGTCCTCTTCTCTATGGCGGAGGACAGGAACAGGGTATGAGATCTGGCACAGAGAACGTGGCGGGAATCGTGGGAATGGGGGCGGCTGTTCTTGAGGTTTCCAATCCGCGCACGGCAATCTCCAGCGTACGGGTGCGCCAGCTTAGGGATCGGTTGCTCAAGCGCCTGCTTCAGAAAGTTCCGGAGTTTCAGGTGCACGGATCGCTCACAGAGCGCCTGCCCTCCAATATTAATGGAAGAGTGCCCGGTATTCTTGGGGCAGATCTGGTATTCGCGCTTGACCAGCGAGGATTCGCGATCTCCACGGGATCCGCATGCACGGAACGTTCCCAGGAGCCTTCCGCTGTCATTCAAGCCCTTGGGATACCCAAACAAGAAGCGCAAGGCGCCATTCGCGTAACTTTAGGAAAGCAGCTCACCGCAGATGACGGAGAAAAGTTTGTGAAGGCATTTGCTTCCGCCATATCTTTCTTGAAGAACGCGAAGAAAAATATGATATAATGAAAGAAGAATGCTGAGACATGAATTTCTTCAACTCCATAGTATCCAGAAGCGCCAAGCGTTCTTGGTTAGAAAGCGCGCGAGAATCCTTCTGAGGCGCCTTCGCAAGAACAGGAACACTCTCAGGAGCGCCGTTTTGATTATTCTTCTCTCCTCACTGTTTGGATTTGGCGCGGGACTCACCGCGTCCGGAGTGGCGAAAGGAGATATCCTTTCTTCTCTGGAAAACAGTTTGAAGCTGGGTTTTCCTCAGCAGATTCAGGAGCGCATTATTGAAACGACCACCGTTGTTGAAAGAGAGTACATTCCTCAGACAACCGAGGAAGAGAAGATTATTGATGTTGTGAGGAAAGCGTCTCTGTCTGTCGTGAGTATCGTTGTTACGAAAGAGGTGCCCGTGTATGAGCGCGTACTTGGAGAGTCCTTCGAGCTGCAGCTTCGCCAGATCGGGACAGAGCGGCAGGAAATCGGGGGCGGAACAGGCTTCATTGTTTCAGAAGAGGGACTGCTCCTTACCAATAAGCACGTGGTTCGGGATGAAGATGCCTCCTACACCGTATACACCACGGACGGCCATTCCTACGTGGCCTCCGTACTCGCGCGCGATCCCTTTCAAGACCTTGCGGTGCTGAAGATTGAGCGAAAGAGCATTGTTGACGCGAACGGGAACTTTGTCCAAGAGAAGTTTATGCCTCTGCGCCTTGGGAATTCAGATCATATTCAGATCGGACAAACCGCCATTGTAATTGGGAATGCCTTAGGCGAGTTCCGGAATACCGTATCAGTAGGAGTGATCTCAGGATTGGGCCGCACTATTACCGCTTCCGGGGGAGGATTCGTGGAAACTATTGAGGATGTTATCCAGACGGATGCCGCCATTAACCGCGGAAACTCGGGAGGGCCGCTTCTGAATCTGGTCGGGGAGGTTATTGGCATTAACACAGCTACCATCACCCAGGCCCAGTCCATCGGGTTTTCCATTCCGGTGAATCGGGCCAAGCGCAATATTGAGCAGGTACAGCAGACAGGGAAGATTACCTATCCATTCCTTGGGGTGCGGTATATCGCCGTGCAGAAGGAGGTTCAGGAGCGGTTTAACCTTCCCGTGGATTACGGGGCGCTGGTACGCAGAGGAGAAAGCGGGGAAGCGGCGGTAAGTCCCGGATCTGCGGCTGCCCAGGCAGGCCTGAGGGAAAACGATCTTATCTTGGAAATAAACGGAGAGCGGATTACCCAGAGCAGGACGCTCGCGAAGATCATCCAGGAGCGCAATCCCGGGGAAAGCGTGGTTATGAAAATTCTGCGGAATGGAGAAGAGCGAATTTTGACTGTTGTACTTGGAGAGATGTCAGGTTGAAATCCTGAGCGCAACGAAGGAATAAGGGCTTGCCAAATTTACAATTTCCAGTATAATTAAACTCTATGAACGGACAAAACGGCAACTTTACCTATAAAGCGCAGGAAGCGTTGCTTCAGGCGCAAAATACGGCCCAGGAGCGCGGCCAGCAGCAAGTTGACGCGCTTCACCTCTTGTACGCGCTTCTTTCTCAGGAAGACAGTGTGATCTTGACCCTTCTCCAGAAAGTGGGAGCTGACATGGAAGGGTTGAAAAAGCGCGCAAGCGTGGCGCTGGACCGGCTTCCTTCCATGGATTCTGTGAGCCCGTTTGGGCAGTTTTACCTTACCCAGGATCTTGCCAAAACCTTAGAGCGCGCGCGTCAGGAAGCCTCCAAAATGGGAGATGAATATATTTCGGTGGAACACTTATTCCTGGCGCTTCTGGATACCGCGTCCAAAGCGAAAGACTTGCTGGAAAGCACGTCTCTTATTCATGGGGGCGCGGACGTAACAAGCCTGGAATTCACCAAGATGGATTATGAAACAGCTCTTCGTATGTTAGCGGAGATCCGCGGAGGGGCGCGTATTACCGATCCTTCTCCTGAGTCCAAGTATCAGGTGATTGAAAAATACACCAAAAACCTTACTCGCCAGGCGCGGCAAGGCAAGCTTGACCCTATCATTGGAAGAGAGGAAGAAATTCGCCGGCTTATGCAGGTGCTCAGTCGCCGCACCAAGAATAATCCTGTGCTTATTGGGGAGGCGGGAGTCGGAAAAACCGCGGTTGTGGAAGGCCTTGCACAGAAAATTGTGAGGGGCGATGTCCCAGAATCCCTGAAGGATAAGGAGATTATCTCCTTGGACCTGGGAGCGCTTATCGCGGGCACAAAGTATCGCGGTGAATTTGAAGACCGGGTCAAGGCCCTTCTCAAGGAATTAGAGCGCGCCCGCGGCAAGTACCTCCTCTTTATTGACGAGCTTCACACGCTGGTTGGGGCAGGGGCGGCAGAGGGTGCCATTGACGCGTCCAACCTGCTGAAGCCCGCGTTGGCTCGCGGAGAACTCCGGGCCGTTGGGGCAACTACCCTAAAAGAATACCAGAGATACATTGAGCGTGATGCCGCTCTGGAACGGAGGTTTCAGCCCGTGTATGTGGCAGAACCCACCATTGAAGATACGATTATGATCCTTCGGGGAATTCGGGAGCGATATGAATTGCACCACGGAGTAAAGATCAAGGATTCAGCTCTGGTGGCTGCCGCGAATCTCGCGGCCCGCTACATCTCAGATCGGTTCCTCCCGGACAAGGCCGTGGACTTGCTGGATGAAGCAATGTCTTCTCTGCGCTTGGAAATGGAATCAGAGCCCGTGGAGCTGGAAACGCTCCGCCGGGAGATCCAAAAGCTTGAAATTGAGCGAGAGGCGCTTTCCCAGGAAGGCAAGGAGGCGCGCCGCCTCAAGGCCATTGCCCGGCAGCTCGCGGATTTGCAGGAAAAGGCAAAGGCCATTGAATCAAAGTGGAGATCCGAAAAAGAAACCATCAATAAGATTAAAGAGTTGAAGCAGGAAATTGAGAACAAGCGCTTTCAGATTGAGAAAGAGCAGACTATGGGAAACCTGCAAAAGGTTGCAGAGCTCAAGTACAGCGCTATTCCAGAGCTCATGAAACGATTGAGATCAGAAGATCTCCGTCTTTCCCGGCTCCAGAAAACAGGCGGCGTATTAAAAGAAGAAGTGGGAGATGAGGACGTAGCCCGGATTGTTTCCCGCTGGACTGGTATTCCCGTTATGCGGCTTATTGAAGAGGAGGCACAAAAGCTTGAGCGCATTGAGGATGTGCTGGGGCGGCGCGTGGTGGGCCAGAAAGAAGCAACTGTTGCTGTCGCGAACGCCATACGCCGCAATCGCGCGGGGCTCGCGGAGGAAAACAGGCCTTTAGGTTCTTTCATGTTCCTTGGACCCACCGGCGTAGGAAAGACTGAAACCGCAAAAACCCTGGCTGAATTCCTGTTTAATGACGAGAACGCGTTAGTGCGCATGGACATGTCCGAGTATATGGAGCGCCACACCACGTCCAAGATGATCGGGTCCCCTCCCGGATATGTGGGATACGAAGAAGGGGGACAGCTTACCGAGAAGATCCGCAGGCGTCCCTACAGCGTCATCTTGTTTGACGAAATTGAAAAAGCGCATCCTGAGGTGTTCAACATTCTCCTTCAGATTCTGGAAGATGGCCGTCTTACGGATGCCAAGGGAAGGGCTGTGTCCTTCAAGAACACCATCATCATTATGACCTCAAACATCGGCTCCCAGTTTATCGCGGAGATGAACCCTCTTGGGTTTGTGGAAGAGCAGCTGGAAGGCAAACGTACGGTGGTGAAAAACAAAGTGATGGATGCTCTGCGCGAGGCGTTTCGGCCCGAGTTTCTCAACCGGATTGATGAGATCGTGATGTTTGACTACCTCAACAAGGAGGAAATCAAGCGCATTGTGGAGCTGGAGATTGGGAAAGTGACCCGCCGCTTGGAGCAGCACCAGCAGATATCCTTCCAGGCAACAGAAAAGGCAAAAGAGCTTCTCGTTGAAAAGGGCTTTGACCCCAACCTGGGAGCAAGACCCCTCAGGCGTATTATTCAGCACTTGGTTCTTGACCCCCTGTCCATGAAGATTATTTCCGGAGAAGTGCGCATGAAAGCAAAGATCCTTATTGACGCCAAAGACGGGGAGATTGCC
>JAUYJF010000030.1 GCA_030688685.1 Candidatus Yanofskyibacteriota bacterium | reverse complement strand
GACAGCATCGGGATGCCCTTTGGCGTGGAGCACAAAGGTCTTGTTGTGGCCGAACGGGGAGGTGTGAACTTCACACCCCCATTCTTGACAGATCTCCACAATCTGCCGAGAGATTTCCATAGCCACACTCGGCGGAGCGTAACTATTTGAGAGGTGACCAAACGCGGCCACCACGAGGCGCGATGTGCCAACTTTTTCGGCAATACGCTTGATGTCCTTGCAGAGTCGCCGGATTTGATGATCTCCGTCAGCTTCCTCGACATGGAATAATGCCACGAGGCATTCTTCTACATTTAAGAATGTACTTTTGACTTCCTCCGGCGAGGCTCCGCCGAGCCGTGCCGAGGGACTTTCAACCGCAAAACCGAAACGGTCCGCGTGGAAGAAGAGGACCTTCATGTTACCTCCTTTTTATAAATGAACGATTCTCAGCACGATCTTTGTGCTGATGGCTGCGCATTTTCTGGAAATATCCAGCCATCAACACAAATCCGTTTAACGTTGTTCAACATCAACAAAAACCCTCCGCAAAATCTGGAGGGTGTATCAATATCTAGGTTAGAAAATTATTTCAACGCCAAAACCGGACTTTGCAAAAAGGGTATAAAATCCACCGCCAAGCTGTTCTTTTTTGTATTGATATTACACTCATAGAACTATTTTTTCTTCGAAAGTTTTTGCAATACCCGCTGAAACCCACCCTCTTTATCAAGCAATTCACGAGAACCCCTTGTAATGGTCGCAATGCTTATCCCGAGATCCTTTGCGATTTTTCTCTGCGATTCGCCTCTCGCGAGCTGTTTTACAATCTGCCAGCGCGTCCCGATTTCTCTATACTCCGCAGGGGTAAGAATATCCTGAAAGAATGCCTGGAGCAACTTTTTGTCTACCGCAATTATCTGAATTATAGAAAAAAACTCCTCTGCATATTTCTCCACGACAGTAGCTTTATTATGGCCCTTCCACATCGTACTAGTACACTATCACACTCCAAAGAAGCTTGTCAAGCCCCCCGGGTATTGTGTACAATCATGTCTGACCCTCTCGTGTCATGAAGAGCATAACGCCCAACGCCTCGCGCAGCTGGGCTTGGGCTAAGACAGTCTTAGCCCAGCCTGTCTTGGCTTGTGTTGTACAAGAATCTCGGTTGAAGTTTGGGCGGTCCAACGGTAGAATAGAAAAGGATATGGTAAAAAAGAAGCCAATAAAGGAGACTCCAAACAAAAAAGAACAGAAAGAAAGTGCCATTCAGCAGGTGGTAAACCATTACTTTTCCACCAAGGGGCTTTCGGTTGACCAGATTAAAGAAGACGCCAAGAAGCGCAAGATCATCTACTCCCGCTATACGCGTCCCGCGAGAGATCTTATTGAGCTCGCGGGTTCTGCAGAGAGGGCGCAAGAAGCAATTTCCAAAGTTGCCCTGTGGGCACAGTCCCGAGGGCTGGACTACACCATTGAAACCGTGTTCAAGCGATGGCTGGAGTTAGATAAGTTAAAACCCAAAGAGGTGGTGAAGAAGCCCTTTTACCGAGGAGATCCCATGGTCTGGTCTGAGGCGAAAAAGAAGTGGTTTGTTGTCACGCCGGAAAATGATTGGCTGGAGTTTGCGGATACCGAAGACAAGATTGAATGGAAAGTGGTGTAAATACAACGGCCGAACATTCTACGCGAACGTTCGGCCGTTTGGCTAAAGGATCGTTGCTTCTGGGAGCCGTTTCCACTTCGCTTCCCCGAAGATTCTTATGAGCTGCTCTTCTACTCCGGAGAGGCACTTGGAAGGGGTTTTCGTTTCCCTGCTCCTTCCCAAGTTCGTTGCCACCAAGAGGATCTTGGGGTCGCGCGGGTTTTTTAAGGCGGCGGGCCGCGTCTTGACCTGGACTATTGTGAACTCTTCTCCCCGCTGCACCAGAATGTCGATGCCTCGCCCATCAAGGACAAGAGCTATCGCCCTTTCCTTTTTGCGATGGGGTATAACCCCTTGGGATATGAGCCCGACCGGGATAATGCGGTCAAACTTGATTACCCCTTTCCTGAACAACCTGATGAGTGCTATGACTACGATCCACTCTGACAGTATCCCAGTTTCTATTCCATGCCGCTTCCCATTATGATTGGAAGTCACTGGACCACCTCCATCATTTCTGGTAGGTTTTGACTAGCGTACTACATCATGAATAGAAAAGAAACCCCATACGTATTTTTTGGAACAGCTCCCTTGGGAGCAATTGTTTTGGACTCTCTTGTAAAAGCGGGGTTTGTTCCTTCTTGCGTTGTGACGACTCCAGACAAACCGGCAGGGAGAAAGCAAGTTCTCCTCCCCTCCCCCGTCAAAGAAGCAGCTCAGCGCTGCGGCTTGAAGATTCTCCAGCCAGAGCAGTCAGATTTGACGCTGAATGATCCTGATATCCAGCAAGCAGAATTCATTGTTCTTGCCGCGTACGGAAAGATCCTTCCCAAAGAACTCGTGGAGCTTCCTCCAAAAGGGGCACTGAACGTACACCCTTCTCTTCTGCCCAAATACCGCGGCCCATCCCCTATCCAGAGCGTTCTCCTTGCGGGAGAGCAAAAAACAGGAGTCAGTATTATGCTTATGGATGAGGAGATAGATCATGGCCCCCTGCTCGCGCAAGAAGAGTATATTATTCCTTCTAACGCGCGTCAGCCGGAACTCCACAAAGTTCTCGCGGAATTGGGAGGAGATCTGCTTGCGAGAACCCTGCCGCGATTCCTCGCGGGAGAGATTCCCCCTATTCCCCAGAATCATGAAGAAGCAACGTATACCAAGCATATAACCCGCGAGGATGGCAAAATAGACTGGGCTCTGCCGGCTTTCTCCATAGAGCGAAAGATTCGCGCCTTTGACCCTTGGCCCGGAACCTTCACATTCGCTCATGGAAAACGCGTAAAGATTCTTGAGGCATCAGCCCAGGATCAGGAAAAGGATTCTGTTCCCGGCAAAACATTGATTCTTGGTAAGAGCCTTGGCATTCAGACAGGAAAAGGTATACTGGTGGTGCGTACGCTCCAGAAAGAAGGCAAGAACCCCATGAGCTCTGAGGAGTTTCTGTTCGGCCATCCCAGCTTTCCCGGAACAATACTTGAGTAACATCTTTCTGTCCTATGCTTTCTTACTTTGATCTCAGAAGAGGAGTGAGGTTTATCTACGAGGGACAACCGTATGAAGTGTTGGAATTTCGCCAAATGGGAAAAGCCCAGCATGTGGTGGTTGCTCAAACAAAGATCCGCAATCTTCTCACGGGAAACGTGTTTGAGCGCAATTTCCACAAGGCGGAAACCTTTGAGGAAGCGGACATTGAAAAAGTGCCCGTGAAATTTATCTATGAGCGCCGGGGTGTGTACGTGTTCGCGGAAGAGGAAAACCCCTCCAGGAGATTTGAGATGGACAAAGAGAAGATTGGAGAGCAGGTGAAATTTCTCAAGCCAAATGAGATCGTAGAAGGATTGAGATTTCAAGGAGAGATTATTAACGTTACTCTGCCTATTAAGGTTCAGCTGAAAGTCGCCGAGGCCCCTCCCGGAATAAAGGGAGACAGGTCTCAGGGCGGTACCAAGACGGTGGTGCTTGAAACGGGAGCTTCGGTGAATGTTCCGCTCTTCATTGAGCAAGACGATCTTGTAGAGATTAATACGGAGACCGGAGAGTACGCGCGCCGCGTTCAAGAATAAGAAGAGCCCGCATTCTCGTTTTGAGAACGGGGCTCTTCGGGGGGATCTGCGCTCTTAAAGCTGCAAAGGAATCTGAAAGGGCATCTTGGATGCCAAGAGCGGAAACTGTATGGGGAGCTGTTTTCTCGTACGGTGTATTGCATACCTGATAGGAACCACTGCGCCGCATGTTGCGCAGCGCCCGGTTTGTGGGCTGTCAGAAACCTCTGTAAGGCGGCCATCACACATCTCCGTTGTTTTTGCTGCCATTGGAGCTCTCCTTTATTTTCTCGGTATTTTCAGCACCCCGCTCCTTTCTCAAAATGAACTCAGTTTTTCTCATTATCTTCCTTGAAAACAGAAAAGCAAGCTTTTCGCGATGCATATGGTATAATAAAAACATTCATGAATACCCCTTTTGCAATTCTCCCTTTAGAAAAAGCGTTGAGATGCAAGCCTGGGGATACGCTGGACAAAGCGTTTTCTCAGATGGAAAGTAGTCACAACGTTGTTCTCGTGTACGATGGAGGGGAATTCTGTGGCATTCTTTCTCCTGCCTACTGTCTCTTTCAGAAAACTTTTAGCTATTCTACCAAGGCAAAATCCTGTCTCATTCAGCCTCCGCGTATTACGCGTGCTACTCCCCTGCCCAAGATTGCTGAGTTTATGAACGCGACGGGAATCTATGAGCTCCCGGTTTTTGACGAGAATAAAAATCCCGTTGGATTGGTTTTAGCGCAAGAGCTGGTAAGAGCTCTTCTCAGGGATAAAGAACTTCTCGGCAAGGCGACAGAGTATATTGTGCCCGCTTCCCCCATCGTAGCTCCCTTTGACACGGCCTCCGTGAAAGATCTCTACCACTCGGTCTTTCGGGAAAAGAAGGGCTCACGCGTGGTTCTCCTGGGTCCTTCAGGATCTGTGGAGGCAATTGTGACGCGCCGCGATATCCAGAAATTCCTTACCAAGCCCACGACTCGCCAGCGGTTTAAGTCAGGGGGAGGGAAAGGGCCCGCGCGAAACTTTGCATTCGGGGTAGAAAAAGAAGGGCGTCTGGATATATTGGCAAGAGAGTGCGCCACGCGGGATGTTCTTATGGGTTCTGCGGGCCAAGATAAGAAGGCCCTTCTCGCGCGTATGGAAAAGATGGGGAAAAACAGTATTCTCCTGGTAAAAGGAAACAGGTATCCAGTGGGAATTATTTCCATGAGAACCGTTTTGTCTGCTGTAGCGCGCGCCCTCTCGGAAGAAGAAACATATGTTGTGCTCGCGAACTCCGCCCATCTTTCTGACGCAGGTATAGCTTCCATACGAAAAACCGCAGAACGTTTTGCCAAAAAAATCGCAAAGAAATCTTCATTAACCCGTGTTGAATTGGTAATCAAAGAAGCAAAAACCCGGGAGCAGCGTCCCGCGGAATACGAGATACGGGGAGAAGCGTTCTTTTCTTCTGGCAGAACTCTCGCGGGAAAAGCTTCAAGCCGCAATCTCATGCCGGCCCTTCGCCAGGTCTTTGACAAACTTGAGGAACAGGAACGGAGGAAGCCTTCTTAGAACATCGGGAAGACGTGCTCTAAAACAAACCCGAGGAGCAGGAAAATAATTCCAATAACTCCAATGGTCTGTTCAGCTTTCATGCTTTGAAAGACAGCTTGGTCAATTCTGTGTTCTTTCCAAAACCGATAATGAACTTTGATCGCGGTGTAGGCGATAAGAACTTTTCCTATAAGATCAAGCGTTGCTCCAAGGAATTCCATGTTCATACTTGTTCTTGTTGCTGTAAAAGGATTAATGCGCCGTAAAGTCCTGAAAAATCTCCCAGTTGAGCCAAGGCGAGTTCTGGAGACTCGGGGTAGATGGTGAGTTTCTCTTTGAGATGTTTTTTCACGCTCTCTAAAGGAATGCGGGGGTTGCCCGTCATCATGGAACCTCCCAGCACCACAATGTCGGGAGACCAGTGCACAATGGTGTTGTTGAGCCCTACGGCCAGCCATTCGGCCAGCTCTTCCCAGAGGGGATCGTCTTGAGAAAATTCGGTTGCCTGTTTTCCTGTTTTCTTTTCTACTCCTCCTCCCGAAACGATGATCTCGAGATCACCCTTTGTCCCGCATCCGCATATGTCGTTTGAGGCAACATTAATGATTTGATGGCCGGGCTCAAACCCCTGTGCACTCTCATCAATTCGCTGACGCACAATTCGAGCTCCCCCTACTCCGGTGCTCACGGTGAGGTATGCCACGATATCTTTTCCTTGCCCAGCTCCTCGCGTCGCCTCTCCGAGGCCAACTAAAGCGCCATCGTTCTCCAAAAGCACGGGGGCTTTTATTATGTTTTCCAAGCGTTGCTTGAGCGGTTTTCCTGCCCACTGAGGAAGGTTGGGAGAGCGAACCGTCCCAGATTTCTCCTTATTTAAGGGGCCCGTCATACTGCCAGCCGCCCCTTGAACTTGTACGTTTCCAACGAGCTTCTGAAGAATCTGGGAGAAAAGCTCCATTCCCTGTTCAAAATCTTTGGGGGTATTGGCAATAACCGGTTCTTCAATGTCTTTCCCGTCTTTGGATAGTGCCACGCGCGTTTTGGTTCCGCCTATGTCAAAAAGAAGATACATGTCAGATGAGCTTTTTGAATTCTTCAATCATGGGGACGTGCTCCGGATCTCTTTCATACAGCTCAGCTGTATGAAATGACGCCCAGTCAGCGACAAGGAGCGATGAAAATATCTTATAAAGCGCGTCTTCTTGGCGGGTTTCCCATGTCGCAACCGAAAATCCCCTTTGGCGGAGCATCTGTTCTGTCCCTTCCATGCGCTTTTGAATTCTTGGATGATCTCCGGCATCTTTCAGAAAGATAAAGCCAAAATTCTCACAGAGAGATCGGGTGGAATCAGAAACATCAAATCCGTTCATCTCATTATGATTCAATTCAGGGAGCAAATTATAAAACGCTGGGATTTTCCCGGTCTCATTAAACTTGATTTTCCAATTGTAGGCAATGGAATAGTTCCTGGTGGAGGCATAGATAACAGGAACCTTTCCATTGAACATGTTCGCGAGCTCTTTTCCCTGCTTCTCGTACAGCGCCATTTCTTGCGCCAAGGGCGCGGCAAGCCGTGTCGCTTGCCTTTCCAAATCTTCTCTTCCTACCAGGTGAGATAGGGCCTTAAACGCGAATCCCAAAGCCGCGCGGGGCTGCAGTCCTGTTGCCGGAATTTGCACATATGGTATCTGATGCTGTTGCGCCAACGCGAGAAGTTTTCCTCCCGTTGAGATTACAGCGGCAGGATACCCTTTTGAAAGCGCTTCTTGAAAGGCGGAAAGCGTTTCCTCCGTGTTGCCAGAATACGAAGAAGCGATAATGAGCGTATTCTCAAGTGTACTCTGGGGCCACGCGGGCAATCCGTAGTCCTGATGAACAGAAAGGTCAAATCCGGGAGCCGCGGTCTGCAGCATATCTCCCTGCAAGTGAGATCCACCCATGCCGCAGAGCATGTATTTGCCAAACCGAACCAGTTTTTCTTTATGTTCAATCGTGGGCTCCCACGCCAGCTGCTGAGGAAATTCTCTAATCGCTTGTTCCATGGCCGTGTTTATCTCCCTCTCCTTCCCGGAGATCGTTTAAATTGCGCGCGAGGAGTTTGCTTCGCGTTCTGAAATAACGTCTTTCCCTGGAAGGGAGAAGGTGTGCGGTATGCCGGGCCTCCTTTTTTATTTCCTCCTTTCGCGCGATTTTTCATATTGTATATTCATCATATGCCAACAAATCTCAGCGTCAAGGAATCGTGTTCCCTCCCGCGCGGTTGCTTGACATATACTGGAAATCAACGCATAAGCAAGGAAGGAGGTGAGCCATGCGCCAGAAGAAGAAGTTCTGGCGCGGGCCAGAACTCCAGCAAAGTACCTTGCCAATCCCGTATAAGGCAGCGACCATGACCGCCATTCTCATAACCTGCGCGGCAGTCGTTGCCTTTTTTGGAATGTTGGTGGTGTCCACTCCTTCCTCGGTAATCCAGGGGCAGGAGCTTGCGGGTGGAGCCTCAAGGAGCTCCTCTGCTCCCGCGGAACCGTCAATGCCCTTTCCGGCATCTGAACTGCCGGGTGCTGGCAACGCGGGCGCTTCGCCTTCCCGGGACGTTGTCACAGTGACAGAAGTGCCGGATGGCGAAGCTCCGCCCGATTTTCGCCAAGCATGGGTGGGCGTGGAGTTGCCCGGCGCGAGACTCTTTCACGGGGTACAGGCGCGGGGCATTACGTCAGGATCTGTAGAGGGGCCCGCGAGCTATTGGGCAGTAAACGCGGGCATTGCGCTTGCTGTTCTCGCCGAAACGAACCCTGAGGCAGCGGCATGGTATGCCGAAAGGGTTCACCCTGAAGAGATTCTGATGTTCCGAGTACGGGCAGAAGGAGGCAGGTTATGAAGGAGTTCTTACTGTCTATTATGGTTGTGATTTTGGGTATTGCGGCAGCCTCGGGGTTCGGGGCGCCCTTTGACCCTCCCCCCGGAAACGGTGATCCTCCCCCTCCAAGCTCAAACTCCCCTGTGGGACCTGTGGGGATTCCAGGGTTCTATCCAACAATGAACCCTGGGAATGGAGGGCAGATGCTGCGTGTAGCAGCTGTCTCCCTCCAAGGGATTCCGAGTCTGACCCTGGAGGAGCCTTTGTGGCTTGCTCCATGGCAAGTCAATATGAACACTGTGTGGGGCTGGGGGCAGGTGGTGGTATTTGATCACTACCTCCCCCTTGTTTTCCAAGGTGACAATGAAGTTTCTTTCCACTCTCTTGACGTTGGGCAAACCGTGAGAGTGGAAGGAGAATGGAGGGGGATGTTTTGGATAACATCCATACACATCCTCTAAATCAGCAAAAAACAAAGGCCCCCTTACCAGCCAGGTAAGGGGGCCTACTTTTATGAATCTAAGAATATTAAAAGGTCGTGCCCCAGATTGCTTTGAGGTGAGATAGATTGCCCGTATCCATGCATTCATACCCTTGGTTTACCAAGGTGCCAGCGTTGCTCTTGTCTTCCAGCGCGGTGTGGATGAAATAGGCCATGGAAGCCGGATTGCCGCAAAGATCCACGGTAATGTTTATGGATGTTATGCCCACCAAGAAAAATCCGTCTGTGAGCGGAGAGTTCACATCGCAGTTACTGGGGCACACCGCGGGAGACGCGGGATAATTTCCCCAGTCACTGTAGGCATTCTTTGAATCGTTTGGGAGCTTTTCGGCAAACTCCGCGAGGTGCGCCTGCAGTGTTTCCCAAGAGTTATGCCCCTGTCCGGTTGGCCGGTTGTTGCCATTGGAGTAAAACATTGCCTGGCAGAATGGAGGATGTCCTGGGAAATTGGAAACCAGCCACCCCTCCCCGTCCGCGCAGTTGTTTCCGGGTAATCCTGTGATAGTTCTAAAATCTCCATAGGTATCCACGTAGTAGGTAAACGCTTGATTCAGCGTTTTTGTATTCTGATTGCGCGCCACGTCTCTGGCGCTTATTCTCGCGCTGGTAGTTTGCACTAATACAATGCTGGTCAAGATGCCGATGATCGCAAAGACAGCAAGAAACTCAATGAGGGTAAATGCGGAGGAGCCACGCGCGGAAATACGCATAAAGAGAGTGAAAATGATTTCTTATTGTTTTTCTTGTTGTACCATCAGGACAAAACTCTGTCCATACAAAGAAGAGCCCATGGACATCATGCCCATGGGCTCTATACTTATCTTCCCCGCAATGCGCTGTCCCATTGCAGGGGCGCTCTATCTATCGCTGGCAAAAATACAGACCAGCAACTCCATCTGCGCCATCGGTCACTGAAGGAGGTTTTATTTTGAAACATATCTCCTCCTTTCCATGGATTGTACTATGCCTCTAAAGATCGCTTGTCCTTCATAACACGCTCAGGGAGTACTCGTCAAAAAAACAGGAGGCCGTAATGGTCTCCTTTATGTATTGGGTATAAAGTGCGTGAGCTACCCGGGTAAGCATCGTGTGTTGGATTATGCCTACCCGGGTAGCCGCTTCTGTACTAGTCCTATCCCAGATCTCCTGTTTGTGTGCCTCAATGAGGCGGTGAGACATATGGGAACAAGGTCCCATGAGAGTCTCCATCAGAGAGAAGCTCTGGAATAGGTTATTTAAAACGAAAAGTGCTACTAAGCTAGACAAGTCGGCGCGGAATGTTTTTCCTCATCCCAAGGCCTCCTTTCCAAAATTTGAGTCAGCCCGAGAGGAAGTCTGCTATGTGCTGTGTCAGCACGGTGGGGATTCTTTCGGTGCCATACTCTTATGAGTTGGCACGCTCCCCCAAGACGCAGGCCTCTCCAAGCGCTCCTTTCTGTATTCAGGTTTCTTGAAAACAGAGAGGAACGCTTGAGCTTTGCCAAAGAACGTAACCTGTGTTTACTGCATTCTATTCTTCCCAGAAGTCTTGTCAACTCCTGCGGCAAAAAGGTGAAGAGAGGCTAAAGAAAAGAGGCCCAGATATGGTTGGGCCTCAAGAGTGCTGGTTGAGGGGGTGGGGTTTGAACCCACGCCTTCTGCGGCGGAGCGCAGACGCGCTTTCCTGTTTGCGCTACCCCTCAACCGAGAAAAAAGAAGAAAAGTGCACTGGCAGGAAGGAACTCTTCACAAGCTGGTGCTGGCAACCAGAGAACTCCCCACAAGCTGGTGCTGGCAGCCGTGACGGAACCCTCTGGTTGTAGCTGGCAGCTGCGGCGGAACTCCTTTCCTGCCGAATTTTATATACTAAAACCAAGCGGAACTGTCAATCCCCCCTTATTGTTGTTCCGGCTGAAACCCAATGGATCCTGGCTGTTCTGCTGGGGTGACAGCGCCAAACTTTGCTTCGTACTTATTGAGATTTTCCTGAAGCGCGGCAATCATGCGCTTTGCGTGCCCAGGACTTAAAATAACCCGCGAAGAGAGAGAACCTGCGGATCCTGACACCAGGAAGAAATCCAGAATAAATTCTTCCTGAGTGTGGATTATTTGCATGATGTTAGAATATGTTCCTTTGAGGTCTTCGTCTTTTGCTCGGATCTGTATTTGATTTTGCGCCATATTGATTGAATTATGGATATAAAGAAAGTATATCAGGAAATGCCTGGTGAAGATACTATCAGCTGGTAGCTTTCCCGCAGAATATGAGATTCCTCAATGAGAGAATCCAGGGCGCGGGAGACTGCGGCGCAATCTTCCACTCCCACTCCGCCATCTTTGTCTATGGTAAGCGTTAATTCTCCCTTCTTATACAAAACACCTACCAAGGAATATCCCATGTCTTGGATGATTTTTTCAGTAAGCTCTCTCATTTGCTGCTCTACGGTATTCATTTTTTTAGCCATTGGACGCCCAAGTATACAAAGGGGGTATCTAAGGCCGCGAACCCCACTTTCAGCAGATAGTAGGGAAAGGCAAGCTGGAGGATGAAGAAGAGGTCAAACTGGGGGGTTACCTGATAGAAGGCGATCATCATGAACACGAACGTGTCAATTCCCTGGGAAATCGCGGTGGACAGGTTGTTTCTGAGCCACAGATATTTCCCGTGCGTTTTCCTTTTCCAAAATTCAAAGGCCCAGATGTCGTGAAACTGCGCGAACGCGAACGCTATCATGGAAGCTACCATAATGCGGGCTGAAACGGAGAACACGGTCTTGTACTCTTCATCAAACGTGAAACGCGGATGGGGCTCCAGCACAATGAACACAGCCATAAACAGAAGAACAAGAACAACGGTCGCGATCGCGGTGAGAACAAATTGTTTGGCAAGCTTTTTCCCGTATACCTCCGCGACAATATCGGTAATAAGAAAGGTAAGAGGCACCATGAAAATGGCGACTGATACGGACAAGCCAAACAGCCCCACAATCTTGCTCCCCAGGAGATTCATGCCCACGATAAGGCCTATGAACAAGCCCAGGAGAAGATACAGTTTGGAGTTAAAGGAAATATCCATAGAGCCAGTATAAGGGAGGCCGGTGGCAAGGGCAACCTTCAGGAATCCTTTGATTGCCTCTTGGTCCGTATCCGATCTATTTCCGTGAGATGCTGTTTTCTGAGGCGCGTGGATTTTGGGGTGATCTCAAGATATTCATCATCTGCCATGACCTCTAATCCCCTCTCAATGGTCATGGGAAGAGGCGGCTCCAGCTGGATGGCTTCGTCTGAACCTGAGGCTCTCATATTGGTGAGGTGTTTTCCCTTGATGGGATTCACGGACATATCTTCCCCTTTTGATGTGCGGCCGATCACCATGCCCTCATAAACTTCTGTCGCAGGTTCAATATACAGGGTTCCCCGTTCCTGGAGATTCGCGAGAGAATATCCAAGCGCTTTTCCGGTTGCCATAGAAACCATGGAACCAAAATGATGGCGCGCGATGGAACCCGCGTATTTACGGAACCCAATGACGCGGCTCGCGTATATTCCTTCTCCCTTGGTGTCTATGACAAATTCACTCCGGTATCCAAAGAGCCCGCGGGTGGGTCCTTCAAAAATGATTCGGACGGAATTCTGCTCTTGCCGCATATCAGTCATGCGAGCTCCCCGCATGCCCATTTTCTCCATGACAGGACCTTGGAATGCCAGAGGCACGTCAATGACAACCTCTTCATAGGGTTCAGAGAGAACACCGTCAACTTCTTTGGTAATGACCTGCGGCTGGGAAACCTGGAGTTCGTACCCCTCTCTCCGTATGGTTTCCAAGAGAATGGCAATATGCAGCTCCCCCCTCCCCTGTACTTTGAAATGATCGGTCGCTCCGAGGTCAATGCGAAGGCCAACATTTACTTCCGCTTCTTTCTCCAGGCGTTCTCGGATTTGACGAGAGGTGACAAACTCTCCTTCTCGTCCCGCGAACGGGGAATTGTTTACCAAAAAGTTCAAGGAAATAGTGGGCTCGTCAACTGAGATGGGCGGAAGGGGCTTCTGGTTAGGATCAGTTCCGATGGTCTCGCCAATATAAATGTCAGGGAGCCCGGCAATCAGCACAATATCTCCGGTGGAAGCTTCTTCTGTTTCTTTTCTGCTCAAGCCTTCAAAGGTAAAAAGTTTTGTTATTTTCCCCTGGTAGACTGTGCCGTCTGCTTTGTGGACGGAAACCATATCGTTTGCCTTGATTGCTCCCTGGTATACCCTGGCTACTCCCAGTCGCCCGAGGAAGTTATCGTACGCAAGGTTAAAGGGCTGGGCGAGAAGCGGGCCGGAAGTGTTTCCTGAGGCCGAGGGAACACTCCTGAGAATGGTGTCCAATAAAGGACTGAGGTCCTTTGATTCGTCTTCCGGGCGCAGCTTTGCGACTCCGTCTCTCCCGATGGCATACACTATGGGAAAATCCAATTGCTCATCGTTTGCCCCAAGATCCAAGAACAGCTCGTATACCTGCTCACTTGTCTTCTTGGGATTTGCCGCGGGCTTATCAATTTTGTTGATAACTACGATAGGCCGCAATCCCAGCTCAAGAGATTTCTTAAGCACGAACCTTGTTTGGGGCATTGGGCCCTCCTGGGCATCCACGAGGAGCAATACAGAATCAATGGAACGCAAAACCCGTTCTACCTCAGATCCGAAATCCGCGTGTCCTGGAGTGTCCAGGATGTTAATCTTGGTATCTTTGTAGAATATCGCTGAATTCTTGGCGTAAATGGTGATGCCGCGCTCTTGCTCCAGCGCGTTGCTATCCATGGACATTCCCTCTTTCAAAACCCCTGTCTGGCGCATCAAGGCGTCAGTAAGGGTGGTTTTTCCGTGGTCTACGTGGGCGATAATTGCTATGTTGCGTATTTCCATGATGAGGAGGTGTAGGGTCCCGAGCAAAATCAATTGAGCGGAGCGAATACAAGGCAGATTCAAGGAGTGAGGAGCGATGTGTGCCGTATGGCACATGAGCGACGAACAACGCGGAAGCTGTTCTGTAT
>JAUYJF010000021.1 GCA_030688685.1 Candidatus Yanofskyibacteriota bacterium | reverse complement strand
GCTCCACGCCAAAGGGCATCCCGATGCTGTCAAACATCGGGGTTACTAAACAAATCGGGTTGCTGGTAGGCAAAACCTCCGGCAACCCGATATTATTAATTCAAGTCAAAAAACAGATTATGAAAACCATAGGAATTTTAGGAGGAGTTGGCCCGCAAACAACATCGAAAGTATATCTTTCGATCATTAAGTTGATTAGAGAAAGTGGCGAAGAAAAATATCCACCAATAGTGATATATAACTTACCTTTCCCGTTTGTTATCGAGCACGAAGCAATAGTTCAAGGTATTAACTCCGAAAAAATGGTTCCGTACCTTATTGACGGAGCAAAAATTCTAGAAAAATCTGGGGTGGATTTTGGCATACTCCCCTGCAACACACTACATAAGTTCATAGAAGAAATTCGTAATACTGTACAATTTCCGTTTCTTAGTATTTTAGAAGAAACTGTCTTGGCACTGAAAAACAGGAAAATAAAGAAGGTTGGAATATTGGCAACCGAGACAACGATTGAAAGCAAAATCTACGAAGATGTTTTAGAAAATAATGGAATCAATATTTTGTATCCATCAAAAAATGAACAAAATATTGTAAATAATGGAATCGTTGAATTGCTGAACAAAACAAAAAATAATTCACAGAGTGGAAAATTAGAAAATATTTGTAATGACCTACACGAACGCGGCGCAGAAATTATTCTGCTTGCTTGTACCGACCTTCAACTTATTGCGTCAAGTATGAAAACTTCTGTACCTATTGTTGATACAACAGAAATTCTCATAAACGCTTCGGTTCGCGAGATGACCAAATCTTAATTGTGGCGCTTTGTCGAAAAACTTTAAAAACAAAAGGGTTTGTGGTGTAAGCCATATGCATGCATTGTACCCCAGGGTGGTGCAAAGGTATTGAACCATTACGCTTTTCTTGACAAGCAAGTAATTTGTGATAGAGTTGTTTTATCCTAAGGATAAGCCCCAAGAAAGGAGTCGGCGATGGGAGCAAGAATAAAGACGAACTTCGAGGTGGACAACGGCGACGTCGTGTTTAGGGTAACCTCAGATGATAAAGATGCCGTGAGACTGGCTGCAGCAGTACTTGCCTTATTAGTTAAAGAACAACCAGAAAAAAGGTGGTGTGGGGTGAAAGAAGGGTGGGGTGGGGTGAAATGCAACCTAGGGGGTTTTGCCCCACACATAGCATCTATTACATATTCGGGCGACCCCCCGCCAAGCACAGGAGAACTTAAGGAGGTTGCTTGTCGATTTGACCAGCTCTTGCATGAACTGGCTACGATAAACCGGACGTACGAAATCGAGGTGCGAGAGATATAAGACCTTAAAATCTATCGCCTTCGATCAACATCCTAAGGCCACACGGTTCGCCCTGTGGCCTTTGTTTATTCTGAACATACTTTGAACAAACGAAGTAAAAAACCTCTCAACTATGTTGGAGGACTTTTCTTTTATTGGGATGAGTATGGTAAAATTCAATCATGCTCCATAGGATTTTTATCGCGATAACAGTCCCGGAAAAGCTCAAACAGGAGCTTCTTTCGTACCAAGAGAAATGGCCGGAATTGCCGGCGCGCTGGGCCAAGTCAGCAAACCTGCACATAACCCTGGCGTTTCTGGGAAACAGGTCAGACCAAGAGGTGGAACAGTTGCGGGAAACGCTTGCCTCTCTCGTGGCTTTGTACCCATCCTTCTCTCTTGAGATTGACCAGATCTTATACGGGCCAAGCGCTTCTAACCCCAGGATGGTATGGGCGAGAATCGCGGAGAACGCAAACCTCATTGCCCTGCAGAAGGAAATCTCAAAGCGCCTTTTGCCCTCTGAACCAGATACCTTTTTCGCCCACGTTACTTTGGCGCGCCTCAACACGTGGAAGATGCGGGAACTTGAAGAGTTGCCTGAATTGGACATGGCCATTTCTCTTTCTGTTCCCGTGCGTTCTGTGGAAATCATGGAAAGCAGGTTGAATCCGCGAGGAGCAACGTATACAGTAATGGAAAGCATCCCGCTTAAACATTGACCAAGTACATATCCGTGGTATACTGAAAACGCATGAAAGCAATCCAAATTCCAAAAGAGTACGCAAAAGAAGGCGGACTTGTCGTTATTCCCAAAAAGGAGTACGAACGGCTTTTGGAGTTGAAAGAATTCTATAGCGAGCTTGACCGAGACCTTGATAAGGCGATCTCAAGCTATCAAAAAGGGGAGTATTCTGGCCCGTTCGCTTCCGCGGAAGAAGGGCAAACCATTGTGCGCGAGAAAGGGAAAAAGAAGTACGGCGCCAAGAAATGAGGTACTCCTTCACCGCTCCATTTCAAAAGCAATTCCGCTTTCTTCCTCCAGAGACCCAAACCAAGTTCTGGAAACAACTCCGATTTCTCCTGCGAGACATTCGCCATCCATCGCTCCGCGCAAAGCGGTATGACGAGACACGTGAAATATGGCAGGCGCGCGTGGACCGGAATTACCGGTTCTATTTTCTTATTGAAAAAGATGTTTACGTCCTTCTTGATATCCGCGTCCACCCGTAAAGACGCGAACCTAATATGAATATCCACTTTATCGGAATCGGAGGGATTGGGGTTTCAGCTTTAGCCCACTATGAGCTTTCTCGCGGAAATACGGTATCAGGCTCTGATCTAACAGAGTCTGAAATCACCAAAGCCCTGCGAGAGAAGGGAGCTATGATTCAGATAGGGGAGGGAAAAGTCCCAGAAGACACAGAACGGGTGGTATTCAGCCCCGCGGTTCAAGCGGATCATGAGGAGCGCCAAGAAGCTTCCAAACGACAGATTCCCCAGATGAGCTACCCTGAAGCATTGGGAGAACTCACCAAAACCCATTACACAGTTGCCATTTCAGGAACCCACGGCAAATCCACCACCACAGCCATGATCGGGATCCTGCTTACAAAGGCGGGGCTGGATCCTACGGTCATCGTAGGAACAAAGCTGAAAGAATTTGGAAATACAAACTGCCGCGTCGGGAAGGGGCAGATTCAGGGAAAATCCTTCGGCACAGCTCAGGACCTACGGCCTCTCCTCGTGATTGAGGCTGACGAGTACGCGGAATCCTTTTTGCATTACTATCCTGATGTTATCGTGCTTACTTCTTTGGAGGCAGACCATCTGGATTACTATAAAACCTTTGAGAATGTTACCCGCGCCTTTACCGAATATCTTTCCCATCTGGACTCCGCGGGAATCATTGTGGCAAATGGGGATGACGCGAATATACGGACTCTCGTGGAGAAAAAGGAACGCGTTCATTTCACGTCTCTTTCTCAAAAGGAAGCTGAAACGCTCAAGAGAATTCTCAAGATACCGGGAGCTCATAACGTTTCAAACGCGCTCGCTGCTTTGGAAACGGCCCGGATTCTCGGAGTTCCAGACGAAATAAGCACACACACTCTCTCTGAATACACCGGGAGCTGGAGGCGCTTTGAGGTGTTTGCCCTGAAAGATTACACGCTCGTCTCAGATTACGGTCATCATCCCACGGAAGTACAAGTGACCGTGGAGGCTGCGAGGGAAAAATGGCCAGAGAAAAAGCTCTGGCTTGTGTTCCAGCCCCACCAGTACGACAGAACATGGCGCTTCTTTGATGACTTCGCGCGGATCCTTTCAGGCCTTCCTGTTCACAAGCTCCTTCTCGCGCCTATTTATGACGTCGCAGGACGAGAGAACACAGAAGCAAAAGCGGCAGTATCCTCAGAGAAATTACTTCATGCCATACAGCAGAGAAGTCCAAAGGCAGAAGAGGCGCGCGCATTCTCAACCCTGGAGGAGACAGAAATGTACGTCAGGGAACATATCCAAGGAGGAGAGATTGTCATAATCATGGGAGCTGGCAATATCTACTCGGTAGCCTGCAGCCTCATTGACAGATCATCGCAGGAATAGGAGAATAGAGAAAGATTTGGATCCTGCATGGGTCAAAGGTCGGGCATATTTCTTTATCACAAATAACATATGACACTTCTTTTAATTATCCTTGCCTTGGGAGCAGTCGGAGGAGGCGTTTGGTACATGACAAAAAAGAAAGGAGCAGGACAAGCTCCTTCTCCAATGATGTCAAGTAAGCCATCTGCGCCTCAAACTCCTCCCTCAAATCCGCAGCAGCCTATGGGAGGAAGCGGAATGTAATTGCTTGCGTACTGAAACCAAAACCCACCCCCTTTCTGGAGGGTGGGTTTACGTTAGGCAATCTGAGCGAACTTCCGTTTGCCCACCTGCACCACCATGCCTTTCTTGGGGGAAATCTCTTTCTCTTGATCCTGCACGACCCCGTCAATCTTCACCCCCCTTTGCAAGATGAGTCTTGACGCTTCGCTCCTTGAGGAAGCGAGTTTTGCCCGCATCAGGAGATCCACAAGAGTTATGTTCTTTTTCTGAACCTGTATTTGAGGAAGATTGGCAGGCATGAGCTTTTCCCGGAAGACGCGGTTAAATTCTTCTTCTGCCTCTTCTGCTTTCTTCTCTCCATGGTAGAGAGCCACAATGCCTCTCGCAAGTTCTGCTTTCACGTCCCGGGGATTCGCGCCCCCTTCAAGCGCCAGCCGTACGCGCGTCTGCTCCTTTGGCAAGGCATCTAAGGCAAGGTCGGCGTAGTGAAGGATAAGGTCGTCTTTGAGAGCCATGACTTTTCCGTACATGTCTTTTGCCTCATCCAGCAGGTTAATGGTATTCCCATAGGATTTGCTCATTTTCCTCCCGTCAGTTCCCAGAAGCAGGGGAGTGGTAAGGACATATTTCTCCTTATGGTGATACACTTTCTGCAGTTTTCTTCCCACCAGCATATTAAACAGCTGATCCTCGCCCCCAACTTCCAAATCCACGTCCATTGCCACAGAATCGTACCCCTGCATAAGAGGGTAGAGGAATTCGTGAAGCCAGATCTCGTTTCCCTCCTTTATTCGCTTCTGAAACATGTCCCGTTCCAGCATGCGGGACACGGTCATTGAGGAAGCAAGCTTGAGAACGTCTTTCATGGTTAATTTGGAAAGCCACGCGGCATTATACCTGATCTTGGCCTTCTTGAGATCCAGAATCATGCCGGCCT
>JAUYJF010000014.1 GCA_030688685.1 Candidatus Yanofskyibacteriota bacterium | reverse complement strand
ATCAATTACGCGGCCGTGTTCATCAAGTCTCACAAAGCTCCAATGATTTCCCTCTGCCCGAAAAGCTGGTATCCACCCTGTTCCACGAATATCGCTTGGCTTCAAATAGTCGGGCTCAACAAAAGTGTCTATATTGTAAATGAGGATGGGATCTGTTTTACGCGCAACCATGTCCTCTGCAAGGAGCGCAGTTTCAGCTTGCCCGCTTGTAGGACCAGACAGTTCTTTGATAGATACCTTAGAAATTCCAAGTCCCTGTGCTTTTTCCTGAATGAAAGGAGCCGCCCGAATACTCCCTTGCGAGAGAAAGAAAAAGGAATACGAGTAAAAGTTCTCAAGGCTTTTAAGCGCCCACTCAAAGAGCGATTTACCTCTCAGTTCAATCATGGGTTTTGGGGTTGTGATGCCCGCCTCTCGAAATCTTCTCCCCTCGCCCGCCATGGTAATGATTATATTCATTCGATAAGCTTTCTTATTTGTTCTGGTGAAAGACGCATAAATTCATCTGGACGTATCGTTCTATCGTCAACATAGAAGCCATCCATCCCGCACCAAGGTTTTCCTACGTGCACCTCATCATACGGGACATGGTGCTTGTTCAGCCATTCAAGTATGGTCTTGAGCATGACCGCGTTGATCTTCCCAACATTCCCCTCAAATGTCCTCATGCCGCGAGCGGTTGTCACAATCACTGAGAACCCTTGTTCCCGATATTCCTGCAACTTTTGAACAATCTCTTTGCGAGGCCGCACGTCAGTGTATTCTTCATGCTCTGCTTTTTTCTCACACAAGGTCCCGTCCAAATCAATAACAATAATCTTGTCTTGAATAATCATATCTTCTGAAAATTATCCATATAGTGGGTTGCGATAACGGCGTTATCGGCTAACAAACAAGGAATCCCGTCAATAATCGGATACGCAAAAAGTCCCCCTTTGGAAAAATAGGAACCCTTTACTTTATGAAGTGGAGTTTTCGCAATAGGACACATAAGGGGATTCTGGGGAACTTGCGATTTCCGGGAAGCCTCAAGCACTAAAAGTCCTGTTGGGTTCAGTGGATTTACAGAAATATCAAAGGGACGATGCTCCTCCACGCGGAACCCAAGGGAACGCGCCGATCCCAAAAGATTCCTTACATATCCGTACTTTCGCATTCGCTCTTTTGCTTGTTGATTAGCAAATTCATAGGCTGGCTCCAAGAGCACCAGATACCTTCTTGTAACTCTCATAAGTTCCCTCAGGGCCTCTCTTTCTTTCCCGCCATTGGACTCTATGGAATGGGACGTGTACACAATATCAATTGAATGATCGGCCATGGGAATATTAAAAAGATCAGCCGTGAACAGAAACGGTTCGCGAAGCTTTCGTCGCTTCGCATACGCGGCCGCGTACCGCACCCTGGACCAAGATAGATCAAAGCCGTATATTGTTTTAGGCGTGATGTCCAGCTTCGGAATGACGTGCGCCAACGTAGTTGCCTCGCCCACTCCAGCTTCAAGGATAGAGCCGCGGGGGGCGCCGAGGCCGTTTATAACGCTTGCTATGGCTTTGGTGTATCTTTCATGAAACGCGGAGTTTTTTTTCGTTCGCTTAATATAACTCCCGCTCTGAAGGTCATAGCTGACCATGATCGTTTCAAGCGTATTTTTTGACCTGCCGCCTTTTCTCAGATATTGCGCTATGTTCTCCCCTCTCGCGTAGGCCTTTTGTATGGTCTGCAGATTTTTCATGCGACAAACTCAATTAAATTCCAAGAAAGCGGGGTCGCAAACGCGATATCCTCCTTTGCCGTCATCCCAAGAAGCTTTTCAAAATCCTTTGGCATAAGAGACCCCGCGGGGCCCGCGGGACGCGCTACTCGGATGTTTTCTCGCGTGAGCGTTTCCCCTTTACCGATATCAACTTTTGCCCAAACCCCAGGGCGAAACCGTATATTATCCCTTTCCTGCGGGCTGGCGGGACCATAGTGGATCGCGCCCATGGCCCGCTCCGCGTCCTTCACCCCGACCTCCCGAAGCACTGCGTCCCCGTCGCCCGCTTCCGCGCTTTTAATAAGCTCTATCATCCGTTTGAACTCGGCGGGTTCAAGGGAAAACCTCTCGTCAGGACCTCCTGAAGAACGGTCTAGAATAAAGTGCTTCTCCAGCACCTTTGCGCCCCCTGCCACCACAGCCGCCACGGGCGCTTCAATGCCACCGTTGTTATCGGAAAAGCCAGTAATCACCGAAAACCGCTCCGCAATGTCTTGAATGGTACGCAGATTCATATGCTCAACGCGTGGGGTGTCCGCGTATGAAGTAACGCAATGCAGAACCGCGAGCTCGCCAGCTCCTCCCTGTCTAAGGGTTTGTACGGCGAACTCTGCCTCCCGCAGAGAAGCGTATCCAATAGAAATAATGACGGGTTTGCCCTTGCTTGCAACCTTTCTCAAGAGAGGAATATGGACTGCCTCATAAGAAGCTACTTTATAGCAGGGGACTTCCATTGCTTCCAGAAAATCCACCGCGGTTTCATCAAAAGGCGAAGAGAACAGAATGATGCCGAGCTCATCAGCTAACCTCTTGAGTTTTGGCTGCCATTCCCAGGGCGTGCAGGCCGTGGCGTACAAGTCATGGAGCGTTCGGTTTTTCCAGGAATCTGGTTGATCCCCTTTGCTACTTACGACAAACCATTCTCTATCGGAATTTAAGGTAATGGTCTCTGGAGTGTAGGTCTGGAGCTTTACCGCGTCAGCTCCCACTTCCTTTGCTTGCTTGATTAGTTCAACCGCCTCCTCATACCTCTGATGATGGTTCCCGGAAAGCTCAGCAATGACAAAGCACGGATGACCTGTTCCTATTTCTCTGTTTTGGATATTCATATCTGTTTCTATCTAACTATGATTCTTCTCTTCTGACAAGCGCTTGACAAACTAAGAATTTAATGATGGACATACTACCTTGCCTATGAGGTCTTCCGAAGAAAGCAGACCATAAGCATGTTCCAATAGAAGAGGAGTCCTCACGGACTCCTCTTCTACGTTCTTATCGTATCTTAAAAATCAGTATGGGCTCACCCTTCAGGGTTTATTTTTCAACAGGAAGACATAATTCGGAGAATAGTCGCCCAAACTCGGAAGTTTTGAAGCGATCTCATTAATAGGATGTAAGTATTTTGGCTCCTGGTTCTTTGCGGCGCAAAGCGCCGCGTATACCACCCGGGAAATAATGTAGTATAAACTTCCGATATTCTTTGTTTCTTCAAGAATAAAGTGCTCTTGCGCGAATCGCAGGAGTTTGTCTTGAGGCATGTAATAGTTATGCCATCTGACTTTAATCTCCGGCAGTTCCAAAATTTTTCGCAATACGTTCAATCGGAAAAGTCCCTCTTGGGTATTCTCGCATAGGACAATGCGTCCACTCTTTTTTAAATACTTTTTCAAAGACAGAAGCGCCTGGCTCTGCTGCCGCCAATTAAGAAGATTAATGAGGCAGCGCTCCGAGACGATGTAGTCAAATTTTTTGCCGCGCAATTTGGCAACTTCATCTAACGCCAGGATATCTCCCTCAATAAATCCCATTCGTTTCTTCACGCTCGGCTTTTGAGAAGCAAGATTCTTTTCCGCGAAATGGATCAGATCTTTTGAATAGTCCAACCCGATAAATGTTGAGTGTGGGAACTGTTCCGCGAACTTAATCGTGGAAAATCCATTTCCGCAGCCCACATCAAGGATTTCTGCCCCATCCTTAAGATAGCCCGCGATTCGTTCGATCTCAAGCTGCCTATAATAGGTATCTGGGGCTGTAGCCAAATCAGAACCTTTGAATTTTTTGGCCTGCTCATCCCAAAAACACCTTATATCTTGCTCTTTCTTTTTCATAGGCTCTTATTATGAATAATAACTCCAAGCTCTTCAACCTTACGTAACACGTTCTGAAGCCAGTACAGGTCAATGATATGATAAGGGCTCTCCTGATTGAGGAGTTGCCCGCTGGTTCTTCCAAGAATTCCAAGGTCATCTCCCCCCCGCACCTCCTTCCTCAGTTCACTCCAGAATATCGTACCAAAAAGAACATGCTTCTGCCACTCTTGCCAGTTGAGATACGGGACCCGAGGAAGATATTTCTCTGGGGAACGGTAGAGTCGTTCGTAATGCTTCTTTCCCAATACCTCTTGAAGGTACTGGTAGATGTATCGCTTTGGCTGGAACACGTCTCGCAATCCCAGCTCAAGACCCCGGAAGAAGTTCATCATATTTGCCGCGGAGTATGGAAGAAATGCGTGCACACCTTCTTGCTGTGCGGCATGACGCACAGATCGGGGATCTCTCCCAGTAAGGAAGGACTGCGCTTTTCTATCAAAAAATAATCGTTTCGCCTCCTGATATGTCAAGAAAGATTCTGCGACTTCTGCCTTTTGAGCTTTGGGGGGAAGCATAATATACTCTTCTGATTCTTCAAATGCGTGGAGTAATTCACGGAAGGTATGGGGTTGCCGAACCTCAAATCCCCTCTTGAGGCGAAAAGCAAGCGTTCCACACGCTCCAATCCTACGATAGAAAAAATCAAACACGCTTCTGTCTTTGATATCCGAAAGGGATCTCCAGTACTCCTTTGAGAGGTAGAAACGCTTTGCGGGACCCCCCAATGACTTTTCAGTGGGACCAAGATTATAGACGCTATCCGCGTTTTGCCCGCACCATACCCTCATTGCGCCCGCTTGGACTGCTTCCTTACTCATTTTCAAAAAAGCAAGAGAAAGATGTGCTGCGAGCGGCATGCGCAGTACCATATCTTTCAAAACAGAGGGATGCTCTTCGTTAAAGTCGAGAGTCAGTATTCTATGCTCCAAACCAAGGTGTTCAGCTATTCTTTGTGCTCCAACGGCATCTATCTCGTTGATCTTCAACGTTTGCTTATATTTAACCGTTACCGCAAGTGGATAGGTATGAAATGCATGGCGATTCAAGGCCGCGAGAAGGCCAGAATCAACACCGGCGCTTAAGAAGATTGCTTCCTTGACATCTTTTTCCTTGCGTACCTCAAGGGCAGAGCGCAAAGCACCTTGGAATGCTTCATATGTGCGGGGGGCTTCCTGATTTCCCGTTGTCCATGCAGATTCCTCAAACCCTCTTCCTGCTCTCAGCATAAATTTCATACCTACGCGCACCCGAAATACTTCCTGAAAAAAGGTAGCCCCGGGAGGGAAATATCCCTGCCGAAGAAAAAACTTCGTATTCTCTTGATGCAAAGTCGTTGATTTCATGGAGGCAAGAATTTCAAAAAAATCGTTCCCAAGAATATACTTGCCGTCCTTCAAGACCCCATAAAAAAGATCGCACACTCCAGAGCAGTCAGGGGCTGCCCATACGAAACGGCCATCCCGTACAAGTACAAAAATACCTTCCCCGTCAATATGGGTGGGCGACACGCCCTGGGGGAGTTGCTTTTCTGAAACCTCGTAATTCGAGTTCACAATTCCGTACACGGTACCAAAACAATTTAACCCCTCTTGGAGGGGAAGTGAACTGAATTCAATCCGGTTTTGTTCCCCAACAATCAAATGCATAGATTTGTATAATGTTGCATAGGATTTATGCCTTGTAAACATTTGCCAAAAAGCGCATCTTTCCGTAGAGTAAGCCTACAATCTGCACGGCCTATGACACCACAGAGAACATATAGAAAAATCGGGTGCATTATTCAGGCGAGGACGGGATCTACGCGACTGCCCAACAAAGTCCTGCTTCCCATTTATGGGAAACCAATGATCCTGCGGGTTATTGACAGGACCTTAGAATCCAAACTTGTAGATGAGATCATTGTGGCCACAACAACCAATCCGAACGATACGAAGATAGTGGAGCTCGTGCAGTCGTACAACCCAAAAGTAAAGGTGTTCCGTGGATCCGAGGAGGATGTCCTCGACCGATATTATCAGGCGGCAAAAGAACTAAACATAGATATTTTGGTTCGGGTTACTGGAGACTGTCCGCTCCTGGATCCCGATGTTATAGATAGCGTCATCACGAAGTACCTTGCCGATCCCTCTCTTGACTTTGTGTCAACCGTCATCGGAAAACATACCTACCCGAGAGGAGTTGATATTGAAGCTATATCCTTTTCGGTACTCAAACAGCTCTGGGAGACAACCACAGAAACTGTAGACCGAGAACATGTCACCATTCACATCAAAAGATTTCCCGAAAACTTCGTATGGGCATCAGTCGAATCAGACAAAGACTACTCATCCTTCCGATGGACAGTGGATGAACAAGCGGATTATGAGTTGGTGAATATCCTGTACCAGCGGCTCTTTCCCCAGAACCCGCATTTTCGCATGAAAGATGTTGTGAATCTTTACAAAGAAGATCCTGCCTTAAGAACTATCAATCAGCACGTTGAACAGAAGAATTCAAAGTATTGATTGCTCCTTTTGGAAGTATACCCCCGTATCGTCTATGCTCTTAAGCTGCGGGGTAATGTCTCTCTTCCGCAAAAATTCTTCTACCGCTCTCTTGCATCCATCCCAGGCCCCATAGTCGTCAATGATCACGTACCCGCCTGGGACAATCTGGTCATACAACTGATCCAGCACGTATTTTGTTGATTCATACCAATCAGCGTCAATGCGCAGAATCGCGATTTTTCCTATCTCTTTTTTGATTTGAGGAATAGTTTCCTGAAACCATCCCCGCCCCAGGCGCACCTGCGCCTCTGGAATCCTAAGAACAGAAGAGAATAGCCGCCGCACATCCTCAAGGGGACCTACGCACTTGCCAATGGACCTCAGATTTCCTGAGGTTTTCTGGCTGGCATAACGCGCGGCATCCTTACCATCCTCTACTGTTGGTTCTGGCAACCCCTCAAAGGAATCCAACAGCCAAATTTGCCGCTCAGATCCTCTTTCTTTGGCCGCGTGCGCCATCACCCCAATGGCTCCTCCTTTCCACACCCCGCACTCCACAAACGCGCCCTCCACCTGCTTTTCTTCCATTTCTTTTGACAACTCATACGCGTTTGAAAGACGCTCATAGCTTACCATGGTGTAGGGTTTAACTTTGAAGAGCAAAGCTATTTTCTGGATCTGAGGTAAGTCAGAAATGGCAGCTTTTACAAAACGCGCGTCATAATACAAGTCCACCAAGAAATTACTTTTTCGAGCTACGCTTTTGAGCGTTGTTATCATACTTCGTGCTTTCGCATGACTTCTCGTACGACTTCTATAACGTACCGCACCTCTTGTTTTGTCATCCTGGGAAAAAGCGGGAGGGTTATTGCTCTTTCATAGTAGTTCTCTGCCACAGGAAAATCTCCTTTCTTGAAACCAAACTTCTTTCGATAAAAGGGATGCCAATGTACA
>JAUYJF010000012.1 GCA_030688685.1 Candidatus Yanofskyibacteriota bacterium | reverse complement strand
CAAGCGAGGAGAATGATTCGCCAGAAAATCCCGGACTGTCACAAAGTTTCCCAATGATTTTGACATTTTTTCTCCCCCAACCGTAAGAAATCCGGTATGCACCCAATAGCGCGCAAGAGGTTTCTTGCCCGATACCGCCTCCATCTGAGCTATTTCCGCTTCGTGGTGGGGAAATATGAGATCCCGCGCCCCTCCATGCATGTCATACTGGGGGCCAAAGTGCTTTTCTGTAATGGCGGTGTCTTCAATATGCCAGCCCGGCCTCCCTTTGCCCCAGAGACTTGGCCATGCGGGCTCTCCCTTTTTGGAAAACTTCCAAAGCGCGAAATCCCCGCGGTTTCGCTTCTTCACTGATTCATCAATCCGGGAGGTCGCGTCTTCCGCTTGCTGTACGGTACGGCCAGATAACTTCCCGTAATCCTTGAATTTGGAAATGTCATAATACACGCCATCTTCAGCGCCATAGGCGTATCCTTTTTTGAGCAGGCGTTCTACTTGAGAGATAATCTCAGGAATATTATCTGTGGCTCGCTGGTATGAATCTACGCTCTTCACACCGAGCGCTTTCATGCTTTGCATGTATTCTCGCTCAAACTTCCGCGCGAGCTGTCTTGGAGTCATGCTGAGCTCCTTTGCCCGGAGAATGATTTTATCGTCCACGTCTGTAATGTTCTGGAGATAAGAGACCTCATATCCCTGAGAACGAAGATATCTCACCATCATGTCATAGAAAATATACGTGCGGGCGTTCCCGATATGCGGCAGATCATAGGGAGTAATACCGCACACAAAAAGCTCAAACTTCTTGCCCCGAACGGAGCCGCGGGGTTTCAGTACCTCCTTGCGCCCAGAAAGTGTGTTATAAATCTCCATGATATTCGTATTATACTCTGAGCGAAGAAAAGTTGAAGATCCAAATAGTACGGGGACGGAACGCTCGTGTTCCGCCCCCTTTGCGCGCTAAGCAACCTTGGCCCGTGCTTTCACCTCCTTTTTCATCTTGAACCACCAGATGAGCGCCGCGGTCATTCTGCACGAGGAAATCCCCAGCGCCCGGTACAGAATCCCCATTAATCTGCGTCTCACGGTCACGGCCGCAAGACCAATCTCTTGGGCTACTTCTTCATTCGTCTTGCCTTGGCAGATCCAATCAAGGATCTTCTGCTGTCGGGGAGTAAGGGACACACCATTCACTGCCGGTAGGCTTGGCAAGGGGATCTCACCCCGCTCAATCGCCGTAATTACCAGGCTTATGGGATCGTGCACCCCGTACCCATTGTACAGCTCTCTCCTAATTCTAGAAACCTGATCAGGAGAGAGCTTCACGGATTGAGCAATCTCTGCCACTTTTAGCCCCTCGGCTGTAAGAGCGAGGATACGGATATCACGGATATCACTCATAGCGCACGCTCCACTCTAAGATCTGGCGCCATTATTCATCAGAAGAGCAGATTGCGCAAGAGGCAGCTCTTTGCCGCGCTCAGATAGTGTGATAGCATGGGGAAATGACACAGCTCAAAAAAGATCTCCTTGTTGGTCTTATTCTTGGGTTTCTTTCCAGCATCTTTCTCATTTTTATCATCCAGAACCCTCAGATTGAGGAATTCCGCCAGTTTGCCGTGCCGGATCGCGCTCTTTGGTTCTTGCCTCTCATCATGGCAACACTTTTTGGCGCAGGCATCGCGATCGCCTTCTTGCTGGGGAAAATCGTGCGGGTTGTGTATCAGTTTACGAAATTTGGAACAGTGGGCGTACTGAATACGCTCATTGATTTTGGCATCCTCAACCTCCTCATTTGGATTACGGGAATCACCGGCGGGCTCGCGATTGTCCCCTTGAACGCGCTCTCGTTCTTCGCGGCTACCACCAACAGCTATTTCTGGAACAAATTCTGGGTATTTAGCAAAAAGACCGCTCCCCGGCCAAAAGAATTCCTCCAGTTTGTGATTATCAGCACCGTGGGAATCGGGATCAATACGGGAATCGTATACGCGGGGACTACTTTTGCTGCCCCTCTCTTTGACCTGTCTTCCGGGGCATGGGTCAATGCGGTCAAGCTCGCGGCAACATTCGCTGCCATGTTTTGGAATTTCCTTGGTTACAAACTCGTGGTATTCAAGAAATAATGGCAAACGTGGTTCTCTATCGGAAATATCGCCCGCAATCCTTCGCGGAAGTGGCGGGGCAAGAACATGTGGTAACAACCCTCAGGAACGCTGTGCGGATGGGATTGCTTTCGCACGCGTATCTGTTTTCAGGTCCTCGGGGAACCGGGAAAACCACGCTGGCGCGCATTCTTGCCAAGACCGTAAACTGCAAGGATCCTAAAAACGGGGAACCGTGCAACACCTGTGAATTTTGCGAGGAGATCAACAGGGGAGGGGCCATAGATCTTATTGAAATGGACGCTGCCTCCAACCGAGGAATTGATGAAATCCGAGACCTGAAAGACGGAGCCCGCTTCGCGCCCTCTCGTTTCCGCTACAAAGTGTTTGTTATTGATGAAGCGCACCAGCTCACCAAAGATGCCGCCAACGCGCTCCTAAAACTCTTAGAGGAACCGCCCTCTCATGTGATTATCATCCTCGCTACCACGGAGGCCCACAAGATGATCCCAACCATTGCCTCCCGCTGCCAGCGCTTTGATTTCAAAAAACTGACAGCAAAAGAAGTGGCAGATAACCTGGAAAGCATAGCGAAACAGGAAGGGGCGGCAATAGACAAGGAAGCCCTGTTTCTCATTGCTCTTCAAGCGGAAGGATCTCTGCGGGACGCGGTATCCTTACTTGACAAAGTTTTGACTTTTCATTCTGGTTCTGATACGCAGAAGAGAGTTACAACACAGGATATTGAACAGCTTTTGGGAATTGTTGATGCTAATATTACCGGGGAATTCGTGGAGAAACTCATAGAGCAGGACACGAAAGGAGCAGTAGAATTCCTGAATCAGAACCTGGAAAAAGGCGTGGATCCCTATGAGTTCGCCAAGAACCTGGTGGAGTATCTCAGGCACATTCTTATTCTCAAGCTCAATCCGCAGCTGGTCATAACCTTAGAAGAGCGCTTCACCAAAGAACAGCAGGAGAAGATACAGGATCAGGCAAAAAGAATTGACCAAAAAACGCTCACTTCCATACTTGGACATTTTCTGGAAGCGGAAAACAAGATGAAATACGCGAGCATTATTCAGCTTCCTTTGGAGCTGGCCATTGTGGACAGTTGCGCGCGGGGAAAATAATATTGCGGCTTTCAAACAGATTTCATGAAACAACAAACACGAAACAAAACGCGTAAGGGAAAAGGAGAGACCTTGTTAGAGTTTGCGCAGCATCTCAGTAAGATAAGCTTCAAGGGGCCCAAAGATCTGTCCTACAACCTTGATCACTATCTGTATGGGACTCCAAAAAAGAAACTTCCCAAAGAACTTTTGAAGAAAACACAAAATAATACTGGGGAGTAGCCCTTTGAAAAGTAGGACCGAGATGCTATACTGCAAAAAGCATAAGCTGTGGTTCGATGAAACCAAAAATTGAGGATAGGAAAAAAGCTATAGAGTTGCGGAAACGTGGTTTTTCTTATAATGAGATCAGGCAGCGGATTAGAGTTTCGAAGTCAAGTCTTTCTCTTTGGCTGCGATCTGTAGGATTGAGCAAACAGCAAAAGCAACGTCTCACGGAAAAGAAACAGCTCTCTACAAGAAATGGCTGGGAGAAATGGAGAGCCCAGCGAATAGCAAAAACGCAAAGCATCAAGGCAGGGGCGCGACAAGAGATTCCAAAGATAACACGCGAACACCTTTTCTTAATGGGCTCCATGCTGTATTGGGCAGAAGGGGCAAAAGAAAAACCCTGGAGGAGCGCGCAAGTGAAACTTAACAACACCGATCCTCGCATGTTGACGCTATTTCTGCTGTGGTTAACAGAAATATGCAAGGTGCCAATGAAAGATATACGATTTGAAATATATCTCCATGAAAACAGCGTAAATAATGTGGCAAAAGTACAGCAATATTGGTCTCGTTCTCTTAATATCCCCAAACGCGCACTTTCAAAAGTTTACTTTAAAAATAACGAGATCAAGACGCATCGACACAATACTGGCATGGATTATTATGGAGGAGTAACGGTACGAGTAGGAAAGAGTACGGATTTTAACCGTAAGATTGCCGGTTGGATAGAAGGAGTAGATCAGCAACTTCAAAACTTTAAGATTTAACATTGCGGGATCGTCTAACGGTAGGACACCAGGTTTTGGTCCTGGGTATTGGGGTTCGAATCCCTATCCCGCAGCACTTCGATTTTTACTTCGTTCAAATCTCAGTGTCTGCGTTTCCTCGCAGAAGCTCGGAATCTCCGACCCGTTTCCCTAAAAGGTACCTGACACCTGTTTTACCGACCGAGACGGGTCAGTAAGATACATCTAGAAAGCTCCGAAATCCCTCTTAAAACCGAGGTTCTAGACCGAGATACACAACCAATTAGCATTCATGGCAAAAGATAGAAACAAAGCCGTACCGGCTTCATATCTCGTACTCAGAAAAGATGATGAAGTTTTGCTTGCACGACGTTTCAATACTGGATACTACGACGGCCATTATTCCCTGCCCGCAGGACACGTTGAAGCAGGGGAGCTTCCTCTCGATGCTTTAGTGCGAGAGATACAGGAAGAAGTAGGTGTACGGATAGAAAGCGAAAATCTTTGCCTTGCCCATATTATGTATCGGACCAAACGCGATGAGACAGGGGATAGAACAGATTTCTTTTTTACTGCCAGCAAGTATGAGGGAGAAATTGAAAATAAAGAACCTCACAAATGTGCTGACCTCCAATGGTTTCCCCTCGCTCAACTCCCAGAAAGCATCATCCCACATATCAAAGATGTACTGTTAAACATAGAGAAGGGGATTATCTATTCGGAGCTTGGTCTCGAGTAAACGGGTTCTAACTTCTTCCAGTCCCCACAGCCAGTTAAGGCAAGCTGAACCCAAGCAGACGAGGACGCCCGCAGCTAGAAAAACTGCGGGCGCTTTACAAGAAAGGACTGCCGTTATGCGTTGCCAGAGGGGAGTATACAAGTAGTATCCACGCCTACATGTCATGTAGGCAATGCGCACATATTGACACTGTGGAAGGCCGTGCGATAATCAAACAAAACAATATGCAAGCGATTTTTCGTAGGCGGCCGGGCATGTGGATGATTTTGCTGGTGGGTATGGTTGCTACAATCATCGCGGCACTATTTGTATTTCAGGCCTTACGAGAGACTGATCCTGACATTCAGCTTCCGCAGAAATCAGATCTCCAAGAAGAACGCATGGAGCTCCAATTAGAAGAGTTGCAGCGGCTCAGAGAGGAACGGAACGCCCAACCCGTTACCGAAGAGCGAGTGAGGCAACAGCTTCAAGAGCTTGAAAGGCTGCGGCAAGAGCGCAATCAATAACTCCCACCCAAACAAACTATAATATGCCTCGTTCACTTTTTTCCTTCTCCCGCTTTATCAACTCACGAACGTTTCTCTTGCCGGCGGTCATCGGCGTATTGGCGTTTTCACTTGCTTTGTTCTCTTACGCCAGTTCCTCGTGGCAAACACCCGAAGAATCTCCTCCGGGCGACAACGTAACAGCTCCCATCAACACCAGCACCAACGCGCAGACGTTCGCTGGCTCCAAGTCCTTGTCCATGAGCGAGGATGGCTCTGGATCCTTGGATCTGGCCGGAGGTCTTGGGGTGGATGGAATCTTACGAGGGTACGGTAATGCCATCTTTGATGGCACGGTCTCAGCAAGCGCCCCCATAGAAGAGGGGCATGTTGTCACAAAAGGGTGGGTAGAAGCAAGCGTGGGCGCAGGGCGAGGGTTGCCTTTATATCAAATTCGTCAGACTTCACAAAGCACAAAAGGAAATCTTGGAGGAAGAGCCGGCGCAAATCAAGCATGCGAAAACGAATTTGGAGAAAGCGCTGTATTTTTTGGAACTCAACATGTCAACTGCTACACGCAAGGTACCTGTATTCTTGACTATCGTGTCAGCGGTGGTAGTTCTTATTGGTTTGACCAAACTTCTAATAGGCCACAGGGGAGTAATCCGGATCTCGTTGTACCTGCGGGGTGGAATATCGGATCTGGCAGTGGCGCTAATTGCACTGGCTGGATTTCTAGCGATTTTTCGCAGAGTGGACCAACGTTAACTTATAGTGGAAGTTTTTCAACCATCGCGTGTAACATAGAACGCAGTATTTTGTGCGCGATTCCAAAATAAATTTCTTCCTTTAGCGCTCCAGCGATAACTTGCGCATTGCCTAAATGACATGTAGGCAATGCGCAAACCTTCTTTTGGGCGTTGATAGCATTTTCTTTTTATGCGGCATTTTTCTCTTTTGAGCATTGCTCTTTTTTGTGGTTTTGGAGTATTTTTCGCGATGCATTTTCTCGCTCTAGAGAATAGTGAAAGTCCCCAAACAATCTCTTGCGATTTCCGATACGAAACAAAAACAGTACGGGGAAATTCGCTTTCAGGCGTTATAGAATCAGGAGAAGATGTACAAATTTATTACAATTATTATCAATGCGCCAATAGCTCCGTTGCTCGCAATAACCTTGTCATATATCAAAATGCCGATGGGCGCGAATTTATCAAACTTGCCAAAGGCTTGCCCGGCGATGTGTTTACTTTGAAAAAAACAGAAATGGAGTGGAACATGTTGATCAATGGAGAAATTCTAAGAAATTCTGAGGGAAGAGCATACACATTCAATCAACAAGCTTATCGCATGCTTTCCCTCTACGAACGGGACTACAATGGCGTTATCCCAGAAAATGCCTACCTGTTGCTGGGAAATCTGTCCGGCGGAAGTATGGACAGCACCCGCTTTGGCCTCGTGCATCGGAGCAATATTGTTGGGAAGGCAGAACTGTATCCCATCTTCTAATTCTCACGTCTATTCTAAAAGCCAACTTCATCAGATTAAGTTTTTTCCACACCTCCTCCAGTGCTCCCAGCCAGTTAAGACAAGGCAGATTTCTATTCTTTCGCAAAGTTTGACATACTGAGATAAGTTCAGTATTATATCTCAAAGAGGAAACGCTTTCGCGCACAAAGATCCGGTGACACTGAGATAAATCTCCGGTGGCAGTGATGACGCGGGAGATTGGCATTATGAAAGAGCAACTTATCACCCGCCAAGCGGTACAGCAGGTATTGCGCGATTACGGACAGCAATACAAAACGCATTCCTGGTACGCAGGGGTTGGTTTTTTCTTGCCCGCTCTCGGAAACATCCTGGGACTTTTTGTTCCTCCGCTCATTGTGGCAAGGGTTATAGACATATTTGTGACGCAGGGAGGAATCTCACTGAGCGCTGTAGCTTGGCACGTCGCCCTGTTTGGCGCCGTATGGCTGCTTGGGGAATCGTTTTGGCGCGTTGGAATGTACTTTATTATCAAAATGGAAGCGAAAGGAATCAATAATCTGAGCAGAACCGTGTTCCGCCGGCTTGTGGAACGCGACTATGATTTCTACGCCAACAATTTTGTCGGTTCTCTCACAAAGAAAGGGCTCGCCTTTGGAAGAAGCTTTGAAATGTTCACAGATACCTTGGTTTTTAACGTCACTACCAATATTCTTCCGCTTCTTTTTGTGGTGGTCGTTCTCTGGCAATATTCTCCCTGGATTCCAGCCGCACTCATGATGTGGATCGCAATAGCACTCACCGTAGGGATTCCCATCATCCGCAAGCGATCCTATTTGGTCGCCCTCCGACATGACGCGAGCAGCAGAGTGGCGGGAAGGTTGTCTGATTCTATGACGAACATCCTGGCCATTAAGTCCTTTGCCAAAGAAGATCAGGAACACGATTCATATGGAAATCACGTGAATGACTTTGCCGCAAAGTTCAAAAAAGCCGCGGACTACCAGAACCTCAGGTTTGATCTGATCATGTCTCCCATCTATGTGGCGACCAATGTGACAGGACTTATCTTAGCCATATATTTTGCTCAGCAGCTCGCGCTGCAGGCGGGCATGATTTTCACGGTCTTTGCCTATTACGCCCTCGTACCGCGCGTATTTTGGGATATGAACAGGGTATACAGAAATATTGAGTCCTCTATAAGTGAGGCGGCGGAATTCACGCAGCTCTTTCTTGCGCCGCCCGCGGTTCAAGATATGCCAGCCGCAAAAGACCTTAAGGTGGCAGCCGCTGGCATTCAATTCAACCGGATCAATTTCCGGTACAGCGATGACCGGAGAGAGGGGTATTCGTTCCTGCGGGATTTCAGTCTGGATATCCAGGGCAACCAGAAGGTGGGATTGGTCGGCCCAAGCGGAAGCGGCAAGACCACCATTACCAAGCTTCTTCTGCGGTTTGTTGACCTTCAGTCTGGCACCATTGCCATTGACGGACAGGACATCAGAAAAGTCACGCAGGCATCTTTGCGGCGCGCGATTGCTTATGTGCCCCAGGAACCACTCTTGTTCCATCGCACGCTCTTTGAGAACATCGCCTACGGACACGATGAAGTCACCCAAGAAGAGGTCATGGACGCTGCGAAGCTTGCCCACGCGCATGAATTTATCGCCGAGCTCCCGGATGGATACCAAACATTAGTAGGGGAGCGGGGTATTAAGTTAAGCGGTGGACAGAGACAGCGCATAGCAATCGCGCGAGCTCTACTGAAAGAGTCCCCTATACTCGTTTTAGATGAAGCAACCAGCTCCTTGGATTCAGAATCCGAAAAGTATATTCAGGAGGGCTTGCAGGAGTTGATGAAAGAAAAGACGGCCTTGGTGATTGCCCACCGATTGTCTACCATAAAGAATCTGGACAGAATTATTGTTCTTGACCAGGGGAAAATCGTGCAAGACGGAACCCATGAAGAGCTTCTCAGGCAGAGAGGGATGTACGCTAACCTCTGGAGCCATCAAGCCGGGGACTTTCTGCGCTATGAATCCTTGAATGCGGCATGAAAATCATTGTGCGCGTAAAACCGGGAGCAAGAGCAGACAGCGTAGAAAAGATAGCAGAGAACGAGTATCGCGTTTCCACGAAAGAACCGCCTATTCAAGGAAGGGCGAATAGGGGAGTGATAGCGATTCTTGCGTCTCACTTTTCTGTCGCGCCTTCACGCGTCAGCATTGTTTCAGGATTTACTTCACGAAAGAAAAGTATTGAGATCCGCGAAAACTGAGTCATGACAGAAACCCGCTACAAAGCTATCGGAATCGGAGGAACATTTGACCATTTCCATAAAGGCCACGAGAAGTTCATTCTCTTTGCCGCGTATCTTGCTTCCCATCTCCATATTGGCGTAACCGAACCTGCGCTTACTCTCCAGAAGCCTTTTGCCGCAGCATGCGAAGAATACGGAACACGGGCGCGACAGGTTTCTGAATTCTGCGAAAAGCGGGGGATACCTCACACCATTATCCCGCTCCCTGATATCTACGGTCCAACCCTCGAGGATACATCCATTGAAGCCCTCTGCGTGACAGAAGATACTTTACCGGGCGGACATCTCATTAACAAAGCGAGGGCAGAACGGGGACTCCCCATTCTGCCTATTCACGTATGCGGCTATGAGCTCAATGAAGCGGGGAATCCTCTTCATTCTGCCGACATACGCGCGGGATTCGTGAACCGCCAAGGTAGGCTCTATGAGCGGATACTGGAACAGGAAATTACGCTCACAGAAGAGCAGCGCAAATTCTTCGCCGCGCCCCAAGGCGCCATCCTTAGCCTCGTGAAGGATGCATCTTCAGCAACGTTACGAGAACCGGCGTATGTGGTAGGGGATACAACCTTAGAATACTTCATTGAACACAAATTGCCCTACCATCTGGGGGTATATGACAAGAAAAGAAACAGGAAGCCCGCGCAGTCTTCTATCCTTGATACTCTCCAGCCTGATATGGTTATCCAGAACACCCCCGGTACCCTTGCGCCGGAATCTGCGCGAGCGTTTCATGCGGCGCTCCATAGGAATACAAAGCACATATTTGTGGAGGGGGAGGAGGACACAGCAACAATTATACTGGCGTTATTGCTTCCTCTGGGGACTACTCTCTACTACGGACAGCCGAATCTCGGGATGGTCGCGTTGCGAGTGACTGAAAGCGTGAAAGAGAGTTTTTCCCGCGCATTAAGTTCTCTTGGCGCGAGAAAAGAAGCTTTACAAAAAACTTCACACTCTCAATAATGAATACCATGGAGAAATCACCATTTCAGCGAGGAGTTCCTCTATGGATTGGATTCCTTGTTATTACGCTTTTTACGGGAATATTCAGTATCGCCATACTGAACCAGTTGCAAGACCTGGAGAAACTGCGTGTGGGAAATTATACTCCGCTGGATAGAGCTCCAGATCGGTAAACTTCCCGCGAGCTGAGGTTTGACGAAGGTAAAAATATCCAGTATGATACTGGGGTGTGCTATCCCCGCCGCGAGGATATCTCGCGCGTTTTTTTGGAGGTGTAGGGTCCCGAGCACAAATCAGATTGAGAAGCTCCCAGATGAGATGATTTCAAGGCGCGACGACGAAACCTGTACCCTTAGGTACG
>JAUYJF010000010.1 GCA_030688685.1 Candidatus Yanofskyibacteriota bacterium | reverse complement strand
CGTACGGAGGAGGTGAGGGATTGAAACTGGTCATGGTCCATGCTGGAGGGTTTGGCAAGAATGGTGGGCTTGGAAAGCACACCCTCGCCCGCTGTAAAACAGCCCTGGAGGTTCCGGGTAAGAAGAGATTCCTCATACTTGCAGACGGACCTGAGCCCGGGACAGGCCTGCCCATCTGCACGGTGATGAGGAATTGGCTCATAAATAACGGAGTGCAACCAGAGGACATCATAACCCCCTCTAGTCCCCGAGCGGATAACTCCATCGGGGAGGTAGTGGAGGCCATGACCTATCTAGTGGGGCGCATTCCCCACGAGGAGCTCCTGGTGTCCTCAAGCTGGTGGCACATAGTACCCCGGCTCTGGGTTATCTGGCGCAAGTACGGCAAGGGCGCGACAAAACCAAAGTTCGTGCTTGCCCCAGATATGCCCACCCCGCGCCAGTGTTTTCGCGAGATTCTTGGCACTCTGGCAATCCTCCTGGGGAGGACAGGCCCAAGATTCACAAGGTAGCTTGGGTTTACGCCCAAGATACGAAGGCCCAGCTGACAAATTCAGCTGGGTTTTCCTTTTATTTGAGCGCTGACCTCAAGGAGTCAGCAACGTACTCTACCTGTTTTTCTGTGAGTTTGTTATAGAATGGCAGGGCAATAGAGCGCGCGCTCACTGATTCTGCTACAGGATACTGTCCTGAAGAAGTTTTGAGGACATTCTGATAAAACGGCTGAAGATGAATTGCTTCAAAGTATCCTCTCGCCTGCACCCCTTTGCTCGCGAGCTTTGAGATAACCCTGTCTCTGTCCTTCCGGGAAAACGTCTCAGACAGGCGAATCACGTATACAAACCAGCTCATACTCGCGGAAGAATCCACATGCGGGATTTGAACCTCTGGAATACGCGCTAAATGTTTCTTGTAAAAACCGGCCACCTTTGCCCTCTTCTGCATAATCTCGTGGAGCCGTTTGAGCTGCGCAATACCCAAAGCGCATTGGATATCGCTTAAGCGGTAGTTATACCCAAGCTGAACGTGTTCCAACCATTTCCCTCCCTGTACTTTTCTTCCTTGGTTTGCCATGCTGCGACACTGGTCAGCAATTTCGCTGCTGTCTGTGAGCACTACTCCCCCCTCTCCTGTCGTAACCTGCTTATTCGGATAGAAGGAGAAAATCGCGGCGTCCCCAAAGCTCCCGCAGGGTTTGCCTTTATACGTAGATCCGATCGCCTCCGCCGAATCCTCAATAACACGGAGTTTATGCTTTTTTGCGATACGCAGAATTTCATCCCATTGCGCCGGATGCCCAAACACGTCAACAGCCAAAATTGCTCTCGTTTTTTTGGTAATTGCCTGTTCAATCTTTACAGGATCAATTCCCAGAGTCTTTTCCTCAATATCCGCAAAAACGGGTTTTGCCCCCTCAAACAGAATACAGTTGGAAGAAGCAATAAACGAGAATGGGCTGGTAATAACCTCATCTCCTTTTTTAATACCCAAAGCTCTCACGATAAGGTGCAGGCCTGAAGTTCCAGAGTTTACCGCGACAGCATACTTTCTGCCGGCAATGGAAGTCGCAAGTTCTTCAAACTCTTTTTGCTTTGGCCCCAAACTCAAGAAAGGTGTCTTGAGTACTTCCAAAACCGCTTTTCTCTCCTTGTCTGTGATATCTGGCGCAGAAAGAGGGATATTCATAGCTCGAGGTTAAGTATTAGGATGCCTGCAATAACCGAGAATACCTGGGCGCCCGCAAAAATAGCAAGAACCATTCTGGTTGGGTATCCCTTTTGGAGCAGTATATCATATACATGGCCCCTGTCGCCAAGGATAAATGCCGTTCTCCCCAGTATCCTTCTCCCTAAACTCCAAAAAGATTCAAATACCGGAACACCAACAAGAAATATCACTCCAAGAAGCCCTGTCCACGTATCCAAGAACGGAATAAGTAAAACAAGGATGGCCAAGAGGGATCCCAACAGATACGCTCCTGAGTCTCCCATAAAAATGGAGGCAGGGGGAAAGTTAAAACGCAGAAAGCCCGCAACCGCGCCCAGCCCTATCAGGGAAAGAAGAGAAATCAAGACTAGTCCCTGAAACAGAGAAAGAACTAGAAACCCAACCAAGGAAATTGCTGCAAGGGTACCAGCCAACCCATCCATACCATCCTGAAAATTCATGGCATTGGAAATAATAAACAGAGCGCCGAATGAGACAAGGAGAGAGGGAATAAATGAAAGAACGAATTCGGGCCGTATTCCCCCGGCAAGCAGGAGAGCAGCCATACCAAGCTGAACCGCAACAACAAGCGCCAGTTTTTGCATGGGTTTCCGTTGGGTGATATGTTTCCACTTCCAGTCGTCCCAGAAACCGAACGCAAAAACCAAGAACCCCGCGAGATACACACCAGTGAACTGCCATGCAAGATGCGGATATACTGCGCCAGCGAGGATCAAGCCCATTCCAATCCCCAAAAGCATGCCGACTCCCCCGAGGTAAGAAACAGGGACTTTGTGGATTTTCAACTCATCCCCTTCCGCAATATCCACAAACTTGTACCGCACTGCCGCTTTTTTGAGCCAAGGCATCACTGCCAACGCAGTCGCAAGAGGCAAAAGAAAAAGCAGGAAAAGCATCATAGAAAGTTAAGAAATGTCATAGATATATACCTTGGACTGTTCGCCTCCATGTATCACAATTGATCGCGCAAAACGGAAACCCAACTTTTCATATAAGCGGATTGCGTGCGCCAACTCCTGTCCAACCACGAGTTTAAAAGAGCCAACGTTCCTCTCTCGCATTTCCTCAAGAAACGAAGGGAACATTTGGGGCGCTATCCCCTTCCCCTGATAAGTATGTTTCACAGCAATAGAGAGAAGCTCGGCCTGAGGCAAGTTCTCTGTTTTCACTGGGTAAAAAAGGTTCTCAATTATTCTCTTAATACTCCCAACATGAATAATAAGCGGCAAAAGAAAAACCCCGGCATGAAAAGCGTGCGTAAGGAAATACTTATAGAACGACTTCACATTCGTTATTCCCGCGACAAAACCAATAACCTCCTCATCCTCCGCCGCAACCACGCAGAATCCCCCGGGAAACGCCATGATTCCTTTATAGAGCTCCGCAAGAAACCTGACAGGAAGAGAAGCAAGAAAACCACTTGCTATTTCGTGCTTATGAAGCTCCGCGATTTGTCTTGCGTCCTGTTTTGTTCCTAACCGTATGTCCATAATGCCTATACGTGAAGATGTTGTTTTTTAAGGAGGGCCTGATACTCTTTCTTCGCTATATCAAAGAGAAACTTTTCGTTAAACTCCTGCTCTATCTTTTTGCGCCCCGCTTTTCCCATTGCGTTAGCTTCCCTTGGATGGGAAAGAATAAAGAGAAGGGCTTTAGCGAGTTCTTCTGGATTGCCCGATGGCACAAGAAGTCCTGTCTTTTCATGTTCCACCACTTCTCTGCATCCTCGGATATTGGAGGCCACCACTGGTTTCTCCATTGCGGAGGCCTCAATAAGAGAAATGCCAAGCCCCTCCCGATATGAAGGCAGAACAAGCATATCCATAAGCGCGTAGAGTTCCGGCGTATCCGTTCTTTCACCCAAAAAAAGCACGTTGCGCTCAATGCCGTATTCTTTCACGGCATCCGGATCCAAGGCATCTTTCTTATCCGGCTCGTGAGGCCCAACCGCCATCAGAACCGCTCGTGGATAGTGTTTGAGCACTCGCGCGAACGCCTCAAACAGCGGAAGGAATCCCTTTTCTTCCACAAGCCGAGCAACAATACCTATAACCTCTTGGCTAGACTGTATGCCAAGCTCCCGCTTCTTTTGGTTAATGAATTGTCCACTAATCCGATCGGGGTTGAACCGCTCAATATCAACCCCCCCTCCCAAATGCGTCATCTTTTCGGGCGGGTATATTTTCCAGTCCGCCAGGAGGCGGGCGTCTTCCCTGTTCACCAGAAAAGCGTGATGAACAATTTTTGCCACAATGTACTCAACCGGAACAAACACCAGCTTTTTCTTCCAAGAAGACCCCCTCTGAAAGAACAATCCGTGAATCGTGGTAACACGTACTGGCACTCGGGCAAGAAAAGCCGCTATCTGGCCCAAAAAGGTTGCCTTGGGAGTGTGCGTGTGCACAATATCAAAACGCTCTTTCCTGAAAAAACGCACCAGCTGAATCACCGCGAGAAGATCCGCCACGGGGGTAAAAAGCTTCCGCGTAATTGCAATGATCTTTACCTGAATGCCCTCTCCGCGTATTTCCTGAACCCACTTTCCGTTAGAGCTCACCGCGTGCACCTCAAAGCCGCTTTCCTGTAAATCTTTCAGGAAGTCAAATAAAATAAACTTCAGGGTTATATCTGCAGAAACCACATGGCAAACCTTAATACTTTTCCGGGAATACGCGCTAGGATGTTCTTTCATAAGTATACCACTGGATCGCAGCATCAATCCCTTTTTCAAGAGAAGTTCTTGGCTGATACCCAAGCACTTCTTGGGCCTGGGAAATATCCGCAACGTACCGAAGAACTTCACCCGCCCGTATTGATTTTGCAATAATCCTGCTCGTACTCTCCAGCTTAATTTTCAAGAGATCGCCCAAAGCGCATAATTGCACTCCTTTCCCAGACGCAATATTAAAGGTGCGGTTCTTTGCCCGAGAGAATCTCTTCACTCCCCGGAGAATCCCGTCAACACAGTCATCAATATAAGTGAAATCAAGGACCTTCTCCTCCCCATAGATATATACATCCTTGTTCTTCCGCATATTCCTGATAAGGAGAGGAATAAATCGGTCACTCGTATCGTATCTGCCATACACATTCGAAAATCGGAAGATGATAAAGGAGAGCTCATAACAAGCAGAAAATGCTTGAACAAGCGCCTCACCGCTCATCTTACTTGCCGCGTAAGGGCTTTCGCACCGGCTCAGGTCAACATCTTTTTCTCGTACGCGCGCTCCCCCCTTGTTCCCATACACTTCCCTACTTCCAGCAAAGATAATATTTGGAATATCTCTTGTTTTTGCAAACTCAAGGACATGATGTGTTGTAACAATATTCTCTAACGCTAAATCAGGTTCCACGACTAAGTTATAGACACGAGCATTTGCCGCAAGATGAATAATGAGGTCAATATCGGTTGGAACATTCTGGAGATCCTTCTTTTTCAACAGATCACCCTGAATGGTAAGCTCGTTCAGAGCGGGGACCCAGTGGTTTTTCTTCCTATCAAAACCAATGACTTCGTATCCCTCCCTCAGGAGCACTTCAAATACCCGCGTTCCAATCATTCCGCTCGATCCCGTAAGAAGAATTCTTGTCTCTTTATTCATGGAGGTTGCGCCCTATACCTGCATATGAAAATCCTAATGCCCGCATTCGGAGAGGATCAAAGATATTCCTTCCATCAATAACCACTGGACTCCTCAAAAGATCGCGCACCTTCTCAAGATCAAGATCCTTGAATTCATTCCAATCGGTAAGGATAACAAGCGCATCAGCATCCCGCGCCGCCTCATACGGATTCTCAGAGAACTCAATATTCGGAAAGAAAGATTGAGCGGCTTTGTTCGCCTGAGGATCGTATGCTTTAATACGTCCAACACCTCCTTGCAAAATCCCTCGAATGATTGGGATAGCCGGGGCCTCTCTCATATCGTCAGTATTTGGCTTGAAGGAGAGGCCAAGAACAGCAATCGTTTTCCCACGCACACCTCCCACTTCCTTTTCAATACGTCTTTTAAATAACTCTCTCTGGCTCTCATTTATTCCGTCAATTGCTTGCAAAAGCGTTGGATCTATCTTATGCTCCTCGAGAACCTTTTGAAGAGCTCGTACATCTTTTGGTAAGCAGCTTCCGCCATACCCTATTCCAGCTTCCAAGAAAGAAAGCCCGATCCTCTTATCCAGCCCCATACCCCACGCTACCTCCTTGATATCAGCTCCAGTTTTTTCACAAACGCGCGAGATAAGATTAGCAAAGGAGATCTTAAATGCCAGGAACACATTTGATGCCTCTTTGATGAGTTCGGCTGAGGCGATATCAGTAGTGATTTTGGGCGCATCGATTGCTTTATAGAGGGCAAGGACTGCATCTTTCTTCATCTCCTCCCTCTCAAATCCTAGTACGATTCGATCCGGATGAAGAAAATCACTAATAGCTGATCCCTCCCGTAAAAACTCAGGATTTGAAACGATAGAAAAATGGACCTGTTTATTTGAGGCGCTTTTCTCCAAGAGCTCCCGGATGCGTTTTGAGGTATGAACAGGAACAGTGCCTTTCTCGATAACAATCTTATCAGAAGACGCATACTCCCCTATCCTGCATACGACACTCTCAACCTGCGAAAGATCTGCGTTTCCGTCAGGGAGCTGAGGAGTTCCAACACAGATAAAGATAATCTCGCATTCATTAACTCCCATCTTGAGATTTGTCGTGAATTTTATCCTCCTTTCTGAAAGATGCTTCTGCATCAGCGCGACTAATCCGGGCTCATAAAAGGGGGATGTCCCTTTCAAAAGTTGTTCAACCTTTTCCCTGTTCTGTTCCACGCAGAAAACCTTATTTCCTAGTTCAGCAAAGCAAACAGCAGTCACCAGGCCAACGTATCCTGCTCCTATAACACAAATTGGACTGCTTTCGCCATATTCTTGCTCCTTCTTCGAGATAACGTACCCCGGAATCCCAAACAAAAAAACTCGTATATGAAAAAGAAGGGAACTGAACCGCCAGCGAGAAGGCAGAAAAGAATACGCATATCGCGCCAAACTGGAAAAGATTGACCGAAGGAAACCCGGGTAATGTGCTTGATACTCTCTCGCTAACCTCAAGTTTGCCTTCATCTTTCTTCGAATCTGACTATCACGCCTCCCATATCCGCCCCCTTGCTCCTTATCAAAGTAGAGCGTGAAGTACTCAGGAAAGTTATACGCCTTTGAAACACTTCCAATTGCAAGCCACAACGCCCAGTCTGCAAAAAAGTGGTACTCTTCCCTATACCCACCAACCCGCTTCCAAAGATCTTTTCTGAAAACTGCGGCACTATGGGCAACTACATTATTCGTGAGGAATACAGCTCTAATATCCTCATCTCGTTCCGGGAACATGTACCTTCCCGATTCTCTTCCTTTTCCGTCCACTCGGATTATCCCCCCTCCCACAAGACCATACTCTGGATGCTCGCGAAGAAATGTGACCTGCTTTTCGAGTTTTTTTTCATCACACCAAACATCGTCATCATCAATCCGGGCAATAAAAAAACCCCGCGCATTTTCTATCCCGTCATTGAGCGATTTTACAAACCCTAGATTCTTATGATGACGCATAACCATAAGTTTTGTATATCTCTTTGAAATCTTCTCAAGGATCTCCTGAGTTTCATCGGTTGACCCATCATCAACGACAATTAATTCAAAATTTCGGTAGGTTTGCCGCATCACGCTCTCAATTGCATTTGAAATGTACGCCTTCCCATTGAAGGTAGGTAGAACGACCGATATGAATGGCTCAGAATTCATAGGCATGGAAAGAATTTCTTAGAGTTGTATTATACATCAAAATCTCCTGCCTGACAAACTGGGAGGGTTTGTGATTCTTTACCCAAGATGATATAGTGGCACTGCTATTTTTGAAACTTCTATGCATTCCCCGAAAAAAATTCTGTTCGCTTCAGTTCATCCCTGGGATACTCAGTTTCTCAGAGCCGGCGATCATCATTATGCTGAGCTCTTTGCACGAGAAGGGTACGAGGTATGCTGGATAAGTAACCATGTGTCTCTTCCTCACTTTATCAGAAAGCATTATTACTCTTGGATTCAAAGCGCCTTGAAGGGGGCCCATACGACACGGAGCGTTCTTTCCTATACCCCTTTTACACTTCTTCCCTTCGTGCGAATTCCTCCTTTTAACTCTGTGTGGGTGGGAAAACATCACCTGCGTTTTGCGATTCCTCCCCTTCACACCTTCTTAAAATCCCATGGGTTCCATGAAGTCGATATCCTGGTTATGAGCAACGTTTCTCTCTTCTACTTGAGCCATGCTGTAGCATGGAAAAAATTCGCCCTGAGGATTACAGACGACTTAGCTGGCATTCCGGCTGCGCAAAACATGCTCAGTCTCCAAGAATCCCTGATTCAGAAAGCAGACTCCGTCTTCGTGACAAGCAGAGAACTCATGAAATACAACCCACGGCACCAAAAAAACTTCAGATACCTCCCAAACGCAGTAGACCTCGACCACTTTAAAGGAGCCCGCTCCTTGCCTGCCGAGTACGCAACAATTCCCTCGCCCCGAGTTCTCTATGTAGGATCCCTCTTTGAGGGAGTGGACCGCGTGGACCTCAACCTTATTTCAGTCCTTGCACGAACACTCCCTTCATATAACTTCGTGTTCGTTGGGCCAACCAGTATCTCTCTCAGCCATATAAAGAAGCAGCATAACATTCATATATTAGGACCAAGAAGATATGAAGATATTCCAGCATATATGAAGCACGCTGATGTAGCTATCATCCCATTTAAAGAAAATATTCTGACGAAAGCCATGTCCGCAATGAAACTCTTCCAGTACTTAGCTGCGGGACTGCCGGTAGTATCCTCAAGGATGCAAGAACTTGCAGCAATGAATCCTCCTGTATCATTCGCCACAGGCTACAAAGAATTTGCAGCGGCTATTGAAAACGCATATCGCGGAGGGAAAGACTACCCAGAATTCTTTGCGTTCGCAGAGAAGAATTCTTGGGCTGACCGCTACAAGAGCATGAAGGAAGCTCTGGGCATATGACCCTATTTTCGAAATACAATGTTATCAAAGGAGCTTGTAGAGGGCAGCAGTTCACCATACCCCAGCTGTTTCAGCCATCCTTCTGGTGTAATTTCGTACGCCAGATATCCAAACCATAAAAGCTGTTGAATTGCTGGGAAGGAGAACTGCTTGCCTTTTTTTCCTCCCCATACCTCCATCATAATTGTGGGGTTGCTACTAGAAAAAAATGCGCGCCCTCCCTTGATAATGAGGCGCTCTGCTCCCTCTGCATCTATTTTTATGAGGGTAGGCTTGCGATGATTTTTGAGGTAAGAATCCAAGGTCAGGGATACTACTTCTCTCTTTTTGTACCTATTCCAGGTATTACTCTCTGCGACTCCTGCAACCATCGTACTACTCATCCCAGATGGATACCCTGCGTAAAACTTCACGGCTCCCTCCTGGTCTGAAAGGACGCAGGGATTCAGAACGCACTGAGCTTTTTCTTGCGTATTATGTTTCAGAAATTCAAATACTTCTGTGAGCGGCTCAAAGGCATGAACTTCCCCTTCAGTTATAAATTCGAGTGCCAAGTAGGTATAGAATCCATAGCTCGCTCCAATATCATAGAAGACATCAGTGGGCTGAACAGCTCTAAGAAAGAAACGAATCAACTTATCCTCGTTCTCATATCCAAGCGTTCCAAAGGTGGCTAATCTGAATGCGTCGGATCCCGTGCCTGGAAGAAGGAGAGGATACCCCCAAAATGTTCTCGCTTCCTTATTTTGTGTTTTTTGAGGAATGACACGCTTTAAAAAAGAAAGTGTCCGAGAGGATGCCTTTTTTATTTTGTTCCGCTTCTCCCATACTGTGGCACGCACCGCGGCGGCATTAAACAACTGGATATAGTGACTCCTTTTCTCCTCTAAGGTCATACTTCTTTCCATGCGTCCAGAATTATAGATGTATAGTTCAGCTTTTCCCCCTTATTGCGGCGATCGAATTTGCTCGACCGAAAGATCATGCCCTCACCTGGATGCCATTCTTTGAAGTGAAACGTGCCTTGTTCATCAAAGTACTCAAGCAAATCCACACGAAATCCAGCTTTTTGAAACACCTGCGCAAGCGTCTTGTACGTATAAAGAACTTTATGTCCTGCATCGGGGGTGAACAAGTAGCTATCAAGCCCACCAGCCTTGACTTGTTCA
>JAUYJF010000018.1 GCA_030688685.1 Candidatus Yanofskyibacteriota bacterium | reverse complement strand
CTCTGCCATAGAGCGCCTGCAATCCCTGAGGGAGATCATTCAAACTGGAAACCGGCAAGCAATTATTGAAGAGCTCCAAAGTATTGAACCCTCCTACCAACCCGCTCAGGTGAGTTTAGCTTCAAAAAATGGTTGACAAGAGCGTCTGCATTTGCTAGAATTAATTTGGTGAGTTGAGTCCAATGGTGCCACACCCTCCTCGAGCAGGGTGTGGTTTTTTTGCTGTTCCTCTTGCGCCAAAGGAAAAATTCCCTATACTAGAGATGAGGCCAGGAGGCCGCAACTCACCTTTAACCATTGGAGTTTTTACGCTCCTGGTCTCATTTGTATACATGCCTTCCACGCAAACCGTAGAATCTCTCCTTCCCGGAGTGCAGCGCGATGTCCCGCTTCGCGACTACGCCACATTTAGAATTGGGGGCAGTGCCTCCTATTTTTTTGTCGCCACAACAAAAGACCAGATCCGGCAGGCGTTCCTTGTTTCACGGCAAATGTCTCTTCCTCTGCTGGTACTGTCTGGAGGAAGCAACATGTTGATCTCAGATAATGGGTTTTCCGGCTTGGTTGTTCTTATGAAAACCGCGGACTATACATTGCAGTCCGCCGCTCTTTCTGCCGAAGCAGGAGTCTCCATGGACACACTGGTGCAGAAAACTACCGAGAAAGGATTCGCGGGACTGGAATGGGCGGGAGGACTGCCAGGATCTGTTGGAGGCGCCGTGCGGGGAAACGCGGGTGCCTTTGGGGCGGAGATCAAAGACAGCATTGCCGCCGTTGAGTTCCTTGATGAAAAAGGGAACGTGCGCGTTCTGCAGAAAGAACAGTGCGAATTTTCCTATCGGTCATCCATTTTTAAAACGAACGGATGGATTGTTCTGTCAGCTCAATTCTCACTGCGGGAAGGAGACAAGGAGCAGCTTTGCGAAGAAGCGGCTTCTCACATTCAATACCGAAAAGATCATCATCCTTTGGAATATCCGAACGCGGGATCCGTTTTTAAGAACGTTGACCTGAAAAAACTTCCCAAGGAATTTCACGAGCGCGTGCGCGATCACGTAAAGACAGATCCTTTTCCCGTGGTGCCCGCCGCGTACCTTATTTCAGAAGCGGGATTAAAAAGCAGAAGGATTGGAGAAGCTCAGATTTCAGAAAAACATCCCAACTACATTATCAATCTCGGTGGAGCAAGCGTGCGCGATGTATTGGAACTCATAGCTGTCGTGAAAAAAGAAATATGGGAGAAGTATCACGTTGTCTTGGAAGAAGAAATTACCATTTTAGAGTGAAAACTATTGACATGAGTGTTTGCAAATGAAAAAATAGTAGTAGAAGTAAAACGAATGGAGAAAATCGCATTCGCACGCAACAAAAGTCGACCCATTCACGCACAAGTTTTGCTTTCAACTCTTATTCAGTAAGCAACAATATTCAAATGGCAGCAAAGAAACGAAAATCAGCGGCAAAGAAAACCGCAAAGAAGCCAGCTCGCCGCAAGACAAGCACAAAGAAGTCAGCGGCAAAGAAGCGGACAACCAGAAGGAAGAAATAACGTCGTTATTTTTGATACTTCACTGCTCGCCAGCCACAAGCTGGCGGGTTGTTTTGTGCCTGTTTTTGTGGTATTTCTATATACACGACACATGCTGAAAACTTTTTTCGCAAAGCGAGACAACGGGAACCCAAAAAAATACGAACGCGAGGTTGCTCAGATCAACGCGCGAGAGCAAGAGTACGCTGTTCTCTCTTTAGAACAGCTCAAAGAAAAGACCAAAGAGCTCCACGAATTGGTAGCCCAAGGGAAAACGCTTGATGAATTACTTCCTCAGGCTTTCGCGCTTGTTCGGGAATCAGGAAAGCGCACCTTGCATCAGCGCCACTTTGACGTGCAGCTGATCGGAGGAATTGTGATGCACAAGGGCAAGATCGCGGAGATGAAAACCGGAGAAGGGAAAACGCTTACCGCGACTCTTCCCGCGTACTTGAACGCGCTCCGGGGGACAGGAGTCCATGTGGTCACCGTGAATGATTACCTGGCCAAGCGCGACGCGGTCTGGATGGGTCAGATCTATTATGCTTTGGGGCTTTCGGTATCCTGCATTACGCATGAGGGTGCTTTTTTGTATGATCCTTCCTGGCAGGGAGAAAAAGAACAAGGAGGGAAAGAAGACACAGAACGCGACATAAAAGGAAATTTCCTTGTGGAAGATTCGTATCTGCGTCCGTGCACGCGAAGGGAAGCATACGCGGCTGACATTACCTACGGGACAAACAATGAATTTGGATTTGATTACCTGCGAGACAACATGGCTTACAGTTTGGAGTCGCAAGCTCAGCGGCAGCACGCGTACGCTATTGTAGACGAGATTGATTCTGTCTTAATTGATGAGGCGCGGACTCCTCTCATTATCTCAGCTCCTGACGAGGAAAGCTCAAAGCAGTATTCTGAATTTGCTCGTCTTGTTCCGCGCCTGGAACGCGGCCGCGACTTTGAGGTGGATGAAAAACTGCGTGCCGTAACACTCACCGAGCAGGGCATTGATGCTGTGGAGCGCATTCTGGGGGTGCAGGATATTTATCAGGAAAAGGGGATTAAGTTTCTCCATCATTTAGAGCAGGCATTGCGCAGCCAAGCTCTCTTTGAAAAAGACAAGGATTATGTGGTGCAGTCAGGACAGATTGTGATTGTGGATGAATATACCGGCCGTCTCCTGCCCGGGCGCAGATACTCTGGCGGGCTCCACCAGGCTCTGGAAGCAAAAGAAGGGGTGGTCATACAGCCAGAATCCATCACCTTAGCTTCTATTACCTTTCAGAATTATTTTCGCATGTATGAGAAGTTGGCCGGCATGACCGGAACCGCCAAAACCTCAGAAGAGGAATTCTTTAAGGTGTACGGGCTGGAAGTGGAAATTATTCCGACCAACAAGCCCATGATCCGAAAAGATTATCCTGATCGTGTGTATAAAACAGAGGAAGGGAAATTTCGCGCCGTAGCCCAGGAGATAAAGGAACGGCACAAAGCGGGCCAGCCCGTGCTTGTGGGAACTGTCTCTATTCAAAAAAACGAGTACATCGCAAAACTCTTGGACGTTGAGGGAGTCCCTCATGCCATCCTCAACGCGAAGAACCACGAAAGGGAAGCTGCGATCATAGCCCAGGCAGGACGCCTGGGAGCTGTAACCGTAGCTACAAACATGGCAGGACGAGGCGTGGACATCATTCTTGGAGGGAATCCCCCGGACGAACAGGAGGCGGGCAAAGTGAAAGAAGTTGGAGGACTTCATGTCATCGGAACTGAGCGCCATGAAGCGCGCCGCATTGACAATCAGCTGCGGGGAAGGTCAGGAAGGCAGGGAGACCCCGGGTCTTCCCAGTTTTATGTGTCTCTTCAGGATGACGTAACGCGCATCTTTGGAGGAGAACGCATTGCCAAGCTCATGGGAACGCTTCGCATGCCGGAAGATCAGCCCATTGAGTCAGGCATGATTTCCCGTTCTATTGAGTCAGCGCAGGGCAAGGTGGAGGGGTTTCACTTTGACGCGAGAAAACACGTTCTGGAATATGACACGGTTCTCAATAAGCACCGGGAGGTGGTGTACAAAAAACGGCGTGAGTTTTTGAAAATGGCAGAGCGTGACGCGAAAGGGGAGCAGAATATAAAAAAGTATATTCTCAGCATCGTTGATCAGTATGAACACACGAGGGAAGAATACGAACAGAAAGAAAAAGAAATGGGAGAACGCATGCGCGAGGCGGAAAAGATTGTGGTGCTCCGCTCTCTGGATACCCTGTGGGTTGAGCATTTGGAAAACATGGAGGCGCTCCGGGATTCTGTGAAACTGCGCGCGTACGGCCAGCAGGACCCTTTGGTTGAATACAAGAACGAAGGCCACCGCATGTTCCAGGACTTTACGCGTAACCTGGATTCCATGATTGTAAATTCCATTCTCAGGGTGCAGGTTGCTCCGGCGGCTCACACGCATCCGCACGCAAGCACCACAAGCTCAAGCGCATCATTCTATGCAAAAACAAGTTCGCCTCCCAAAGCTCCGCAAAGTGGACCAAAAGTGGGAAGAAACGACCCCTGCCCTTGCGGCTCTGGAAAGAAATATAAAAAGTGCCATGGAAAGTAGCATCTGATAAAATATTCTAATGGAAATCAAAATAGTAAAAAGCACGTGCAATGAAAGAAGAAGATTGCAGGAAAATTAAACAGCTGGGAGATAAGTTTATTCACAAAGAGCTTGCGAAGGGACGCTGGTTTGAGCTTTCGCTCGCAGAACAGCTTGGAAACATAGGAAGCGAGGTTTCTCGCGCCGCAAAATGGCAGAGAAAGGACAAACAGCTTTTTGAGGGGGCGGTAGAGCGCGCTCTTGAGCTTTTTGACCTCACCATTATGGATTCCAGGTGGCGTGTATCTCGCCGTCTGAAAGAAATTGGCCAGGCGCGGGAGGTATTTTGCGACGCTGTGTTTGGCGGAGAAGAGTACGGCACTACCTTTCAGAATCTTCAGCCCTATTTTGATCAGTTTGCCTTTGCCGCAAGAAAGAAAATAAACGTAACTTAGTTACGTTATCCACAATGAGAAAAGTTTTAACGCTCACTATAGTTCATCAGCATCCGAGGGTTTTGCTTGGAATGAAAAAGCGGGGATTTGGGCAGGGGAGGTGGAACG
>JAUYJF010000026.1 GCA_030688685.1 Candidatus Yanofskyibacteriota bacterium | reverse complement strand
AATGGCAGAACGCGACCTTCCCAAGGTTGAGACGGGGGTTCGATTCCCCTCACCCGCTCAAAGCATGCCGGAGTAGCTCAGGGGCAGAGCAATACTTTCGTAAAGTATGGGTCGCGAGTTCGAATCTCGCCTCCGGCTCAGAAGAATCAAATATTACCCTATACTGTATTTTTGGGGGCGACTCTGGTTTGGAGCGCGCCCATACATTTTTGTGTTTTACCTCTTGTATTCATTTCCCTTTTCGTTACAATAATAATGAAAAAAGGCGAGCTCATAATTTAATTTCCTACTAACGTAACCAACAAGCAGCACTTATGGAAGAAAACCAAAAAGTTTTTGGCAAGCACTTGGTGGCAGACATTTATGGAGCGCCAAAAGAACAGCTTGCGAACTATGAAGGTGTTTTTCGGCTCCTCATGGAGCTTCCCTCGGTTGTGAATATGCACATGCTCACATCCCCCTATGTGGTCATTGCGGATCCTGAGAAAAAAATGGAGTGGGGAGTGTCCGGATTTGTCATGATTCAGGAAAGTCATATCTCGTGCCATACCTGGCCGGAGAAGGGGTACGTTTCTATGGACATCTATTCCTGCAAAGATTTTGATGATAATCAGCTTGTGGCGTTTCTGAAACAGTATTGGAAGGCGTCAACCGTGAAATCACAGGTAATTGAACGGGGATAAAGAAGGTGCTATAGTCTTTTTCAGAAGGAGGGCGAAATGCAAGCCACAAAAACAGGGTCTCCGCAACTCAAGGTTATACTGAGGGGGTACAGTGCTCGGAAGTTTAGGTGTTGCAGCGCTGAGATTTCTCTGTGGGACCTTAGGCAGGCTAGATCCCAGATTGACGTTGTGGGACCCTCTCTCCTGGAAGCTACCCGTAAATTTCGCGATGAACTTATTGAGACCATTCCCACGGAAGGGATGACAACGCCTCTCTGGCCCTCGGAAGTTTTCTCAAGTATTCCCGAGGTCATAGAGGTAGTTGAGGGGTGGAATGAGAAGGACCGCCCCTGCTGGCACTCCACGGTGTGGATTATGGTCACAGAAGCGCGCGAGGGTTCCTTTTCCCTGATGGTTGTTGTTCATAATGTGCGCTCAGAGCTGCGCCACCATGGCGGATTCTCAAACATAGCGCGCTTTGACAAGAGGGGAACTGACCCCTCTGGCTTATTCCGCTCTATGGAGCGCACCCTTCGGCGCTGGGAAAGAAATTCAGCGTGGCGAAGACTGTACCACGCTACTCACCAGGTGGCGTGGGAAAAGTAGAGGTCAGTGATAAGGCCTTCTCGCGATAGAGAAGGCCTTTTCCATTTCCTCGTTTTGGTGTAGAATAAGCAAATATGGCAGACATACGCGTAGACATTCAGGAACTTCGTAATCGCCTCCAAGCGCTGGAGGACTCTCTTTGACATTGCCAGAAAAGAACAGGATATTCAGCGTATAGAAAAAGAACTGGAGAAGCCGAACGTCTGGGAAGACCGAGAGCGTTCCGTCCAGCTGAATCGCGAACTCGCGGAATTTAGAGAAGAGGTTTCGGCATTTCAGGGGCTTCGTAAGAATGTTCAGGACATGGAAGCATTGGCTGAAATTTCCCAGGAGGAAGAGCTGAGAGAGGAAATGCAAGGATTGAAGAAAAAGATTGATTCCCTGGAAACAAAGACCTTTCTCTCGGGACGGCATGATAAGCGGGACGCTATCCTCACGGTTACCGCGGGAGCGGGAGGGCAGGATGCCCAGGACTGGGCGGCGATTCTCTTGCGCATGTACCAGCTCTTTTGCGAGCGCAGAGGATGGAAGGTAAGCATTCTTGATGAGTCATTCGGGGAACAGGGAAGCGAGGGAAGGTGGGGGATTAAGCAAGCATCCATGGAAATACGAGGAGCGTACGCCTATGGCCTCTTGCGAAGGGAATCGGGCGTGCATCGGCTGGTGCGTATGTCTCCGTTTTCCGCAAAACAGCTTCGCCATACTTCCTTTGCTTCCGTGGATGTAGTCCCTGTTATCGCCGCGGCAGACGAGGGCATTGAGATTAAGCCTGACGAGATTCGCCTGGATCTGTATCGGGCTTCGGGAGCTGGAGGACAGAATGTAAATAAACGGGAAACCGCAGTGCGTATCACCCATCTCCCCACGGGAATTATCGTTGCCTGCCAGACCCAACGCAACCAGCAGCAGAACAAAGAAAAAGCCATGGATGTGCTTGCGGCAAAACTTGCCCAGCTCAAAGAACGGGAACGCGAGCGAGAGTTGGCAGCATTGAAAGGAGTCCAGAAACCCATTGAATGGGGGAGCCAGATCCGTTCCTACGTCATGCAGCCCTACCAGCTCGTCAAAGATCATCGGACAGGACTTGAGGTTTCAAACATTAACGCGGTGCTTGGCGGGGAGCTGGACGCGTTTATTGAAGAAGAAATTAAGCTCTAAGTGAATGCTGGAATATCTACGCGTAACCAAAACATATAGCCGGGATTCTGTTGCCCTTGAAGACGTAACCTTCCAGGTTCAACAAGGTGAATTTCTTTCTTTGGTTGGAAAGTCTGGTTCTGGGAAAACAACATTGCTCAAACTCCTTCTCGTGGAAGAACGGCCCACCTCGGGGGATGTTCTGCTGGAGGGGGAACATCTCAATAAGCTCAAAGATCACAAGCTGCCGGTCCTTCGGCGGAAAATAGGGGCAGTGTTTCAGGATTATAAGCTTCTGTCTTCAAAGACAGTGTATGAGAATATCGCTTATGTTATGGAGGTGGTGGGGGCGGAAGAACATGTTATTGCGCGGGACGTGTCAGAGGCGCTCGATATTGTAGGCCTAGTGAACAAAGCGCACCATTTCCCCTCCCAGCTTTCAGGAGGAGAAAAGCAGCGGGTCGCCATTGCCCGAGCGCTTATTCACCGTCCCAGGATTATTGTGGCGGACGAGCCCACCGGAAATTTGGACCCCTACCACACGAGGGACATTATGCGCTTGCTCGTAAAGATCAATGAATTGGGTACCACTGTGCTTCTTGCGACCCACGATAAAGAGGTGATCAACCGGCTCGGCAAGAGGGTTATTACCTTGGATCGGGGAAGAGTCATTCGCGATGAGGAACGGGGAAGGTTCATTATATAATACCTATGTTTACTTCATTTAAGAGAATTACAAAGTCAGGGTGGGAGAAGTTTTTCCGCGATAGAAGCTCTTCGTCCGCTTCCATTATTGTGATGATGGTCGTTATTTTTCTGGTGAGCGGCCTTTTTATTCTGCAGGGGATCAGCGCGCATATTTTGGACTCAGTGGAGAGCCGCGTGGACGTGAGCGCGTATTTTAAAAAGGAGACTCTAGAGCAAAGCATTCTGGAAGCGAAAGAAGAGATGCTGCGTCTTCCGGAAGTAAAGGAGGTGGAGTACGTATCCAGCGATGAAGCGCTTCGCCGTTTCATGGAAACGCACAGCGACGACGAGCTGGTTCTTCAGTCATTAAGCGCCGTGGGAGGAAATCCGCTTCTTGCCGCTCTCCATATTAAAGCGTGGGATCCCGGCTCTTACGCGCTCATCGCAGATTCAGTGCAGGAAAGTTCCTTTGCCTTGCAAGTTGATAACGTGGACTATCTGGACAGAGCTCCGGTGATTCAGAGGATTACAGAGCTGAGCGCGGCGGCGCGTACAGCGGTAGCTGGCACAAGTATTGTGCTGGCAATTATCGCCATTCTTGTCGCGTTCAACACCGTGCGTCTTACTATCTACAACTCCCGGGAGGAAATTGAAATTATGCGTCTGGTAGGAGCTTCGAGCTGGTTTATCCGCGGCCCTTTTCTTATTCAAGGGATCTTAAGCGGTATGGTGGCGACTCTCTTTTCTCTCATCCTGCTTCTTCCCTTGGTGTTTGTTCTCTCCCCAAAGATGCAGCAGCTTGCGCCGGGGTTTGGGCTTTGGGACTTTTTCTTTTCCAACCTTCCGGTGATTCTCTTTTTTCAGCTTCTGGTGGGAATTGGACTGGGAGTACTCTCTGCTCTCATCGCCATTCGCAAGCACCTGAGGGTATAGTTCTGAATCTTTGCTCATGTCGCGAGATCCGGTTCAAATAAGGAGAGACAGGAAGGAGAGGGAGTTTGTATATCCCTCCTACGGGAAGTGTTCTTTGGCTGAGGTTCCTTCCACGATACTTTCCTTATTCGGAGCAAATCCAAAGAGAGCCTGTCTTCCTGTTGAGTTCTGGAAAGAACAGGCGCAAGGAAGCAGCAAAGTCGTAGTCTTTTTTATTGATGGGCTCGGGTATCACCAATTTTCCCGGTACGCGAAACAGTATTCTTTTTTCGAAAGGATACAAGAAAGGGGAGAGGTCTTTCCGATTACCACCGTGTTTCCTTCCACGACGGCAGCGGGATTGACAACGATGCACACGGGTTTAACTCCGCAGGAACACGGGCTGCCCGAGTGGGTTGTATATTTTGAGGAATTTGGACAGGTCATTTTAACGCTCCCATTTACTTCGCTTGTTGAGTGGGAGGAGACAGATAGCTTGCTCAAACAAGGCGGTACGCCAGATATGCTCTATACGGGGAGCACGATCTATGAACAGCTTCAAGAAGAAGGCGTGAAGTCGTTTGTTTTTATTCCAAAAGCGTATGCGGAGAGCGCGTACTCCCAGGCAACCCAGAAAGGAAGCAAGTGCGTGCCGTATCAACAAGCCTCAGATTTAGCGATACAGCTCCGGGAGAAAATAAAAGAGGAGCAGGGGCCAGCATACTTTTTTGTCTATTGGCCGGAGATTGATTCTGCGGGTCATGCGTACGGGCCCGAGGCTCCTGAGACCTCTGCTGCGGCCTCCTTATTTTCTCATATTCTTGAGGAAGAACTTTTTGGGAAGCTCTCTTCTCAAGAAGCAAAAGATACGCTTGT
>JAUYJF010000039.1 GCA_030688685.1 Candidatus Yanofskyibacteriota bacterium | reverse complement strand
ATTTACAATATAGACACTTTTGTTGAGCCCGACTATTTGAAGCCAAGCGATATTCGTGGAACAGGGTGGATACCAGCTTTTCGGGCAGAGGGAAATCATTGGAGCTTTGTGAGACTTGATGAACACGGCCGCGTAATTGATGTTGCAGAAAAAAACGAATAAGCGAGTGTAGATTTTATTGTGAAATTAGTAAAAACTAACCAGCACAATTATTAAATTTATTGGTATGAAAATTTTAATAACCGGAGCCGCAGGAGGAATCGGGTCAACTTTAGGGTATGAACTGTATAAAAAAGGACATACTATGTTTTTGGTGGATAATTTTCGAAATGGATATAAGGAGAATTTGCGGATAAACGGCGAGAAGTACGGAGTTTTTTTTGAGGTTGATATTAGCGATTTTGACAGTTTTTATACAGTCGTAAAAGATACCTCCCCGGATGTTATCGTGCATTTGGCTGCAATTACTGCCTTGCCTGACTGCGAAGTAAACAAAACGGAGTGTATAGAAATCAATGTAGGAGGAACTCAAAAGGTATTGGAGGCAGCGCGCCTTCACGGTATAAAGCGAGTTGTTTTTAGCAGTACCTCTGCTGTATATGAGAACACCACACAATACCCTTTTAGGGAAGAGTATGAAATAAATCCTACGCTTACGTACTCTCTTTCAAAAAAACTAGCAGAGGATATATGTAGAGCCTATGAGAATAACTACGAAATGCAAATACCAATTGTAAGATTCTTCAATGTGTTTGGGCCAAGGCAAGATATTTATCGATCAAGTCCTCCTTTAATCAACTACTTGGTGCGGGAGTTTACTCAAGGAAATGTTCCGGTATTGCATTCAGATGGGACTCAACAAAGGGATTATGTGCATATTGATGATGTGGTAAGAATGCTAGAAATTATTCTGGAAGAAAATTTCGTTGCGCGTACCACATTAAATGTATGTTCGGGGGAATTGTTATCCGTAAATGATATAGTTGCTTATGTAAGGGATGCTTTAGGCACAAAAATTGAACCCCGATATAGGCATGCAAGCAAGCTCTGGGATACCTACCCATCGTTATTCGAAGGACCGTTTCCTCTCAATAGGGCACTCGTGGAAAAAGAGACAAAAAAATTCTCTCTTGGGTCAAATGAAAAAGCAAGACAACTTATCGGATGGCATCCGCAAGCGAATCTAAAGGAAGCAGTACAAAAAACTGCGCTCGAAATACAGAAAAACTATAATTGGGCGTAAACGCATCAAATATATATGCATGCTGGGCGTGAAAGAAGATATATTGAGAAGCTAAATATGAACACCGAGATTAGCGGCTTTCCAGGCCTTTCTGGCTGTATTATTGAGGTGTTTCGCAATACTGAAACTACCTATGTGCGCAAGATAACGAGGGATATGATCTATGCGCCGCGCCTTAAAAAGCAAGCACAAAAGCAACGAGAGTTCTTTCTAAAGAATTCTCTACCCTATCTTTTGATTCCAGAAATAATACGTGAAGACGAAGGATATGATTATTACAGTTTCGAAATGCCATATTATCGATCCAAGAATTATATCGAATTTTTCCAAAATGCAACGCGAAGCGATATTGACTCTATAGTTAATAAATTGATCGAATTTGTAGAATATAATCTCGCAGAGAGTTCGCCAACCGAGATAACGAAAGAGAAGCTTTTGGATAAATATTATGATGTTCAAAAAAAGACAAGTGAGAATTCAATAATTGATATAGAAGTAAAAGAGGATATTTTCCGGCAATCTGATTCAATTTTTTCAGTATTGGAAGATTCAATGAGTATTCCTGTAGGCTATTGCCATGGCGATTTGACTTTCTCAAATATACTATTTAATAAAGATAAGAAAGAAATTGTTCTCTTAGATTGGCTTGATACCTTTATCGAAACGCCCTTGCAGGATATTGTAAAACTGCGACAAGATTCAAAGTACTATTGGTCGTTGAATCTTTATCAATCATCTTTTGATAGAACAAAGATGTTATTAGTAATGGAATATGTTGATAAAAAAATAGATACATACTTTGCGAAGCACTCATTTTATAATGATTACTATAGAGTATTTCAATTGCTGAATTTCTTGCGAATTTTACCTTATGCAAAAAAGGAAAGCACCGTTTCTTTTCTTAAGAAGTCCATAGAAGCAATTATAAGTGATCAATGAAGATATGAATCTCATTATTCCTGCAGCAGGCAAATCAACGCGTTTCCCAGGATTAAAACCGAAATGGATGCTTACTCATCCCAATGGCAACATAATGGTGACAGAGGGAATTAGAGAGTTAAACTTGGAAAAGATAGAGAGTATTTTTTTAGTGATTCTTCGAGAGCACGTAGAAAAATACAAGTGCGTTGAAGGTATCAAAAAGGCATTCAGTGACATAGGGGTAAGCGATACATTGAAGATTGTGATTCTGAATGAGGAAACAAGAAATCAACCGGAAACAGTGGCGCGGGCGATCGAGATGGAGCAAATATCGGGCCCAATATTTATTAAGGATACCGACAGTGGATTTAAATGTATTGTTGAGCCAGGGAATGCCGTTGCTATTTACGACCTTAATAAAATGTCGCGCGTTAATGATCCTGCGAATAAAAGCTATGTCATGCTTGATGATAATGGCCTCGTAAGTAATATTGTGGAGAAACAGATAATAAGTCCCCTTTTTTGTGTGGGAGGGTACTCATTTGCTCGCAGCGAAGAATATATGGAAACTTTCTATAAGCTTAAAGAACACGAAAATCTCTATGTCTCGCATATCATTTATCAAATGATTCTTGAGGGAAATGTTTTTCAGCCAATTTTTGTAAACTCTTATCGAGATTGGGGCACTCTGCACGATTGGAATCAATATAAAAGTCGCTACAGTACAATATTTATTGATTTGGACGGAACATTATTAAAAAATTCAGGAGAATATTTTGAGCCAAAATGGGGGGAAACATCAGCGATAAGAGAAAATGTTGATGCGGTTAATGCATTATATGATTCAGGTCGCGTAAAAATTATCATTATGACTTCAAGGAGAGAGGCGTATCGCGACCTTACTCTTCAACAGTTAAAGCGCGAGGACATCAAGTATCACGATATCATTTTTGATTTGTTTCACGGTAAACGTATCATTATTAATGACTACGCTGATTCAAACCCATACAAAAGTTGTGATGCGATAAACATTAAACGTGATAGCGATGAATTAAAAAGGATGCTTCAAGATTCTTTAGGTTTTGACATCAGTTGAAAGAAATAAATATGCATATTGGACTTGTTATACAAGGCCCCCTTGTCTCATATGGCAAAAAAAGTGGGGAGAATGCGCATGTCCCCTGGAGGAGAATTCCTGAGGAGCAGACTGTTCGATATGATTGCAGAGAGAATATTACCTCTATCATAAGAGACTTTGGCCGGTTTTTTGATTCTATTGTTATCTCAACATGGCAGGATGAAATTCAACCTGGAGATTCCTGGGAAGGAGCAGTTCTCATCGCCTCTGATGACAGAGCGCTTCCCAAGAGCTGGAGAGGAGAGGTAAGGGGGCAGAAAATCCCCCATAATAGATTTCGACAGATGTTCGGCGTATTGACCGGTATCGAGTATCTGGAGAAGCACTCCAATGTTGATATGGTCTTGAAGATACGGACAGACCAGTATGTGGACCTTGCGAAGATGCTTGAGTTCATCACGACAGCTCAATCATTGAAGCGCTTTGCATCAGACGTCATCTTTGTTCCGAGTATCATGCGAGAGGACGCGAAGTATGGCATTTTGGACTTCTACTTTGCGGGAAGTATATCCGCGATGAAGGCGTTTCACCATTCCATCTTTGAGTGTAAGGCGTTTGAATTCGAGCCAAGCATTCATCGCGAGCTATGGTTGAAATACGCTTATGTCGCGTATAGGAATGCCATTGGAGCGCCAGAGTACGCGTATTTTCCTTCTGCCTACCAGAAATCCTATTGCGACGAGACCCTTCAGATCTTCCACCATATGATGTTTCGCGTATTCTGGCCCCTTGAATTTTCTGTGTTTCGAACGGTTATTTGGAGGGGCAGGCCATGGAGCGAAGAAGCGCTTGCGTTTGAGTGCAAGAACAATATATTCGCGGAAGAAGTCGCGGAGAACGCGACTACCGCTCTTTCAGGGGGATGCCCTCGTTTCCTCGGCATTGATTGGAGAAGATATGCGGATTTTCGGCTCCGTATTCTCAAAAGGCCATTTTCGATACGAGAAAGGGCGTGTTTATACCAAAATATATTCCTGCAGTTCTTTTTCAGATTTTTTGCTCGTTTTGGATATTTTGTTGTTCACCCAACGGTAGGTCTCGTACGAGGAAAGCGCCGAATTTCTCGTTTGTTAGGCTCGTAAGTTTCGTTTGACGGAAGCCGCTTCTGTTGGTATATTTCCCCTATGGAAACGTTCTTTCGAGGGAAGCTGAATGTCTTTGTAAAGCTGAGCACGCTCTTTGACCGAGGGGAGAAAATCCAATTTCTCTTTGTTCTCGCAATAGCTTTGATCGCCGCCCTATTTCAGACATTGGGAGTGCTCTCTGTTCTCCCATTTCTCCAATTAGTCATGAATCCTGAAATGGTGGAGGAGAATGGGTGGCTGAATCTCGTATTCCAGGAGCTTGGATTCCAGAGTGTATTTTCCTTTACGATATTCATGGGATTCGTAATGCTCGGAATTCTCTTGGCAGGAAATGCGGTTTCTGCTTTTTCCTCGTGGCTGAAGATTCATTTTGTGTGGCAGAAAAACCATAGTATTTCCCACAATCTCCTCAAGAAATATCTTTCTTTGCCCTACGCCTACTTTCTCAATAGGCATTCAGCTGACTTAGGAAAAAATGTTCTTTCCGAAGTTGAGCGACTGACGAGCCAGCTCCTTATGCCTCTTTCAAAACTTCTTACGAGTTTGATCGTTGTGATTATGATTCTCGCTGTGCTGATTCTCGTGAGCCCCGCTGTGGCAGTTTCAGCAGTAATTCTCTTCGGTTCTTCCTACCTCATAATTTTTGCTTTCCTGCGGGCTCGTTTGAAAACTCGAGGGGAAAGGCGCCTGGAAGAAAATACGGGACGTTTTACGGTAGCCAGTGAAGCTCTAGCAGGAATCAAAGATATTAAAATTCTTGGACGTGAAGGGTATTTTCTTGAACGGTTTTCTCAACACTCAAAAAAATTCTCTAATCTCCAAGCCTGGGTTGCTGTCGTTGGGCAGTTTCCCCGGTACCTTATGGAGGCGGTGAGTTTTGGAGGAATACTTGTGCTTGTTCTTTTCTTTCTTGCCTTTGAGCAGGATAGCTCGCATATCATTCCCTTGCTGAGCTTTTTTGTGTTTGCGGGATACCGGTTGATGCCCGCTCTCCAGGAGATATTTTATGGTGCGTCAACCATGCAGTTTAATGAAGCTGTTCTTGATAAAATCGCAAAAGATATGGACGGAGAGGTGAGGGAGACAATAACGCTGCACGAGAGACCTTTACCCCCTCCTCTTGCGTTTCGCGACCGTCTTGTACTTGAGGATGTGTCATTTCATTATCCATTCGGAAGGACATCTGTGCTCTCCCGGGTGAATCTCGAGATTCCAAAGGGCTCGTTCGTGGGTCTTGTGGGACCAACAGGGGGCGGGAAAACTACTCTTGGAGACATTCTTATTGGGTTGCTTTCTCCGAATGCAGGGCGTATGATGGTTGACGGAGTTCCTATAGGGACAGGCAATGTGCGAAATTGGCAAAGGACCTTAGGGTATGTGCCCCAGCAAGTTTTTCTTATTGATGACACGATTGTCCATAATGTAGCATTTGGTCTTTCTGATAGAGAAATAGACAGGGATCGACTCGAGGAAGTATGCAAGATAGCAAATCTCCATGAGTTTATCCTGAGTGATTTGCCACAGGGGTATGATACGCCAATTGGGGAGCGGGGGGTCCGACTAAGCGGAGGGCAAAAACAACGTATTGGAATTGCAAGGGCCCTCTATCATGATCCTGAATTCTTGGTGCTTGACGAAGCCACAAGTTCACTCGATGGGATAACAGAAAAAGCAGTTCTTCAGGCGATTGAGAATGTCGCGAAAAAGAAAACAATGGTTGCAATTGCTCATCGGTTCGCGACCGTAAAAAATTGCGACATCCTTTACCTGATTGACAGAGGTTTTATTGTCACCAAAGGAACGTATGAAGAGTTGCTGGAGGGAGATGCTCAATTTCGAGCAATGGCCAGAGGAGTGGAATAAATACCTATGACAAAAAACACGCCAGAAGCTATTTGGGATAAAGTTCAGAAAGGTGTTTTTATTATTGCGGAAGCTGGCAAGAATTTTATTCAAACAAAAGAAGAGCAAACCCCCTCAGAGTACCTAGAGAATGCAAAGCATTTGGTTGATGCGGCTGTCCAAGGAGGTGCTGATGCCGTCAAATTTCAGACGCATTGTGTCGATGATGAGGTAATGAACATTAATTTTATTTCTCCCCACTTTACCGCGCCCGGAAGTTCCCGATATCAGTGGGTGAGGCGCAATACTGAGGCCACCCCGCTTGAGGAATTTTGGAAACCGCTGAAACAGTATTGCGATGAGAAGGGAATTATATTCATGTCTACCCCCATGAGTCGCAATGCGGCAAAAATGCTTGAGGAGGAGGTGGGCGTGAACGTTTGGAAAATAGGGTCCGGAGATATCCTGGATTTTGTCTGCCTTGATTTTGTCCGCAACACTCAAAAGCCGATCCTGCTTTCCTCTGGAATGAGCACGTTAGACGAGCTCAGAATGTCGCTCAAATTTGTTGGGGAGAACAATGCGCGTGTTGCTATGCTCCATTGTGTTTCAAAGTATCCTTGCCCCCCAGAGGAGCTGTTCCTCGGCACTATCAATCTCCTAAAAGAAGAATTTGATGTTCCCATAGGATTCTCCGATCATTCGCTCGGCGTGTTCGCGGATTTGGTTGCTGTGGCTTTGGGGGCCTCGGTAATTGAGAAGCATTTTACTCTGTCGCGAGATCTGTATGGAGCCGACCATAAAATTTCCATGACTCCAGATGAGTTCGCGTCACTGACCGCTTCAATCAGCAAGGTCTTGGAGAATTCGGAAAAAAAGAAAGAGATTCTGGAGAGCGAATACGCAAATGCGGCAATATCAAAAAAGGAGAAAGTGCTGCAGGAAGGAGAGGTAGTGTTTCGCCCCTTGTTTCGGAAGGCGTTGGTATTTGGGCAGGATGTTCCAAAAGGGGCGGTTCTTACAGAGGAGATGGTATATGCGATGCGCCCTCAGGCGTATATCAAGGGACTTCCTTCTGAACGGTATGAGGAGGTATTGGGAAAGGTTGTATCTCAGGACGTGAGAAAATTTGATCCGATTACAGAGGATGTCATTGGATAGTATGGAAAAACGAAAGATCTGTGTTGTTGTAACGTCTCGACCAAGCTACTCAAGAATCAGGAGCGTTCTTCGAGCAATCCAGGATCATCCCGACCTGGAGCTTCTTCTCATTGTTGGGGCTTCTGCCCTCCTGCACCGATTCGGTTCTGTTATTGATACCATGAGAGCTGAAGGATTTGAGCCGACGGCTTATGTCTATAACATTGTAGAAGGGGAGCTGCCTATTACCATGGCAAAATCTACCGGCCTTGGTGTTTTAGAGCTTGCAAGTCTCTTCGAGAGTCTGCGGCCGGATGTTGTTCTCACGATTGCGGATCGTTTTGAAACAATGGCCACGGCAATTGCGGCAAGCTACATGAATATTCCCCTTGCTCACACGCAGGGAGGAGAATTCACGGGGTCAATTGACGATGCCGTACGGCATGCCATTACGAAGCTTGCGCATATACATTTTCCCGCTACCAAGCAAGCAGGAGAGATTCTTGTACGTATGGGGGAAGATCCGGGGACTGTATTCCTTACGGGGTGTCCCTCTCTAGATGTTGCGGCTGAAGCCCGGGCCCAGTCGTATGGAAACTTGTTCGAAAAATACCCCGCGGGAACAGGGCGAAAGCTGGACTGGAACAGCCCTTTTCTTGTGGTGCTTCAACATCCGGTATCCACCGAATATCGGGAAGCGTATTCTCAAACTGAAGCGACGCTGGAAGCAGTACGAAAAACCGGCATGCAGGCGGTGTGGTTTTGGCCAAATGTGGATGCTGGATCTGACGGAGTATCAAAGGCTCTCCGCACGTATATTGCACAAAATGGCTCCATGCCTATTCACTTTTACCGCAACTTTTCCCCTGAGGACTTCATTCATCTTCAGGATAAGGCAGCTTGTCTTGTTGGCAACTCTTCGAGTGGGATTCGCGAAGGAAGTTATTTGGGCACCCCGGTCGTGAACATTGGGACGCGTCAAAATCATCGGGAGCGCGCGAAGAATGTTATTGATGTTGCTCATAGCGCGGAGGAAATCTACCAAGCAATTAGGAGCCAAGTTGCTCATGGAAAGTATCCTTCAGACGCGCTGTATGGCACAGGAGACGCAGGCAAGAGGATTGCCGATATTTTACGTGAGTGCAAGCTCAGCATTCTGAAGCATTCTTCTTATTGGTGAGATATGGAAAAAACACAAATCCTCAATCTTGAACCTGAAGGGTATAGTCGTGAAGCAGCCGCCATTTTGAAGCAATTCGCGGAAGTGAAGGAAGGGCCTTTGACCCCCGAAGAGCTTCGAAGGGATGTCTCACGTTTTGACGCGTTGATTGTGCGATTTGCGCACGGAGTTATTGGTCGGGAGCTCATGGAGAAGGGAACGAGACTGAAAGCTATTGCCACCGCAACAACCGGATTGAATCACATTGATCTTCAGGCAGCGCGGGAACGGGGTATTTCTGTGCTCTCTCTTCGGGGAGAGACCGAATTCTTGAATGGTATTTATGCTACTCCAGAGTACACCTTTGCCTTACTGCTCGCTCTCATCCGCAAGATTCCAGATGCTGTGTTCCACGTACGAAGTGGCGAATGGAACAGAGACCAATTTAAGGGGACTGAGCTTTATGGGAAAACACTTGGGATTATTGGATTTGGTCGAGTTGGCAAGAACATTGCAAGATATGCTGAAGCTTTTGGGATGGAAGTTCTCGCGTATGACATAAAGGATATTCCCATGCCTTCGTACGCGCGTTCTGTATCTCTTGAGATGCTCTTGAAGGAGTCGGATGTCATCAGTCTCTGCGTAACATATGACGATGCCACACACCACATGATTGATGAGGAGGCGTTTGCCGCAATGAAAAGAGGGGTTCTCATCGTCAATACATCGAGGGGAGAGGTAATTAATGAGGAGGCCTTTCTTGTTTCTTTGGAATCGGGACATGTCGCTGGTGCCAGCGTAGACGTTCTTGGCGGAGAGTTAGCTCAGCCGATACGAGAGCATCCGCTCGTACGATATGCCGCTACGCATACCAACTTGCTTATTACTCCCCATGTTGCTGGAGCAACGGCAGAGTCAATGGAAAAAACAGAGATATTTATCGCAGAAAAACTGAGAAAGTTTTTTGCAGAAGTATTATGAATTTTACTGAGGAGGAAGCGAAACACTATCTGGATCAGCAGGGGCTCATGAGCCATCTGCGAGGATCTGAGGGCCAGCTTGCGCCTGACTGGCGTGATTTGGCCAGACTTCATTCTTTGGCCAGAAAGAGAAAAGTGTTCACGGCTTTGGAGTTTGGAGTGGGAAGATCTACTGTTGTTCTTGCAGACGCGCTGTATCAAAATAAACGTGAGTGGGAAGGGGTGCAGGATAAGCCCGAAATCAAAAAGCAGGACCCCTTTACGCTTTTCTCTGTTGATGCTTCCGAAGTGTGGCTTAAGAATGCTCAGATGTCCCTTCCTCAAGCGATACAAGGGCATGTTGAGTTCCACCATTCAAGAGTTACGGTGGGGGAGTTTAATGGCCGCGTATGTCATTTTTTTGAATCCATTCCTGATGCCGTTCCAGACTTTATATATCTTGATGGTCCCGATCCCCTCGATGTAGAAGGGGAGGCCCACGGTCTTTCTTGGAAGAATCCTGAACGTACGGTGATGGCAGGAGATATTCTCCGTATAGAGCCAACCTTGCTTCCGGGCACGTTTGTGCTCATTGATGGAAGAACGAACAATGCAAGGTTTCTCGCTTGCAATCTCCAGCGACAATGGGATATACATCACTATGAGAAGGAAGATGTTACGACCATGGAGCTCCAGGAGCCTGCGCTGGGAGAGAGGAATAGGGCGCAGATCTTATATTGTCTCTCGAAAGAAAAATTTTAACAGTAAATATGAAGAAATATCCTCAAAAGAAAGAAATTCCATTCGATTCTTTTCATCGCGATCTCGAGCATCCCGGGGCGCGATACGGACTCCCTCAGGAGGTCGTATTCTGTAAGAAATGTGTGGTTTCCAATCAGAGGCCAAACACGGCCAATGAGTATAAGCATACCGGAGAAACGAAGAAAGAAGTAATCAGCTTCAATGAAGATGGTGTGTGTGACGCGTGCCGATATGCTGAAATAAAGAAAGACTCTATCAACTGGGAGGAACGGGAGAAGCAGCTCAAAGAATTATGTGATAAATTTCGGAAGAGCGATGGATCGTATGACTGTTTGGTCCCAGGATCTGGAGGAAAGGATAGTTTCTATACCGCGCATGTGCTGAAGTACAAGTACGGTATGCACCCCCTTACGGTCACATGGGCTCCTCATATGTACACGCCATGGGGATGGAAGAATCAGCAAGCATGGATTCATGCGGGATTTGACAACTACCTGTGTACGCCAAATGGCAGGGTTCATCGGTTACTTACGAGGTTGGCTGTGGAGAATATCTTCCATCCATTTCAGCCCTTTGCGTATGGGCAGAAAGTTATTGGCCCCAGTATGGCCCTCAAGTATGATATCCCTCTCGTATTTTTTGCGGAAAGTGGAGCTGAGTACGGAAATCCGATCAAAGATAATGAATCTGCCAAGCGAGACTGGAGCCACTTTGCCTTCTCTGACAAGAAGGATGTGTATTTAGCTGGGACCTCTCTGGAAGCATTGATACAGGACTTTGGGGTCGATATGACCGATCTCATGTTGTATATGCCCGTTGATGTCCAAAAGCTGGAAGACAAAGGTATTGAGACGCATTTTTTGGGGTACTATTTGCCTTGGCATCCTCAGGGGGCATACTACTACGCGGTGGAACATGGAGGCTTTCAGGCGGCTCCCGAGCGAACGGCGGGAACCTATAGCAAGTACAATAGCATTGATGACAAAATGGATGACCTTCATTACTATTCTCATTATATTAAGTTTGGCATAGGGCGGGCAACATACGACGCTTCTCAGGAGATTCGAAACGGTGAAATTACCAGAGAAGAGGGGTTAGCACTCGTGAAGAAGTTTGATGGAGAATATCCTGAACGATTTGAGAAAGAGTTATTTGAATATTTATCCATCAATGAGAGAGAGTTCCCGGTAGCATTCCAGATGTTTGAACAGCCGCTGGTTGACCGAGAGTATTATCTGCATCTCGCAGATCGTTTTCGGTCTCCTCATATTTGGAAGTTTGAACATGGCGCATGGGCATTGCGCCATGCCGCCTATTAATTAAGAGATGAAAAATATACGAGTTATCGCTCGGCTCGATGTAAAGGGTCCTCATTTGGTGAAAGGGATACAGTTTGAGGGTTTGAGGAAGCTAGGAGATCCCAATACGTTTGCAAAGAAGTATTGGAAAGAGGGTGCTGATGAGATTCTGTATTTAGATATTGTCGCAAGCCTATACGGCAGGAGTAACCTTGTTGAGATTCTTGAAGAGACTACGAAGGAAGTGTTTGTGCCGATTACGGCCGGAGGAGGTGTTCGAACAGTAAAAGATGCGGAAGTTTTACTTCGAGCAGGAGCGGATAAGGTCGCGGTGAATACGGGATGCATAAAGAACCCCGAATTGATTGGAGAGATAGCGAAAACGTTTGGTTCTCAATGTTTGGTCTTGTCTATTGAAGCAAAGAGAAAGGAGGATGGGACTTGGGAAGCATACTATGAGAGCGGAAGGGAGAAGAGTGGTCTTGATGCTGTCGCTTGGGCGATTGAAGGAGCGCAGCGAGGAGCAGGGGAAATCTTGGTGACGTCGGTAGATAAAGATGGCACGCAGCGAGGTTTTGATTTAGATTTAGTGCGCAGCATTGCAGAATCTGTGCCTGTGCCTGTTATTTGCGCGGGGGGGCTTGGAAAAGAGCAGGATGCCATTGACGCGGTGCGTGAGGCGAAGGCTGACGCAATAGCGGGAGGCGCATTCTTCCACTACAATGAAGGTGGCATCGCGAGAGTTAAGCATACTTTGCGTGAAGAGGGAATACTGGTAAGAATACATACCAATGAATAACATTGTTATTGTGGATTATGGAGTGGGGAATATTCTGAGCGTTACGCGCGCCTTCACCTATGTTGGAGGGGCGCCTCTTATGACGGATTCCCCAGATCTCATCAGAAGTGCGAAAGCGCTGGTTCTGCCTGGCGTGGGGGCATTCGGGAGTGCTATACAGATGTTGCGCGAGAAAAACTTATTGGAGCCGATTTTAGAAGTTGCGAAAAGCGGCCGACCTTTCCTTGGCATTTGTCTTGGCATGCAAATGATGATGGAGGAAAGTGAGGAGTTCGGCAGTCATAAAGGGTTGGGGCTTATTGCGGGCAATGTAGTTGCAATTCCTTATCAGGACACAGAGGGGAATTCACAGAAGGTGCCACACGTTGGATGGAATACTATTTCAGACAGAACGAATAAAGAAGGTTTTGAGGATGAGATATTGCGTGGGATTAAACAGGGGTCAAGCTTTTATTTTGTGCATTCTTTTTTGTGCTCTCCAATGGATGAGGAAGAGAGAGTAGCTGATACTTCCTATGGAGGAGTACGGATTGCTGCTGTCATCAGGAAGGGGAATCTATTCGGATGTCAGTTCCACCCAGAAAAAAGTGGTGGGAAAGGCCTCGTGTTTCTGAAGAATTTTTTGGATATCGTCCATAAGCAATCCTCAATTCTTGTATGAAACTCATACTTCGCATTTTCAAGCAGTTTATTGTTCGTCCTCTCTATTTTGCGAGTGGAATGGGGGCGCGTCTGCGTTTGCCGATTCTCACTGCTCTGGCATGGTATCTTTTGACGGTGCGAACCCGTACATATGGGGAGGCGAACAACAAGAAACGTCTCCTCGCGCTCCCAAAATCAGGAGGTCCGGAAGATTTATACGCGAGCCTTGACACCTTGGAGGGCTATGATATTGAAGTTTGGACACTTGTACGGAAAGCTGTGGGAGAGGTAATGGATGTGTTCTTGCCCAAATCCATCACTACTGATTATGTGTACGCGAGCTCAGATCCAGAAATAGAGCGGGCAAAAGAGGAATACCGTGAGTTCTTAGAGGCAATATGGCGGTACTACGGAAGGTGGAAGCGTATTTCTGCTGTCATAGGGTTTAGTATTTTTTACAGCCCAGAACGCGAACTTGCCGCCGCGACAGAGGAACTTGGCACTCCGTTTCTGATTTTGTTCAAGGAAGGTACGAAATCTGTCGCCGAACACAAGCGAGATGAGCATGTGTACCCACGGCGCATTGGAAGTACGGGTAGGGCAATCAGTGTGTACAATAAGGAGGAGCGTGATGTGATTGTGGGTTCTGGCTTTGCAAGGCCAGAACAAGTTGAAGTAGTTGGTTGTCCCCGTATTGACGCCCTCCATGCGTGGAGAAGAGCCGGTAGTCAGGGAACAGAGCCAAAGCTTGTCCTCTTCTTCTCTTTCTCTCCCATGATAGGGGTAGGTCTTCCATGGGTGGAGGAAGAATGGTGGGGCCATATTCTTTCACCGCCGGTTCTGAAGCCTTTTGTATGGGAAGAGCTTGCTCGTACTACCCACCTTGCCCTTCTGGAATTGGCAAAAAAACGCCCGGATATCAACATAGTAGTAAAAGTGAAGGTTGGTGATGAGAACGAGGATTTCGTAGACGCCGTATTACCTGCGAACCTTCCGAAAAATATGAAGGTGATGAAGCGAGGCCTTGGCGAGAAGTTGATCCCGCGGGCTTCGGTTGTTGTCGGTTTCAACAGTACGGCGATACTTTCGAGCATTGCTGCCGGAAAGCCAGTTGTGATGCCGAAATTTGCCGAAGCTTCTTTCCCTGGTGCCCAATATTGTATGTTCGATTATGGAGAAGCAGCGTCTGTCGCGCATTCTCCTGAAGAATTGATATGGCTTATTGAACAGGCTGTAGATAATCCTCAGAAACCTCATTCTGAGTTATCATCTGGCGCAAAACAAGCGCTTGAGAGATATGTCGGGAATCCGGATGGGAAGGCAGGTGAACGTATGGCAGCTTTTATACTCCGCAATCTTGTATGAAATGGTGCATTATTGTTAATGGAGCCCCATTCTTAACAGAATTTCTCGGGAAGGTTTCTTCAGTATTGCTGGAGCAAGGGGATGAATGCGTTCTGGTGTTTTCGAGCAAACTTGCTGAGTTCAGAGAAGCTCAATATTACCCAAAGAGGGCGCGTTTTGTTTCTGAGATAGACTGGTGTCAGAAGTATTATGATGCCTCGCGTAAGGATTACGGAAATCTCACATGGCGTGAGCTCTTCCCGGATTTCGATCGCGCAGGTTCTTGGCCATGGGGGTATAAGAAATCCGCGCGATATCTCGCCCAGCAGTATCAGTTTTTTAAAGAATTCTTTCAACAAGAACGGCCCGACGCGGTTCTTTTTGAGCCGCCCTCTGGTGGCGCGGCTCAGCCCGCCTCTTTCGTATGCGCAGAATACGGTATTCCGTACCTCGGCATTATTGACTCACGAATTACCGGGCATCTCGATGTGCTGGACGCTCATTTTGATAATTGGATGTATCAGGAAGTGTTCAGGGCGCTCTCTGTAACGGGTATTCCGCCAAAAGAAAGAGAATTTGTTGAACATTTCATTCAAGGTTTCCTCTCTCATGAGAAGCTCCCTTCTTATTTAGGGGTTGGGAAGATTCGCTTCGGAATCTTCACGTATGTTCTTCATTATCTTGAGAGAGTAAAAGAAATCGGAGGTCCGTTGCTCCGCTATTTTAAGGGACGAAGAAGATTTAAGGACGTTGATTTTGAGAGTGAGTTGCGGGTACGCGTAGCGCTGCGCGCTCCCTGGAATCTTGCGTTTCGTCAGATGCGTATTGCGCGGCAGAAGCAATTGTACCAGTCTTTGAACCCACAGGACGATTACTATGTCTTTCCCCTCCACCTTCAACCCGAAGCAACTACCTTAGTGCAGGCCATGCCGTACGTGAATCAAGCCTCCGTGATCCAGAGCATAGCGTTTTCTCTTCCCTTTCCCTGCAAGCTCTATGTGAAGGAGCATCCGTATGCCGTTGGCACAAAACCCGATACGTTCTACGAGGAGATCAGAAGGATTCCGAATGTAAAGTTGATAGCCCCGAACGAAAATATGCAGGAGCTTATTGAGAATTCCCAGGGAGTCATTACGCTTACGGGAACGGTTGGCTTGGAGGCCGCTTTAGCAGGGAAGCCCGCCTATATCCTTGGAGATGTGTTTTACGACTACCACCCACTCTGTCGGAAGCTGAAAAACGTTGATGAACTGCAAGGATATATTCTCCGCGATCGAGAAGCCGGTGTTTCGCAAGGAGATCTGAGGGAGCAGAATGTGCGATTTCTCATTTCCTATATACGCAATATCATTCCGGGAACCACCACGCTTGCTCGGGCAGAAAAGGACACAAACGATTATCAGCTTATTGCGGCCGAGCTGAGGCGTGTCGCGCAAAGAAGGCATGAATAGCAATAGGCAAAAGAAGAAAATATTATTCTTCATTCCGACGCTCTTTCAGGGTGGAGGGGAGCGAGTGGTTTCCGAGCTTTCCCTGCACCTTCCAGATTCTCTTGAGCGCGTTCTCGTACTGTTTGAGGAGAAGATTTCTTATCCCTATAAAGGCAAGGTGGTGAGCTTGCGCGCGCCCCTTTCAACAAACGGGTTCTTGCGCATTTGGTACTTTTTTCTCCGTCTTTTTAGATTCAGGAAGGTTTTGCGAGAGGAACGCCCGGATTATGTGATCAGCTTGGGAAATTCAGCGAATATCATCAACGTTCTCGTAAACAAAAGAGCGATTGTGCGTGTGGATCTCTTTCTTTCTGAAAGCAGCAAGGGATTCTGGGGTTTGCTTTTTAAGGTTTTTGTGCGATTTCTCTTCCCTCGCGCAGAGCGTGTTATCTCTGTTTCGCGGGCGGCGGCCCAGGATTTGGTTGACTCCTTTTCTATCCCAAAAGAAAAGATACAGGTTATCTACAATCCCATAGATATTGAGAGGATACGAATGCTTGCCCAAGAGCAAATAGCGCAAGAATATCAGGAGATATTCAGTCACCCTGTCATTATAACCATGGGCCGTCTGACCAAGCAAAAAGGGCAGCGGTACCTTCTCTCCGCGTTCGCGGACGTAAAGCGCAGGGAACCGGGTGCGAAGCTCGTCATTCTTGGGGAAGGGGAGTTGAGAGATTCTTTGGCAGAATTTAGTAAGACCCTTGATTTAGAGGAGAGCGTGCACTTTTTGGGATGGCAGAAGAATCCATTTGCGTTCTTGCGCAAATCAACTCTTTTTGTTCTCCCTTCCTTATGGGAAGGATTGCCGGATGTGCTTTTGGAGGCCATGGCATGCGGCCTCCCTGTTATTTCTACTGACTGCAAATCGGGGCCGCGGGAGATCCTCGCCCCTTCTACGGATATCAAAACCGTGGCGCAGGGTAGAGAGCAAGTGGAGTATGGATTTCTTGTGCCGATCAATAGTCCAGGGATATTGAGTGCTGCCATCGCTCAGATGCTCAGCGATCCTCGGCTTTGTTTAGAGTTTTCTCAAAAAGCGAGAATACGCGCAGAGGACTTTAGGGCGGAGCGCATTTTAAAAGAGTGGAAGTTTCTTCAGTAATGTCTCTATGACTATTGGATGGATTGAAATTAGCGGGAAGAAATACGGGGGAGTCATATATAACGAGGAAGCGCGAAACGCTCTCGCGGGGAAGTTTAACATTGAGCTTGTGTTGAGAAAACCTGTTTGGTTTTCACGGCTCCGTTATCTGAGAATTCCAGAATCCCTGTTTCGTCTTCTTTCCCTGAAAGGAGAAAGGGATGTATGGGTTCGCGACTTTTACTCAACCCTGACGCTGCCCTTTGACAGAACGAAAGGTAAGAACATTGTAGTGATGCACCACGATGATTTCTCCGGATTTCCTCTTTTGGCTCGTCCCTTCTTTTTTCTCGCGCAACGCCTATTTTACCGCAATTTGAAAAAGGTGGACTCTATTGTGACAGTTTCTGAATATTGGAAACAGCATTTCGTCCAAAAGGGCTATAAAAATGTGCATCTGATCTATAATGGATTCAACCTTGATCGATTCGAAGTTTCAGATAAAGAAGTGGAGGTATTCAAGAAGAGGCATAATCTGCGGGAAAAGCCTATCATCTATCTTGGGAATTGCCAGAAAGCGAAAGGGGTCATTGAGGCGTACCGCGCGCTCCAGGGTATGGATGCGCATCTTGTCACGTCAGGGAGAAGAGCAGCGCGTATTCCGGCGAGGAACCTTGAGTTGGAATATAGAGAGTATCTTTGTTTGTTGAAGGCGGCATCTGTGGTTGTTACTATGTCGCGCTTCAAGGAAGGGTGGTGCAGGACAGCCCACGAGGCCATGCTTCTGGGAACGCCGGTTATTGGATCAGGAAAGGGAGGTATGCGTGAGCTCCTGGAGGGTGGGGGGCAGCTCATATGTGAGCATTTCTCTGTTCTTAGGGAGAAGGTGGAATATCTTCTTTTGAATCCAGAGGTGCGCGCCGAAACGGGAGAACGTGGGCACGCATACGCCAAGATGTTCTCACAGGAACGGTTTCATGAGGCTTGGATCGAGTTTATTTGGAAGGTAACGAACGCATAATGCGCAACGTTGGACTTATTATACAGGGGCCACTTCAATCGTTTGGGAAAAGTGGGCGTACCGCGGCCCAGAAACTCAACCTTGGGGATGAGGGGCTTGTTCATTATGATTGTTTGTCAAATATTCAGAGAATTGGAGATGAATTTGGTGATTTGTTTTGTGAGATTATTCTTTCTACGTGGGACACAGAGCGCAGGCCCGAACACGCATGGAGGGGATTTCCGTTACTTCTCTGCCTGATCCAAGCGCCATAATGGATGATTCTCCGCGCGCGTATAAAGCTCATAATAGGAACCGTCAGTTTATTGGAATTCGGCAAGGGTTAGATTGGCTAAGGATGCACTCAAAGGCTGAATATGTTGTACAGATGCGAACAGACCAGTTCGTGGATCTAAGAGAGTTGCTCGATTCATTTGAGAGACAAGTGAGGCACCAAAGGATATGTGTCCCTTTTCTGCGGCCAGGGATCTTTCTCGCATCTGATTTCTATATTGCCGCTGATTTTTCCTCTTTTGAGGACTTCGTAAACGCACAGCTTTCGCATGATAGGTATGAATTTATTGTTGATGTTCATCGAGATATGATTCTCAAATACGCCTATGCGTCTTTTCGAGGCGTTCTTGGCGTTCCAGATTGGGCCTACTTTCCCCGTGCCCCGCATGCTGGAATGCACAAGAAAACGAAAGACATCTTCTCTTATATGCTCCAAGAGATATTTACTCCCCTTAGTGAAACTACCTTGCGTTCTGTGGTATGGAGGGGAAGCCCGCTCAGTGAAGAGTACCTGAAAGAGGTGCGTACCGAAGAAAACGCTTCCCATGAGGAAACTCGAAGAAGCAAGATGGATGCCATTTCTGTTCCTGCGCTTCTCAGCATAAACTGGAAGCGATATTATGAGTTTTGTCGCCTATACAATAAAAAGAAGTTGTCTTTTTGGAAAGAAGTACTCCTGATAGCGCTTGGAAATGTTGGGTGGAATGGATGGGTGCTTCTCTGGAAGGCACTGAAGACGGGAAAGAGAAAAGTCCTATGGCTGGCAAAGAGACAATCAAATTGATTTCACTCAATATTGAGATGAAAAAACATCTCAATGCGGTGCAAGCATTTCTTCAACAGGAACAGCCTGATGTTGTTTGTATGCAGGAGGTATACGGGGAAGATCTGCAAACCTTTGCAGAGAAACTTGGTATGGATTCTTCCTTTGGCCAGATGATTTTAATTGGCCGCGGAGACCCCATGGAGCCTCCAATGGTGCCTTTTGGAATTGGCATACTTTCACGCTTTCCTTTGCTGTCTGTTCAGTGCCGATACTATAAAGGGGACGAGAAGAACGCGCGACAACAAGCGTTTCACAATGATCCTGATGATTTCTATCGTCTTTTTCTTTGCGGAACTGTCCGAAAAGGAGAGAGTGAGTTTGTACTTGGCACTACTCATTTCACCTGGAATGCAGATGGGCAGCCAAGTGACGCTCAAAGGGAAGACGTGGAAAGATTGTTAGATGCTCTTGGCGAATTTCCTGAAGTTATATGTTGCGGCGATTTTAATGCTCCGCGCGAGGGAGAAATATTCCAGGCTATCGCGGCATCTTATAAAGACAACATCCCCGCTCGTTATACGACAAGTATTGATATAAAACTCCATCGATCTGGAGAGATCCTGCGAGGGAAACCCTTATTGGTAGACGGTCTTTTTACGACTCCTCAGTATCAATGCAAGAATGTTCGTCTGCAGGACGGGGTGAGTGACCATATGGCTGTCCTTGCTGAGATATCGCGTATTGAAGGTATTGCGAAAAGAGAAAAGTAATGGTAAGGGATTGATATGGCTTTCCAAGCATGTTCTCGGGCGTGTCCGGTATGCGGGAACGAAAAACATTTTGACTTTAAAATGGATTTTCAAAACAAGGATGGAGTATTCACCTTGTACGAATGCCCTCGTTGTTCCGTTCAGTTCTGGGTTCCTTTTTCCAACCCAGGAAAGGATTGGTATGAGGAGGGGGATACGTATTCTCCAAGTCAGCTCATTAAGCCTAAGGTATCGCGAGGGTATCATAAGAAGTTCCTAGAGAGGTGGGGAGACAAGAAAGGGAAAACCATTTTGGATGTTGGGTGTGGCGCGGGAGAGTTTCTTGCTGCCTTACAGGCAAGGGGATGGAATGTTTGGGGTGTTGATTTCGACAGGCGAGCAATACAGGCCGCCAAGCGGCACTTCCGGCTTGACCAGGTTTTTGCAATGGAGCTTGGTAAATTCTTTAAGGACGTTGAAACCCCGCAATTTGATGTGATTACTTGCTTTGAGGTGATCGAGCATGTTGATGACCCGCGAAAGCTCATGGAGAACATTCAAAACAAATTACATCCTGGAGGAAAAGTTATTCTCAGTACGCCATCGCGGGAACGTTTTTTCGCGAATCTCAATACATGGGATTTTCCTCCGAATCATTTGACTCGATGGAACAAGGAAGCAGTAGCACGCCTTTTAAGGCCGTTTGGCTTTGAGCCTACCTTTGTAGTATACGTAGAACAGTTTCGAATCCTTCTGGAATCTTTCAATGGAAAATTTTCTCTTGGACTTGTCGCCAAAGCGCAAGCAGTTTCAAAGAAAAGTTCTCAAAGCATAACAAAAGGCGCGATTTTTCTGGGCAAGGCGAAGGCGTTGCTTATTGGGGCTCTTCCAGCTGCCGTTTTCTATCTCCTTGGGATGGTTCAGAAGAGAAAAAATGGCGGCTTATATCTTGAATTTGAACGTGCATGACAATTGCCAATTTCACCACGAACATATGGAAACGCGCGTTGCTTATAGGCGCATTTCTGTGCTTTGGTCTAGCGCTTTCTCTGTTTGACCAAGCGCTTTTTCTTGGATTGGGCGTTTTCCTCCTCCTAAGCGGAGGTACGTTATTTTTTTTGCGCAATCAGGCAAAAGGATTGAAGATGCTCTTCATTTGTGTCCTGTGCATTCATCTCTTCGCTGTTCTTGCTATTGAATATGGACAGATCTATCCATTTGGAGGCAGAGAGGGTGATCAGCGCGCGTATCATAGTGCGGCGACTGAAATTTCGGAAAGTTTTAGAGCAGGAAATTTCTCATATAATGAGATAGCTGAAATTCTTGAAGAGAACTCAATGCTCCATTCGTATCCTGTATTTATTGGAGCTCTTTATGCTCTTACTATTCCCCACGTGCTCATTGGGAAAATGCTCAGTCTTTGGTTTGCCGCAATCTCTGCGCTGCTTGCGTATGCTCTTGTACGGGAGATGAAAGGATCTCACCAGTGGGGACTTCTCGTGGGCATTTTGGTAGGGCTCTATCCAAGCTATCTTTATTTTAGTAGTTTGCTTATCCGTGAGTCTCTCGTGGTTTCTCTTGCCTTGCTTGTTCTTCTCCTTATGCTACGTCTTTTCCGGAGTTTTTCATGGGGAAAGTTTCTGGTACTCTACGGCATTATGGGGTTGCTGGTGCACTATCGGTTCTACGTAGGCTTTATTCCTATTGTTGTCTTTCTGGTCGGGTGGCTCCTTTTTGTACATGCCATGCACTGGAAGAAAAAGGTAGGGTATGGCCTTGTGTGTGCGATTCTTCTCGGGTTTCTTCCCATCCTTTCTGGGTCTGGATTTGGATATTACGGGACAGAAGCTATTTCTGGTTTCCTCTCTGTGAAAAGCATTACAGGGTATCGGGAGACATACCTGGCCCCGGAACCTCCTGCTGTCGCGGCAATTGTGCCTAAGCCGGCAGCGGCGCCCGAACCTCACGCCGAACCAGCTCCCGCGAAGCCTTCTGCGGAAGCAGCAGCGTCGCTGGAACCTCCTGCTGTCGCGGCAATTGTGCCTAAGCCGGCAGCAGCGCCCGAACCTCACGCCGAACCAGCTCCCGAGAAGCCTTCTGCGGAAGCAGCAGCGTCGCTGGAACCTTCTCCTTCAGATTCTATACAGGAATTTTTCGGCTTGCCGCAAGCTCCCGGTACCGGGGTAGATTTTTCCATTGTCGTGCCGACTCGAACAGACAATCCAGTCCTCTTTGTGCTGAATAATATGAAGACATTTTCATACGCGACCCTGGGTCCTTTCCCTTGGCAGTTTAAGTACGATCGGCACTTGCCCGCGTTCGTTGAGACAATTCCTTGGTCTTTTCTCTTTATTTTTGTTGTCGTGGGAATTGTTCGTTCGTGGAAGAGATATCGTCCAGCTCTCCTTATCTCGCTATTTGCCCTGGGAGTACTCGGAATACTATCCTTGTTTCTTAGTAATTTTGGAATTGTTCTGCGAATCCGCGCAAGCGCGATCATCGTCCTTCTCTGTTTCCTCCCCTTTGCGTTCAAGGAGGAGTACCCGATCTCTCTTCTTCGGGTTTGGGGACTTCATATAATGAAAGGAATAGCGGGAAGAGCGAAAGCATTAAGAAAAATGGCGTGGGGATGAGTCTTCATACGCCTTACGCGCGACCCATGAGTTCTCCTACGTTTGAGCATCAGAGAAAATTTTACGAAACATACTGGAAGGATTCCGGACGACTTTCCATAGATGAAAAATGCCGCAGACGTTTTGTACTGTCGGCTCTTTCAAGATTCCGACCCGCAAAATCTCTCCGCATTCTCGATGTCGGGTGCGGAAGAGGGTGGATGACGAATGCCCTATCTCGCTATGGAGAAGTATTGGGGGTCGATCTTTTTGTGGAAGAAGCACGCAGACGCTATCCCAAGGCAGCTTTTCAGGAAATGAATATCGTATCGCAGTTTCCAAAAGGCGTATACGATGTAGTAGTCACGAGCGAAGTACTGGAACATTTACCAAGAGAGAATCAAGCGGAACATATCAGAAGCATCGCTGGTGCGCTTTCTCGGGGAGGGTTGCTCATTCTCACAACGCCAAACAAGCCTCAGCTTGAATCCCTCGTAAGAAAGCTAAAGAATACTTCTCACATGCAGCCGATCGAAAACTGGCTGAGTCAGAGAGAATTGCGAGAGATGATCCAGCCTTTCTTTTTCATTGAACATTTTGGATCAGCTCGCTTTTATCCCATCTTTTTATTCTCAAACCTTTTTCTTCGGGTACCATACCATGTTTTCTATGATTATCTTGGCGCGTATCGGCTGATAGACAAATTCTTGGAATCTACTGACTGGGGAACCTACTTCACTCTTGTTGGGAGGAAACTGTAATTTCTCAGGAAAAAGTAGACTAAGAGCGTATCTCCAAGAACGGTTCCTATAATATAGCCGATCACGACCCCCCAAATTCCCCAAATGGGGATAAGGCCAAGGTAGAGTACTACTTTTGCAATAGACCGTACCGTGGTGACGATATATAGCTCTTTCTTGCGTGATTCCGCAACAAAAAGCATGTTGATCAATGCAAGAGGAGTTAGTGCGAGCAGTATGCCGAGAACTTGGAAGTATTGTGCAGATTCTGTGTACTGAGGGAGAAAGAGCTGATATATAAGAGGAGCAACAAGGATAAGAAGAAAGGCCCCGGGAACTGTGAAGGTGAAACTTTTGAGAAGTTTCTTCGGGAGGTCTTTTTTTCGCTGGTTTGGAAGGGGTTCTGAGAGTTTTGGCAGTACCAACGGGCCAAGAGGGTTAAATGAAATAAGCTTTTGGATGGGCAGAGAGGCAAATGTATACACGGCGACGTGCACGGGGCCAAGCAGTTTCCATAGAAGGATCTTGTCGATATGTTCCGCAACAAGCGTAATGCCGCGTATAATAGTGAGGTTCTTCCCTAGTCCTATGCTCTCCCTATCAGTATTGCTATTCTCAATTTTTCGAAGTGTTCTCCAAAGGAAAAAGCCATTCCATAACGTATACGAAAAAAGAAAGACAAACAAGAGAACTGCGAGATTATCGGTGATAAAAAGAATGGGAATAATAAATCCCAAGGCAAGCAGAGCGACAAGAATTTCGTACTTGCTTTTCAGGTCAAAGCGTTTTTTCCCATTCCAATAAGCATCAAAGATCGGGAGAATCATATAGGGAGGCAGAAACAATCCGCCAATAAGGAAGCTTGTTGCCAGCAGATTTTGTCCATGGTAAAAATACCACGCAGCGCCCAGACACATTCCAAGTGCCCCAAGAAGACTCCACTTGAATTTGATTCGAAGGGCGCGCTTAAAATCTCCCTCTTTTTTCTGGGATATACTCCTCACGAGTGCAATATTAAGGCCTGGTAGAGAAAAGATTCCTAGTAGTCCTAAAAACGCGAGCACATACTGATAGCTTCCGAAAGTTTCTTGGGGGAGGAGATTAGCGAAAGCAACCATCATGATGGCAGAGATAGCGAAGAGTCCCCCTTTTCCAAGGAGTAGCCAAAAGCTTCCCTGGGTGAGGTATGTTATATCTGTCTGGAGGTAGTCCTCTACCCGATGGACAATCCCTTTCATAGGTTTATTATATGCGTAAAACCAAAAAACACGAATGCGCGAAATTTTAGAATCTTTGATTGGAAAACCGATGTATCGATATCTAAAAAAAATACTCGGACGTCGCGTGGTAAAGAGGGCGATTACATATGCGTTGGTGGGCGAATTGCCGTGTAGAGTTGTTATAGGCGCCTCTGGTGTTGCTCAGCAAGGCTGGATCCCCACAGAAGAGGAGTCATTGAATATTCTCAAAGTTCGCGACTGGGAGCGCTACTTTAAAAATTGCGAGGTTGACGCCCTTCTTGCGGAGCACGTGTGGGAGCATCTTACAGAAGAACAAG
>JAUYJF010000017.1 GCA_030688685.1 Candidatus Yanofskyibacteriota bacterium | reverse complement strand
TCCGTTGGACGTGCAGTCAAAGCGGTAGATGATCTCGCCAGTCGCTGATCCTGAAACCGTTGCTTTTAAAGACACATCATTGAGAGGGGCAGTTCCAGAAGAAGGGGACGCGGCAAGCGACGCTGAGAGCGTATGACCTGAAGCCACGGTCGTCTGAGAAGAAGACGTTACCTGAATATTCAGGGCTTCCGCGGCTTTTTTTCCGTCCTGCTCTACCTGTGCCACGAGGAGATAGTTTCCTTCCTGCTCATACGAGCAAAGTCCGGACTTGGTAATCTGCGTCGCGTTTGTGGATTCCGTGAAATCCCATGTGCCATCAGATGTACAATCAATCCGATACGCGATGGGACCACCGTTCGTCTGGGCCCCTGAAACTGTTACGGTTACGTCAACCCCGTTCAAAGGAGCGGGACCCGATGAGGGTGAAGCCTGCAACTGAACGGAGATATTTTCTGCCGCTTGCGCTCCGGCGAAAAAGAGAGACGCAACCAGCAAAACATACACAAAGGAAGCGTACAAAAGGTACTGAGGAAATTTAGTGAGAGAAATATGAGACATAGAGATATATATTAGGTTTACCTATGAATCGACTTTAGTATGAGGCACGGGTTCCTCTTCAATAGAGGCTGCGCGTTCTTTTCCCTAAAAAACAGAAAACCTCCATTAAGGAAGAAGAGAATGGGGAGGGACGGTGTGTACGTCCCATCCCCCATTCTCTTGGAATGAGCTGGGTTGGACCCTAAAGGGGCTGGAGAGTGAACTTCTGATAGGCGCCAGAAGCAGTGACTTGGAATGCCTCGGCCTTGACTTGGCCGTACCCTGGCTTCTGCGCCCATATGCTGTAGGTTCCCGGATCCAGGCGAACAGTGAGGTATCCACCTTCGGGCACCCGGTACAGATCTCCGTTAATGGATACCGTGGTTCCGCCCAAGGGCACATCGTTCTGGTCCACGATCATGAACTCCGCCTTGGGCTTGGAAAGGATCTCTTCTGTGGTTACTGCCACGGGAGCTGGCGCTGCATTCTGATTAGGTGCGGGGGCGCCATTGGGCGCGGGTGCCACCCAGATCCCCCGGCCATCCACCTGGCCAAGCAGTTCGGCGCCCTCTGGCACCTTGTCGTTGGGCACGGAAACCAGGGTAACGTCCTCCTGCCAGGGTACGGTGATCGCGATGACTCCCGCCGCAATCAGAAGGAGAAGCGCCACGATCCCCACCAGAGCGCCCGTGCGGGTCGCCATAGCGGCAACGCCTCTGTCAATCCGGTCCCTGACTCGCTGAGCGAACGACGGCCTGGCGGGCTCTTCGAAGGGGCCCCCTCCCGCGGGCTCTTCGGGAGGAACCGGCGGCTCTTCCGGAGGCCCTCCGGTTGGAGGGGTAGCCACTGCCGCCTCAGGCGGGCGCTCCTCTTCCGCCCCCCTGCCGTGCGCTGCGACCGCTTCAGCCGCGACTGCCGCTCTTTCGGCCGCGGTTGTCGCTCTCTCAAGGAGCTCTTCCGCGTGTGGAGACAGAGTGACGGGAGACGGCTCTCCCACTGGGGGCTGTCCCCTCCGTCCCCGCGAGGAGCTTTGCTGCTGCTCTTCGGGTGTCTCTCCTGGCCTTTCCATTACCATGAGCTTCCTCCTTTCTAGAATTCCTGGATGTTTCCAGTCGCAATGAGAGAGACGAAAGGAAAAAATATTTCTTACAGAGAAAATGATATATACAAAAAAAGAAAAGGGGGTTCCTTTTCTGCAATGGGAACGCGTCTCTATCTTGAGGAATGGTTTTTATCGTTTCTTTTTCGCGGGCTTTTCTTTTTTGGAATTCTTTTGAATGCTAAAAATAAGATTCTTTCGTATGCGCTTTTTCTCTTGGCGCTTCATTCGAATCTTTTTTGCGCCCTGGATAAATTTTTCAAACTTTCTAGTCATAATGCGAAACCATCTTCTTCAAACGCTGCAGCCCGCGATGGATTCTCACGGAAACCGTGTTTTCCGACTCTGAGAGAATCTCCGCGATCTCTTTCACGGACAATTCATCAATATACCGCAACGTGATAACCTCGCGGTACCTGTCTTCCAGATTCTTCAGCGATGCCGCGGCATTTTTCGCGTCAATTTTCTTCAAGATATCAGACCCCTCCTCGGGGGCCTTGATCGTTCTTCGCTCTTCCTCCATCCGGTCTAAAGAGAGGATTTTCTTCTGCTTTTTATATTCGTCAATGATCAGGTTTCGTGCCGTCCTATAGAGAAAAGCGCGCATATTCGTAATGGTGTTCCCTCTTGTTTCGTATCTCCAGATTCGCAAAAAAACTTCCTGAGCCAGGTCTTGGGCAAGCTCACGATTATACACGCGCAGATAGCAATGCCGAAAGATTACATCTGCGTATTTGTCGTACAGTTCAAGAAACTCCTTGTTGTATTTTTCCATAAGGAAGCATACGCACGGTATACCTTCCTGACTTTATCCTAGAACGGAAAACGCGCCTGCGCAAATCCTCGTAAGAAAGAGTAGTCCTCCTGCGTCATCACAGGTACCTTTCGCATAATCAACATAATACATCGTTCATCGCCCCTATGAATCCTCATGAACAAAAGTTCTACCTGACGCAAGAAGGAATCCAGAGAATCCAGCAGGAATACAAATCGCTTACGGAACTGAAAAGGACAAAACTCCAGGAAGCGGGACCGGAGCGTGTACGATATACAGACGAGCCAGACCCTGAATGTCTTTCATTCCAGGAAGAACTGGAGGAATACAACAGCCGCCTGGCCACATATGAAATCATCTTAAAAAACGCGGTGCCCATTGCCGCTCCTAGAACTCAGGACGCCAAGCGCATTGTGGGGCTGGGAGCAAAAGTGATGGTGCGCGTCAACAGGAGTGTTCATGTTCTCACCATCGTAGGGCCTTTGGAGGCAGATCCCTCGTCCGGAAAAATATCCAACGAGTGTCCCGTAGGGAAAGCCCTCCTCGGAAGAAGGATGGGGGAAACGATCATGTTCGGAACCCCGGAAAAAACCATATACAAAGTTATCAAGATTATCTACTAGCAAAGCTGCGCTCAGCAACAACACAAAACCGCCCATTGCTGGGCGGATTTGTGTACCCTTTCGCAAGGGTTATGCTCCAAAGCTATTTCTTCGGGGCGCACGCTCCTCGAGAGGCCGCGCTTCGTTCACGGTAAGGTTTCTTCCATTGAAGTCCTTTCCATTGAACATCTCAATCGCGGACTGGGCCTCTTCATCCGTGGACATTTCCACGAATCCGAAACCCTTGGAGCGGCCAGACATTTTGTCTGTGATGATTGAGGCGGACTCTACCGCACCCGCCGCGGCGAAAAGCTGTTCAAGCTCTTCTCTGCTGGTCTGGTACGGCAATCCACCTACATATAGTCGCTTTGCCATTTGATGAAACAATTGGTAACAAGCTGTAGGCGACCTTTCTCTCTTTGAGCCTAACCCCGAAGTTATTGCCTTCAAAAGCGAATTCTCTCTGAGAAAACTCCTACAAAGAGACTATAGCATAGTTCCAGGAAAAATGCAAGAGGCGGGCCTATTCTTCCCCTTCTGGCGCCTTGAGCTCTTCCTTGATCTCACGGAACTCCTGCTCTGCCTTTTTCAGCTGGTTCCTGCAAAACGCGATGAGGCCTGCTCCTTCCTTAAACTTTTTCATGCCCTCTTCAATATTTGTATCCTTGCTGTTGAGCTCTTCTATGATTTTTTCTAAGCGGGAAAGCGCCGATTCCAGGTTTTGTTTCTTTTCTTCTGCCATATCCGTGTTATACCTCTTTTCGCTCTACTCTTGAAGAGATGCTGCCGCGCGCAAGACGAGTAGTCATGTGTTCTCCTATTTCAACTTCCGCGACATCCTTTATAATCTTCCCTGAGGCGCCAAACGCGATACTGTACCCGCGCGACAAGACGCATTCTGGGCTGAGGGAGGAAAGGCGCGCGTCCAAATGCCTCAGCTTCTCCCAGAATCCGCGCAAGCTATTTTCAAGAGACTGTTCTGCTTGCGAAAATACCCTTTCCTTCTCATGGAACTGATCAAAGATTCTCCCGAATCCCCACTCCAGGCGCTCTGTAACGTGCCTGAGAGATACGCGCTGGGCACGAATGAGATGCTCTGCGTGCGTGGCAAGCAAGGAGGAGGAGGCTTCCACTTCTTGGTGGAGCTGTTCCCGCAGAGAACGGAGAAACACCGCCGCTCCCGTGGGAGTAGAGCATCGTACGTCCGCAACAAGATCCGCGAGAGATTCATCTTTTTCATGCCCAACCCCCGTGACAACAGGGATCCGGGAAAGAAAAATCGCGTCCGCGATTTTCTCGGAATTAAATACCTTAAGGGATTCTGCCGCCCCTCCGCCTCGGATGAGAACAACCGCGTCCAAATCCGGCATATTTCTGTTCAGCCAGGAAAAAGCGGCTACGATGCTTGCTTCCGCGTGTTCTCCCTCCACCCAAACCGGATAGTGGGAAACCTGGAATCCGTGCGGTTTGAGATTCGTGCGGAAATCATGAATGGCCTGTCCGTCAGAGGAAGTAATTAAACCAATCCTCCGCGCGAAACGGGAAATGGGCCGTTTTCGTTCCTGGGAAAAATACCCTTTCCCCGTGAGTTTCTTCTTGAGCGCTTCCAGAGCGCGCAGCCACGCTCCCTCTCCTGAGGGTTCCAGCTCTTCTGCGATGAAACTGAGTTTTCCGTTCTTGTATACATTGGGCCGGCCAGACACAATGACTTCCATGCCTTCCTGGAGAAGATGGCCGAATCTCTGGAACTTCCAGCCAAAAAGCGCGCAGTTCAGCACATATTCTTTTCCTGAGGCGTCTTTGATATCAAAATACGCGTGGGGGTGCTTGAGCTTAATACCCTGAATTTCTCCCTTTACCCGCACAACTCCCAAGCGGATAAGGGATTCGTTCATCACAAACACGCATTCTTCAACAGAATACACGGGCTTTCCTGAAGCATCAAACTCCGGCGCTTTGTACGGTTCTTCCATTACGCTTATTCTGACAAAACACGCATCTCAACGCAACCCATTTTGCAGGGCAGCGCGTAGAAAACGCCACTTTCCGTATTGGTCTTTCCGCAGTTCCCATGCCAAATGCCCGAACTCCTTCAGGATGCGTTCAATCGCGCGCTTTTCAGAAAGATCAAATTCCATATAGAGAACCCCTCCTTTCTTCAAATAATTGGGGGCTTCAGAGAGAAATCTCCTGATGATATCCAGGCCATCTGGCCCCCCAAAGAGAGCTTCCCAGGGTTCCCAATCCACCACCTGTTCTTCCACCTGATGCTTCCGCTTCTCTGGTATATACGGGGGATTGGCAAGGATGAAGTCATATTTTTCATGGATGCCAGAAAATACATCTGATGGAAGGACGCGAAATCTTTTCGCGTCAGCGTGGTTCAGCTCCGCGTTTTTTTGAATCTGGGCAAGAGCGCGCTCCTCGCGTTCCGCAAAGTCCACAAAAGCATCGGGGCAATGCTTGAGCACCGCGAGACCAACACATCCGGATCCTGAGAAGAGGTCCAAGACTTTCGGTTTCTTCTGTTTTTTTATTTCCTCAATCGCTTTCTCAGCCCAATACTCGGTCTCCGGCCTTGGGATAAACGGAAGAAGGGAAAGATCAATCCTGCACCCCAAAAAGTCCACAAATCCAATAAGGTAATCAACGGGAACTCCATCTTCCAGTTTTCGGATGTCTTCTTCCGCCTCGGGAGTCAGCTTTCCCTCGTACTTTTCCTCCAGAAGCCAACGAATCTCTTTTGTGTGCCGTTTCTCCATGCTGTTATGGGATGAACCATCCCTTCTTTGAATTCCGAGAATCTACTTCTTCATATTCTTCCTGCTCTCTCTTCTGTTCAAAAAGATTCTGGTCAAGTTCCAAGAGGAAGCTTGATGGAGAATCCGGAAGATCCCGCCATCCGCGGGATAGCTCAGGATACGTAAGAAACAAATTCTCCTTGCAGCGGGTAATGGCTACATAGAACAGCCGCCGCTCTTCTTCAAGCGCTTCTTGCTTGTACATGCCGCGCCGGTAAGGAAATTCTCCCTCTTTCAGAGAGATAAGGAATACCGTCTTCCACTCCAGCCCCTTCGCTTGATGAATAGTGCTCAGGGTCAGCCGGTCAACTTCCCCCTCTTCAAGATCTTCAGACAATGAGAGGGCAGAAAGCATATCCTGAATCCCATCGTACTCTTTTGCCATGAGCGCGAGCTGGCGCACGTCTTCAATTCTGGATTCCGCGTCAGGATACGCGGATCTCGCGTACTCCGCGTACCATTTCTCAAGAGTATACTCAAGCACATCCTGCGCCCTTTTCATGCGAGAAGCTGCCAGGAAAAGCGCGAACACCTGTTCTGTGTCAGCGTCGCTGTTTTCATATTCAAAAGAAGCCATTCCCGCGGCGATCTCCGCAATGCGCGCGGCCTTCACTGCCCCAATTCTTTTCTGGAGTTTCAGAACGCGAATCCAGGAAACTTCGTCTTTGCGATTCGCCAGAATACGCAAAACCGCGAGCACATCCTTAATATGCGCCTGTTCAAAGAATCGGATCCCTCCCCGCACCTGATAGGGAATATTTCGCTTTGACAAGGCAAGCTCCACATCAGCGGCATGATATCTGTTCCGAAAGAGCACTGCCATATCAGAAAGCTTTTCTTTCATGCTGAGCAAAGAAAGGATCTGCTGGGCGACAAAAGCAGCTTCCGAGGATGGGTTGCTGAGAGCTGCCACCTGCGGCCTGGGTCCCGCCGGCTTTGTGCTGTGGAGCTGCTTTGGCAGCTTCATGGAATTGCGCTCAATAACCGCGTTCGCCACGTCTAAAATCTCAGGAGAACTCCGGTAATTTGTCTCTAATCGAAATACTTTTGCCCCAGGATAGATGCGCTGAAATTCCAGGATATTGCGGATGGATGCTCCCCGGAACGAGAAAATGGACTGGGCGTCGTCTCCCACCGCCAGCACATTGGCATGCTGCAGACCCATGAGACGCACGATTTCATTTTGTATGGGATTGGTATCCTGAAATTCATCCACCAGAATATACCGGAAGCGCGAAGAAAGCTGCTGCTGAACCTGAGTATTCTGTTCCAGCAGTTCCAGCCATTTCACGAGGAGGTCATCGTAATCCAAAAGATTCTGTCGTTTCTTGCGCTCTTGATACCGCCCAAAGAGGTACTGGGCTGTCTCAAGAAAATCCGGCCTGCTTTTCTGAGAAGCGTCCGCGAGTTCTTCAAGGGAAGAGCGGGAATTCAAGGCAAGCCCGATCAGTTCCTGAAATACCGCCGGTTTTGGCAGATCTTTTCTCGCGTGAAAATCCTCGCGCATAATGGCTCCCAGGAGGGACCTGGTGTCCTCCCTGTCTAAAATGCCAAAGGATGAATCGTACCCCACGTGATGCCCGTGCATGCGCAGGATAAGGTGTCCAATATGGTGGAATGTTCCTCCCCACATTCCTTGGGGACGCGTTCCCCAAAGCAGCTCCACCCGTTCTGTCATTTCCTTTGCCGCCTTCTTGGTAAAAGTAACCAGCAGAATCTCCCGGGGATCCACGTTGCGTTCTAAAAGATAGAGAGTCCGAAACACAAGCGTCCTTGTTTTTCCGGTGCCAGGTCCGCTCAGCACAAGAGAAGGGCCTTCAGCTCCCGTAACCACCTCAAGTTGTTCCTTGTTCAGCTCCCGCGCGTAATCAATTCGCATACTATCTGAGGCCCGCGCCAAATCGCTGTGCCAAGGAAGACTGGATATCTTTTCTTGCCTGATTATATGCCCCGCGAACCGCCTGTTCCTGGTCCTCAAGAGAAAGCTCAGGATTCAGCTTGACGGACACAATTTCAAAAGATCCGGTAATAATAACTTTCACGCCGTTTTGTTCAGCTTCTCTCCGATCTGATTCCAGCGTTTTCTGCAATTCTCGTATCTGTTTGAGCTGTTGGAGTTTTTCAAACATAGGGGTTATTTTTTAGGTGTTTTTGCAATGCCAGAATTCCGAATATGGTTTTGTGATCTTCAATCTCCAAATTATGCGTCATCCGTACTGCCTCCTCAAGCGGGATACGAAGCACTTCCATGTCCTGTTCTCCGTCTTCCCGACGCATGACGCCCCCCTCCTGAAGATGGGAAAAGAAGACGACAGAAACAAGTAAGTCGCGCCACGAGCCATCGGTGGGAACCTCTTGGGCGATCACCTCTCCTGAGCCCGCCAGAAACCCTGTTTCTTCCTCAAGCTCCCGCCGCGCCGCGTCCACGGGACCCTCTCCCGGATTTACGAATCCTCCGGGGAGCTTCAGAACGCGTCTTCTGGCAGCGCCCCGATACTCCTTTACGAATATCAGCTCCCGCTTGTCGGTGAGGGCGCAGATACGCGCCGCCTCTTTTCCTTTTGGGCAGGCATAATCCCATGTTTTCTTCGTGCCGTCCGAAAACTCCAGATCATCCTCCATGATCATCACGTAATCGTGTTCATAGATAATTCTGCTCGCAAGAATCCGCGGTTCTTTCATATCAGAAGAGAGAGCATGGTCAGGATGCCGAACAGGAGCGTAAAGTACGCAAAACTCACTTTTCTCGCGATCCTCAAAAGGAAATGAATCGTTAGAAGCCCAAAGAAAAACGCGAAGACCACCCCAAGGATACCCGCCAACGACACGTGAAACTCCTCCCGGTTCAGAAGGATATTTCCTCCCAGGATCGCGGGCATACTCATCAGAAAGCTTAAACGGAGAGCCTGCACCTCGTCAAATCTGCGCAAAAGGAGTGCTGAAATAGTAAGACCGGAACGGGAAAGGCCCGGAAGAACCGAGAGTCCCTGCACAACTCCCAGAAGAAGGCCATCAAGAGGCCTGAGATCCAGGACTCCTTTGGTCGCGCTTTTTCTTCCTTTCGCCCGAAATTGGAGACCCGCGGTAACGAGCAGCAGCACCCCGATAAACGCGGTTGCCGCTTTTCCTCCCATTGCAATCCGCTCTTCAATTCCCTCCAAGAGAAAAAGCAGGCCTAACCCTACCGCCCCGCTTGCGGCTGTGGCAATAACAAGAAACAGGATAATGTTTTTGCTTTCTTGACGCGCGACAGGGTAGGTAAAAAAAGCGGATAGAAGATGCCGTACGTCTTCTCTGAAATACCAAAGAGCGGCAAGAAAGGTCCCGAAATGCAAAAAGAGAGCCAAATGGATAAGCTCCCTGATTGCTTCTGTGCTTCCGAAAAGGCGAACCTTGGCGAGAATCATAGCTCCCTCAGAAGAAATGGGCAGCCACTCGGTGATTCCCTGAATTGTGCCAAGCACAATAGACTCAAGAGATTCAATCATGGAGCCATTGTAGCAAAAAGCGCCCCTGCCTGCCAGCGCTTCATGAACCTCACAAATCGTCGTTATCCTGGAGAATCCGCATCACTCTGCGCGTAAGCAAAACAGCGCCGAGTACGGTTCCCGTCACCATGCCAGCGAGAACAAAGAGAGGCGCGCTGTTTAATTTTGCGTCCAGCCACAGTCCTCCCAGCAAAAGAATTCCCATGGGCAGTACGATAAGGAACCCAACCTGCCAGGCAAGCGCTAACGCCGCGAGAACCTTGTTCTGAGAAGATTTCATACGGTCAATGATAGCATAAAGTTCCCAACGCAAACCACCCCCTCCTGTGGGATGGAAAGGGTGGATTGCGCAGCAATTCGCAAGCGGCAAAGACCGCTTTTTCTATACCAAATGGTATAGGTATACCTACACCTTGCGGGGTTTTGACAAGAGAGAGTTGTTTCTCCCATCATGTTGGAGGACATCGTGCCATAGAAAACAAGAAAAATAAGGTTGGTATGCCGACCTTTATAGGGTCCCCTTTCTCTTTTTTCTCCTGGTTCTAGTAGTACTAACACCAGAGCCCTCAGAAGGTGTCAGGTTCTTGGCAAGGCGTTTCCGGACGCGGGAAAGGAACAGCTTGATGGCATTCTCGCTTTTGCCTTCTTGCCTCGCGATTTCCTTGATGGGAATTTCCTGTTCGTAGCGCCTGCGCAAAATTTCTTGTTCACGTTGTGAGAGTTTCGCGATTTCCTTGCGCACCGTATGGGTCTGAATCTCCTGATCCATCTTTTCTGCCAGAGAAACTCCCTCTTCCGGGGGCTCTTTAGTGATATCAGAGAGGGATATTTCTTTTTTGAATTTCCGGTACCGGTTCACGAGAAGATTGTGCGCGATCCGCAGAAGATACGTCAGGTATGAGTATCCCCGAAACCGAAACTGAGGAAGTTTGCGGTATCCTCTCACGAACGTGTCCTGAACCAAATCTTCCGCCTCTTCCGGATCTTTTCCAAGCCGCCTCCGGATATACGTTCGCACTTTGCTCCCGTACTTTTGGTAGAGTTTACCGTAGGCTTCCGTGTCTTTTTTCGCCTCCTTCAGGAGACGCGAATCTTTCTCTTGAAAATCGTCAGGTTTGCGCATAGGCGTAAAAGGGCTCCCGAGCTTGCCCATCTTCAAGAATAAGGCGGTGAAAAACCGTAGGTGCTATTTTAGGAGATACTCGTGATATATATAGTATGACTGTTTTTCTCTCGCAAAGCAAATAGAAAAGCGGAGGGTGGATCCCTCCGCTTTTCTCGTTTTGATCGCGTTTTATTCTTCGTTTGCCGTTTCCCGAATCGCTTTGCTCACATCCACGGGAGAGTTAAATTCGTTGACGGAAAGATTCTTCAAGGTGTTCAGGACGTCACTGTCAGCCCCGTGTTCGTGAGCGTGCATAATCAACTCATCCTTGTCGGCGGGATAATCCATTCCGCCAAGATACTTCTGCACTGTCGCGGGTGTGATTTTTGCCATACAAAGACAGTGTATTGGTTTGTATTCGACCTTGCTCCCCTCGCATAGGTACTAACAATATCCCAGGGAAAAAGTTTCCATACGCAAAAAACTCTCAAGGAAAGAGTTTCACCCGCAAAAGCACTTTGATTTATTTTTTCATTCGCTCTGCGACTTTCTTTTGAGCAAGCTCCAAGGCAATGGCCCGCGGATTCTTTTTCCTCCTCATGCTCTCCTTGAGAACAAGGCGAGTCATTCTCATGATCTTGCGCTCCACGAGATCAAACATTCTTTTTGGATTATATCCCCGGTATTCCGCGTATGAGGAGATAACCCCGCCGGCGTTCGCGACAAAGTCAGGAACAATAAGAATTCCCTTTGAGAACAATTCTTCTTCAATACTCTCTCTCATGGGAATGTTCCCCCCTTCCACGATGATTCTCGCCTGAATGCCGTCTTTGTTTGCTTCATGAATGACGTCCGTTACGGAAGCAGGAATGAGGATATCAACGGGAATACTCCAGAATGCTTCCGATCCGATCTTCTTTCCTCCTTTGTAATCGGAAATGGGGCTTTTAGAGGAGATAAGCTGCCGGATCTGTTTTTCTTCAAAGCCTTCCGGCGCAAATACCGCTCCCGTCTTATCTGCGATTGCGACAATTTTTGCCCCCAACTCAACAAGATGGCGGTACGCGAAGGTTCCCACGTTGCCGAAACCGTGAATGGCGACGCTCGCGTTCTTCATATCAATGCCGAGCTGGGATGCGGCCACCTGCGCGGCTTTTGCTACGCCAAATCCGGTGCTCCCGAATTCATGGGGAATTCCGCACTTTTCTCCCGCTTTACCAAACGCTTCCATGCACAAGTTTGCCGGCTTTCCGGTTGCCGATCTCCAGGATCCCGTGGCCTCCACAAACCAGCGCATTTCCTCCTCGCCCGTATTCACGTCAGGCCCTGCGATATATTTCTTTGGCGTGAAATGCTTGATGAGCCGCGCGAAGCTCTGAACAAATGCTTTTTTGAGTTTCACGTCTCCCCCCTTCCAGACAATCCCCGCTTTCGCTCCCCCAAAGGGTATGTCAGCTAACGCGTTTTTCCATGTCATGGTTCTCGCGAGACGCCACACCTCTTCTTTTGTCACATCGCTCGTCATGCGTATCCCTCCCTTGCCCCGCCCAAAGGCAGTATTGTCAATAACCAAAAACCCCTCCATGCCGATTTTGGGGTCGTATACTTCAATGACATATTCAGGACCGAACGCGTCTTTCTCTATGGCGTCTCTCATACCACGCAATTCTATCAAAAGCCGAAAGCAAAGTCTACGGCTGCAGAATATCTTCGGTTCTTCCGTTCATGGAGATCACTACCTCCTCCACGCTTTCAAACTGGAGAAGCGTATTCGCAATTTGCGCGTGAATAGCGACAACCCTGCACGACCCTCCTACCTGCAGATCAAGATACTCGTTAAAGTCCACGCGAGCCACCCCGTTCTCTATGGTAAGCTGTTGAATCCGAATACCCGGATTGAGCGAGGTGTGAAACCCCTGCTCTTGCTCAGTCTGGGTAGTACCTTTCAGAAGCTCTTCTAAAGCAGCTCTCGCAACCTGCTGAGTTCTCGGAATCACCCGTTCTGCGGCGACCGTGCGAGCGCAGTCAAACTGCATATCTTCGCCCCTTGTGAAATGCACGAGAACTGTCATGGGATCTGCGACTGGTTCTTGCGCGAAACGCACGGGGATCCGCACTTCATCGTCGTGCTCGGAAAGCCCCGAAGGGTTGTCCTTTGACAGGATCAGAACGCCGCGTTCCGTGCCGGGGGTTTCAAATTCAAGATGAACCGAGAATGGCACAAAATTCTCAGTCATCCAGTCAAAGGGCGTCATGGCTATTCCTGTCGCTATGGTATTGCCTTCCGTGTCTTCCAAGCGAACCGGGAAATCCGCCTCAAAGAACCACACTCCCCGCGCTTGGCCTTGAATCGCGAGAGGACTCCTGATTGTTTCGTTGGGACGAGGAAACTCCACGCGAATAAGATGCTCTTTTTCAAGAACATTCCCGATATCCTCCAGAAACACCTGCCCGTCAGCAGTTCTGCATTGACGCGGATAGCTTTCCATAACCGCGTATCCCGCCTCCGCGCACTCCTCAAAATTCGTGACCGTGGGAGCTGTCACCTCTGACCTCCCCAAGAGAATCCCGCCCCAAATAAGCGCCCCGAGAAGAAAAAAGAACAGAATAAGTTTGAGGAATACGCCGTTATTCATGATACGTACATCATAGTACACCTACAAAAGTTTTGCTATATACCGGGCGAGCATGTCTATCTCAATGTTCAGAGGCGTTCCAACCTTGAGCCCCCCAACTGTTGTATGCTCCAGAGTGTAGGGAATAAGAGAAACCGTGAACCATTCTTTCTTTGTTTCCACAACCGTCAAACTTACTCCATCCAGTGTGACAGACCCCTTGGGCGCGAGAAACCTGCCCAGTGCTGGAGCGACATAGAATCCTACAAGCTTTGACGCTCCCTGATCCTGGACAGATTCCACCTCAACGCGTCCGTCCACATGCCCAAACACAAAATGCCCGCTTATCTCGTCCCCAACCTTCAGAGAAGGCTCTATGTTCACCAAGGTTCCTTCCTGCCACTGGCCTGCTGTGGTTTTCTGAAGGGTTTCTGGCATATAAAAACATTCCAGGAGAGAGTCGCGAACCGCCACAACCGTGGAACAGATACCAGAAATAGAAACGCTTGCCCCTTCTTTCCAATGGTGAGCCAAGCGCGGCTCCGCCAGGATCTTTTTGCCTTGCTCGTGGTCTTTTGCCTCCCTGATAACTCCGAGGCTTTGAACAATTCCGCTGAACATATTCCTCTTTTACAACTTTTCCCTCCGCAAGAGAAGAGCGTTTACGGCAACAATCACCGTAGAGGCCGACATGAGAACAGCGGCAAGGGCGGGTTCAAGAACAATGCCTCTGGTTATGAGGACTCCCGCGGCCAAGGGCAAAGCAACAATATTATACCCGGTTGCCCAGAAGAGGTTCTGGATCATCTTGGCAAATGTCATTTGTGAAAGCCGGATAATCTTCGGGATGTCCCTCGGGTCGTTCTTCACCAGGATAATGCCTGCTGACTCAATTGCCGCGTTTGTGCCAGCTCCAATCGCGACCCCAAGATCCGCCTGCGAAAGAGCAGGGGCGTCATTCACCCCGTCCCCCACCATAGCTACCTTGAGCCCGCGGGATTGGAGCTCTTTTACTTTTTCCGCTTTCTGCCCCGGCAAAACCCGAGCGAAGTATTCGTCAATGCCAAGGTACTCTGCAACCTCTTTGGCAACCTTTTCCGCGTCTCCCGTAATCATGGCGACTGTAATGCCCTGCTCATGGAGCGCGTCTACGGCTTCCTTGGATTCTGGGCGTACGGTATCTGCGACAGAAATTGCCCCAATGGCCTTCCCGTCAACTTCCACCACAATGTCATTGCCTCCTTTGTGGCCGACAAAAACTTCTTTCCCTTCTATCTTCGCCTTGACCCCCACGCCAGGAACCCTCTGAAATTCGACAGCCTTCCCTACTTGGAGATTCTCTTCTCTCGCCTTTCGTACAACCGCGCTTGCGATGGGGTGCTCTGAATACACATTCACTGAAGCCGCCAACCGCAGAGTTTCGGAATCCGAAACGCCAACCACGCTAAACTCTCCTTTTGTGAGCGTGCCTGTTTTGTCAAATAAGACAATGTCCACTTTCCGCGCGGCTTCCAAAGCAAGGCGCTGTTTTACTAAAAACCCGCTGGAAGCAGCCATATTGGTTGATATGGAAGCCACCAAGGGCACTGCCAGGCCGAGCGCGTGAGGACAGGCAATCACGAGAACCGCGACAAGGCGAGCCACCGCAAAGGCAGTCTCAGCTCCCGTAGCCAGCCAGGCAGCGAGCGTAATGATTCCCGCGACCACCGCGATAACCGTAAGGTAGAGCGCCGCGCGGTCAGACAGCAGCTGGAGGCGCGACTTGGAAGCGGCGGCCTCCCGCGCCAAACGCATTACTCCCGCCAAAAACGTATCCTCCCCTATCTTTGCTACTTCCACCTTCAAGCTCCCGTCTCCATTGACGGTTCCCGCGATAACCTCATCCCCCGGCTTTTTGAGAACCAACCTTGATTCCCCGGTCACGATAGATTCGTTAAGGTCCGACTGCCCTTCGAGCACCCTCCCGTCCGCCGGAATCTTGCCTCCGGGCTTTACCAAAACAATGTCTCCAACTTGTAACTCCGCGACCGGAACTATTTTTGTTTCAGTTTTAGATTTTGATTTATCCTTTTGAATTACTTCCGCCGTATCCGGCAAAAGCTTGGCCAATTCCTGCAAAGCCCCTCTCGCTCCCTGCACCGCTTTCATCTCCAGCCAGTGGCCCAGGAGCATTATGGTAATCAATGTTCCAAGCTCCCAGAAGAGAGGGTGCTCTGCCACAAAAACCGCGTACACGCTCCACAGATAGGCGGCGGTTACGGCAAGCGCGATCAGCGTCATCATTCCGGGGAGCTTTACGCGCAGCTCCCGGAAGGCTCCCCGCAAAAACACCGAGCCTCCGTAAAAAAACACAAAGGAGCCGAACGCGAGCATCATATACTGATACCCCAAGAATTGCGGGGCTTGCCAGCCAAAGAAGAGATCCGGCAATTCAGAGTACGCCAAAATGGGAATGGTTGCGGCCAAACTCACCCAGAACTTCCGCAGGAACATCTCCGTTGAATGCCCCGCGTGCTTATTCAATTCCTTCTTTTCTGCGTGACCATTGTGACCTGTTTTTTCCGGGGAGGGAATAAGCGCCATTCCGCACTCAGGACACATTCCCGGCGCCTCTCTTTGCACCTCAGGATGCATCGGACACGTATAAAGCGATGATCTGTTCATAATCGTATAGTATCACATTAGCAATCACCCACCATACTTCCGAGAGCTGCGCCCCGTTCAATCCCCCTGTTGATATTCGCGGTCATACTGATATAATCCACCGTCATTCCCAACTGTCGCATTACAACAGCTTTTTGCTCGTGAATCTCGGGGAAGAAAAGGACCTTCCACTTCCCTATTTCCTCCAAAATCTCCTTATCCGCCATATTCTCCCCATGCTCCAGAATCAAGTATTTTGCCAGTCCCCGCATAGCATAGCTGTGGGCGCATCCGCAGGCAGGTGTTCCGTTCTCAAAGAGAACAGATCGTGCCCCGCAGCAGTATTCGCACGACATTCCGTTATGCTGGTGGTAGAGAATGCTGATATACCGCTCAAGATCATTTCCCGCAAGTTCTAATTCCAAATCAAGCTGCCCCAGCGTGCGTATGGTCAGGTCCGCCAAACGGGGATCTCCCGGACCAACATCATCGTAGCTCACGCCCAATTCAGCTCCGTATACATTCGGAATTCCCGCGGGGATTACGGTCTCAAAGAGGGCGCGGGCCTGCCCCCTATCTGCTCTTTTTTCAAACCGCTCAACATTCATGTCAGAGAGCGCGCTAAATACGAGCATAACAGCAAGCGCCCCTGAAACAATCTGCCAAACACCTCGGGTATTGTACTTTTTTATGCTCTCGGAAACCTTTGTGCCACCGCCGCGAGAGCAACAAGAATATTCCTGACGCATTTCTTTATTTGCTTGTTCATTCTCTGTCATATGCGCGATACATGAATTACCAATTTTTACAGCAGACTAAGAGGCGACGAAACACCTCGCCTGCTTTTTTGTTTGCGCGAAACGCAAAAAGTGCGCCAAACGCCAGCCAGAGTCCTCCAAAGAGCAGGAGCGGATACAGAGACTCTCGCATGCCGGCAATCAAAAGATACGCCACGAAAGTAATTGACAAAAGGAATGGAAACCGAAATGCCAGCAAACGCCTTGGAACCGTTTTTTCCGCCATGAAGTACACCCCGAGAATGCTCTGCCCCATGAATAGCGCGATGAGCACGGGATCTGAGAATAATCCCAGCCTGTACAGAACAAGAAAACAGACCCATGTTCCAACCACACTCGCGCACAGAACGCAGAAGTCCTTTTTCGCGAAACTTTTCAGAGCCAGGAAAAGCGCGAATAATCCGGTAAGGGCGGCGAACATCAGAAGCATGGAGCTCATAGAATAGCTTCAGTTATGAGAGCGACAGCAAGGAGTAAGAAGAACGTAATCATGAGGCCCTGGTAGGGCATCGCCTTCCCCTTGCGCAAAAACGTGATTCCTTTACTTATGTACGGAGAAACAAGCACAAGAGCAGCTCCCACACCGCTTCCAAGGAGAAAGAGATTCACCAGGTACACATTGTGAAGAAGAGTCCCATACGCGCCCACAATCGCAATGTAGACGGATCCGTACTTCTGAAACAAGGGTATAAGCGGAAGAATAACCGAAGCAAATGTTCCCGCTATAATCAGCGGGATTTGAAATGGCACAAACCGCCTTTTTATTCCCCTGGAAATCCACCAACCCATAGAGAAAGCGGCGGCCCCAAGGAACATTCCAATCACTGGCATACTCACGCCCATCCATACGGCAATTCCTCCTGCTGCTGCGGCCCCCGCGGTGCACAAAGGGCAATGCGCCCACGCGTTTAAGGGAACCGCAGCCAAAATGAGGGGAAGAACCGCGGTTATGTTCCGTATCATAGGATTACAATTCCATGAACACGCGGGACGACCCGTCATGCTCTATCGTGTATACGGTCCATGTCTCATTCTTGCGGCCACTCATGCCGGGACTCCCGTGCGGCATTCCCGGAAGCGCGATCCCCTTGATATCCGGCGCCTCTTCAAGAAGCTTTTTGATGGCCACTGACGGCATATGCCCTTCCACCACATAACTTTCAATAAGCGTGGTGTGACAGCTCATCAGTTCATGGGGAATGCCATACTCTTGCTTTGTGGCAGTAATATCCTGGACGCTCTGGCGATCTACCGAAAAACCGGAGTTCCCCAGGTATGCCGCGTGGTTTCCGCAACACCCGCAGGAAGGATCAGAGAGCGCAGTCGCATTCACTACCGGAACCTCCAAGATACGTTCGCTTCCCGTCCCGCTCCTGCCTACGCCCGACACAAGTCCCGCGACCGCGATAGTCGCAATCGCGCCTCCAACAATAATGCTTTTTGTATTCATAGTGATTTCCGATGAGAATATATGGCACGAACGCAAAATATCCCTTGAGCTGCAAGGGAAGAAAAAGAACGCGAGCGCAATTCGCGGAGACGCTTTATAAACGCGAAACGCTTACGTTCTTGCGCGCCCTGTTGGACTCCGAAACTTCTGCGCGAACCACTTTGCGTGCTCCCCTTGATACAGAGGAACAA